>JAYUWL010000084.1:0-2021 GCA_043753585.1 Burkholderiales bacterium
CTCCTACCAGCCGGAAGACCTGCTGCTTCGGCCCGCATTCATTGCCGCCTGCAAAGCCGAAGTCGAAGCGCTAGCCGCGAAGCTTCCGCCAAAACTCGCAGCTATCGTCGGCACGCCGTGGCGCGATGAAATTGGCCTTTACAACGCTGCCGCGGTGCTGCGCGGCGGCAAGATCGAGGCGATTTATCGCAAGATGGAATTGCCTAACTACTCGGTGTTTGACGACAAACGCTACTTTCAGCACGGCAACAGCGCAACCGTGTTTGAAGCGGGCGGCGTGCGCGTTGGCGTGCTGATCTGCGAGGATGTGTGGCTGGCGCGGTCCGCAGCGCTTGCGCGTGAGGCGGGCGCGCAGGTGCTGGCCGTGATCAATGGTTCGCCGTACGACTCCGAGCATCTTGCTGCGCGTGAGGCCGCGTGCCGCGAGCGGGCTAAAGAGCAGGGCTTGCCGATGATCTTCTGCAATCTGGTTGGCGGTCAGGACGAAATTGTTTACGATGGGCAATCGTTCGTGATGAATGGCAAGGGTGAAGTGACGCAGCGGTTGCCGGGGTTTGTTGAAGCAACTGCAGTCGTCGAGTTTGAGGACCAAGCACCCAGACCCGTTCGCTACAACAGCCTGCCGTCAACCGCCGCCGACGTCTACGCGGCGCTTGTGCTCGCGGTGAAGGACTACATCAACAAAAACCGCTTTCCCGGCATCGTGCTCGGCTTGTCTGGTGGAATCGATTCCGCCGTGGTGCTCGCCATCGCGGTCGACGCGCTCGGTCGCGACCGTGTGCGCTGCGTCATGCTGCCGTCAAAATTCAACGCCAGCATCAGCCTGGAGGACGCGCGCTGGATGGCCGGCATTCAGGGCATTCGTTACGATGAAATTCCCATTGAGCCGGTCTACGTTGCATTCGAGGCGGCGCTCGCTGACCAGTTCAAGGGCTATGCGGAGGACGCCTCTGAGGAGAACCTGCAATCGCGCATTCGCGGCACCATCCTTATGGGCATCTCGAACAAGACCGGCAATCTCGTGCTCACCACCGGCAACAAGAGCGAGATGACCACGGGTTACGCCACGCTCTACGGCGACATGGCCGGCGGCTTCGGCGTTCTCAAGGATTGCGACAAGGAGCTGGTGTACGAACTCGCGAACTATCGCAACACGCTCGGCCGCGTAATCCCCGAGCGCGTCATCACGCGCGCGCCCTCGGCCGAGCTGAGGAACGACCAGACCGATCAGGACTCGCTACCCGAATACCCGATCTTGGATGAGATCATGTCGCTCTACATGGAGCACAACCTCTCGGCGGCCGACATCAAACTCAGAGGCCTGCCAGCGGCGGACGTCGACAAGGTGGTGCGCCTGCTGCGCATCAACGAATACAAGCGGCGACAGGCACCCGTCGGCCCGCGCGTGACTCCGCGTGCGTATGGACGCGACTGGCGGTATCCAATTACGAGTGGGTGGCGGGAGTAGGGGGTGTCTGCGCCTGTTACGCCTGAAATCGTTGTGGAAATTACGTTGTCATCGACGGAAGATGGCGGACTGTTGAACTCCATCACGTCCGGCGTATATCGCGGCATACTTTCCGTAGCGGAGGAATCATTCACAGTCCGCTGGTTTGTTGCAACTCCGACGTCGCTCGCACCGGGCGGGCGTAGCGGTACTTTTGGTATTCAGTTTCTTGTTCCTGAGGCAGCTCTTCCACACTTTCCGGTCGGCGCGTCATTCTCCGTTTGGGCGGGGCGAGACATCGGCACAGGGGTAGTGCGGCAAGTCTTGTAGCAGGCGCAAGTCGTATCGCTTGCGGTTTTCGACTCGCCATCTCGCGGCGGGCATCGACGAGCCCCCGTTGGGACCATTCGCTAAACAAACGGATTAACCACCTCAAGCCCGCCAAACTTTTGTCCGTGTTGTAAGTCTTCGCTGTAAAGCGTCGTGCAGCGCGAGTCGATGGCTGCCTGCACAATAAGCGCGTCAAACCACGATAGCGTGTGGGCGTCGGCGAATGTCCATGCGTTACGGACGA
>JAYUWL010000085.1:0-6301 GCA_043753585.1 Burkholderiales bacterium
CGGCGTGAAATCCACAAACTCCATTGTGACGCAAACGCCCCAATGACAGCACCGAGCAGCGCAGCCAGCGCAATACCGGCCAGCGACAGTCGCGTGGCCGTCATGGCGATGGCCAGCGCCGCGGCACCAATCAGTATTTGCAACAACACCTTTCCAAGCGCTGGCCAAGGCCGCTGCTGCAACGCCACGGCCATGCCGAACCACGCCAACGCAACACCCAGCCACAGCATGATGCGCGCTGGCACAGGCGCGACGGCGAAGCCAAACATGCCGATGATGGCGAGGAAGAATCCCAGCAGCATCCAGTGATTGCGCGTCATAAGCCCGTCGGCAGCATGCCGCCGTCACGTTCGTGGATGGCAGCAATCGCGGTGGCGACCTGTGCGCGGACGTCGCCCGGCCCGCTTAATTCCAGCCCAAGGCTGCGCAATAAACCGTCTTCAATACCATACACAAGGCCGTGCAGCACCAACGGCTGCCCGCGCGCCCAGGCGTCGCGTACGACGGTGGTGCGGGCGAGATTCACCACCTGCTCGGCCGCATGTAACTCACAGAGTTTGCGCAGTTTTGACGCCCGATCTGGCAGCGCTTCGAGGTCAGCGCGATGGTGCTCAAAGGTGTCGCGAACGTGCTGCAACCAATTGTCGGAAATACCCAGCCGTTCGCCATCGAGTGCGGCCGCAATACCGCTGCAACCGTAGTGACCGACCAGCATCACGTGTTTGACCTGAAGAATTTCCACGGCGAAGTGCAGCACAGAAAGGCAATTCAAATCGGTATGAACCACCACGTTAGCAACATTGCGGTGAACAAAAATATCGCCGGGTGGCAATCCAATAATCTGATTAGCCGGAACCCGCGAATCGGAGCAGCCGATCCACAAATATTCGGGCCGTTGCTGATGCTTGAGTTTCTCGAAGAACTCGGGGTCATCAGCGAGCACGGACTTGACCCAAGCGCGGTTGTTGGCAAATAAGTGAGCGAGAGATTTCATGAGTCGATATTTTTTAAGACATCACCAACTGTCCGTTGGCTCTGGGCGAACGGGGATCAGAGAGTGGCCCCAATCCAGGCTAATGCGGTGACAGCCCTTATTTTGTCTCGTTATACAGTTCGCGTCCGATCAACATACGACGCACTTCACTGGTACCCGCGCCGATTTCGTAGAGTTTGGCGTCGCGCCAGATGCGCCCAGTGGGGTAATCGTTGATGTAGCCGTTGCCACCAAGTGCCTGAATGGCCTCACCCGCCATCCAGGTCGCCTTTTCGGCGCAATAAAGAATCACGCCAGCGGCGTCTTTTCGCGTGACTTCGCCGCGGTCACAGGCCTTTGCCACCGCGTACAGGTAGGCACGCGCTGCGGAAAACGTCGCGTACATGTCCGCCAGCTTGCCCTGCATCAGCTGAAATTCGCCAATCGACTGGTTGAACTGCTTGCGCTCATGCACATACGGCAGCACCACATCGAAGCAAGCCGCCATCAGCCCGACCGACCCACCCGCCAACACCGCGCGCTCGTAGTCAAGCCCGCTCATCAATACGTTGACGCCTTTGCCGACTTCCTTCAGCACGTTCTCAGCAGGCACGATGCAGTCCTGAAACACCAGTTCACAGGTGTTGCTGCCGCGCATGCCGAGCTTGTCAAGCTTTTGCGCCGTCGAAAAGCCTGGGTAACCTTTTTCAACGATGAATGCTGTGATGCCACGTGAACCAAGGTTCGCGTCAGTCTTGGCGTAGACCACCAGCGTGTCGGCATCCGGGCCGTTGGTGATCCACATTTTGTTGCCATTTAAGACATAGTGGTCACCCTTGAGATCAGCGCGCAGCTTCATACTCACCACGTCCGAACCCGCGCCCGGTTCGCTCATCGCAAGAGCACCAATATGTTCACCGGAAATCAGCTGGGGCAGGTATTTTTTCTTCTGCGCTTCGCTGCCGTTAATTTTGAGCTGGTTCACACACAGGTTTGAATGCGCGCCATACGACAAGCCCACCGATCCGCTGGCGCGGCTGATTTCTTCCATTGCCACACAGTGCGCGAGATAGCCCATGCCGGCGCCGCCATATTCCTCGGGCACCGTGATGCCGAGAATGCCGAGGTGGCCCATCTTCTGCCACAAATCCATCGGAAATTGATTGCCGCGATCGATCTCCGCAGCACGCGGCGCGATCTCATTGGCCGCAAACGCTGCGATCGATTCGCGCAGCATATTGATGTCTTCGCCGAGATCGAATTTAAGATGGGGGACGTGCATAGTGGCCTCCTAAAAAATCTACTTTTGCGGTATCGCAATCAACGTCTGCTGCATCAAGGCGCAGAGCGTTTCGGCGCCGTTCTTGGTGACAAACACTTTGCCCTGAGTGATGGTCAAAGTGCGTCCCGATTTGATGATTTCGCCGCGTGCGCGCAGCTTTTCGCCGTCGCCCGGCGCGAGCAAATTCAGCTTGAATTCGACCGTCAGCACATTTGTACCAGGCGGCATTTGCGTCGCGCCTGCACAGCCGCCTGCGGTGTCAACCAGCGTGCCAATGATGCCCGCGTGAAAGAAGCCGTTTTGCTGCGACAGTTCAGGTCGAAACTCCACCTCGAACTCAGCCACGCCTTCATCAATTTCGGTCAACCGCGCACCGATCAATTTCAACGCGCCTTGCGCATTGAAAATTGACAGAATATCGGCGGTTTTTTGTGGCGTGATCATGAGTGCATTCTAGCTTGCAGGTTGACGTTAACGTCAACGTAAGTGCTGGCCGCCGACCTGGGTTGACGAAGGTCCGAAATCATGAAGTGGCCGAATTCTTGAGCCGTCTGCGGCAATCGCGTTCAATGCTGGATATCTCTTCTAGCACCACATCAATATCTTCGCGCTGCTGCTCCAGCAGCACTCGCCGCGATCCGAGCACTTCTAGAAATTTCACCAGCTGCGGCCGCTCGCTCGGGTCGGCGTCATACAGATCAAGAATGCCCGCGATGTCGGCAAGGCTCATGCCCAGGCGCTTGCCACGCAGCACCAGCTTTAACCGCACCCGTTCTCGCTGACTGTAAATGCGCCGGGTGCCGCGTCGTTCGGGCGAGAGTAAGCCCTGATCCTCATAAAACCGAATGGCCCGCGTGGTCAGCGCAAATTCATCGGCCAGTTCGGTAATTGTGAAGGTTTCGCGGCGCTGGCTTTGCGAGGCAGTGGCCAAGGCTTTCAAAGCGGTTGAGGCGGTTATAGCGGTGTGGGGCATGCGCAAAGTTTAGCCGCGCCAGCGGCGCTGCCTTTGCATTTAATCAACCCGTCGGTCTCGGAATATCCGCTTCGCCATAAACCAAATGCACCTTCGCATCCTCCGGAATCCCCGGCATGCTCAAAGCCCACGCCTCCCAATCGGCGCGCATCGCCACAAGCCGCTCCGGTTCGCGTTTGGCCATATTGGCTTTTTCGCGAGCGTCCGTCTCCACATCAAACAGATATTCGTGCGCATCCACCATCAAATACTTCCAGCGCCCATCACGCAGCGCGCGCTGCTTGCGGTGGTTCATGCGCCAGTACAGTTTTCGCGGCGGATTCAATGACGGATCGGCCAGCACCGGCGCAAGATCAACGCCATCCAGCGGTGCATCCGGAGCATCCACGCTGCCCGCCGCGCGGAGCATCGTCGCCGTCCAGTCCATCGTCAGGTTCGGCGTCCCCGACACGCCGCCCGCCTTGATGCGCGCGGGCCAGCGCGCCACCAGCGGCACCCGCAGACCACCCTCCAGCAGGTCCATCTTGCCGCCCACAAACGGCCAGTTTTTCGAGAAGCGCTCGCCGCCGTTGTCGCTGGTGAAAACCACCAGCGTGTTCTCCGCCAGACCCTTCGCGTCCAGCGCCGCCAGAATGCGCCCGATGCCCTCATCCATGTGGTGAATCATGCGCCAGTATTTGTCCAACGACCCGCCATCGTTATGACTGATGCGCGGCGTAATGCGGAGAGCCTCCGCGGCATCATCGCGCGTCTCCCACGGCCAGTGCGGCGCGGTGTAATGCACCGACAGTAGAAACGGCTGCTCGGACTGTTGCCGGGAAATCCAGTTCACCGCGCGGTCACTCACGAGGTCGGTGAAATAGCCGTCCTCATGCACCTCGGTTTCGTTCTCCCACAAATCATGCACGCCGCGCGAATCCTTGTGTGTGAACGAAACCGAGGTGCATGAGGACGGGTATTTCACTGACCTTGTGAGTGACCGCGCGGTGAACTGGATTTCCAAGCAATCGTCTGAGCAGCCGTTTCTGCTGTCGGTGCATTACACCGCGCCGCACTGGCCGTGGGAGACGCGCGATGATGCTGCGGAGGCTCTCCGCATCACGCCGCGCATCAGTCACAACGATGGCGGTTCGCTCGACAAATACTGGCGCATGATTCATCACATGGATGAGGGCATCGGGCGCATTCTCGCTGCACTTGCCGCGAAGGGTCTTGACGACAACACGCTGGTGGTTTTCACCAGTGACAACGGCGGCGAGCGCTTCTCGAAAAACTGGCCGTTTGTGGGTGGCAAGATGGATTTGCTGGAGGGTGGTCTGCGGGTACCATTGGTGGCGCGCTGGCCGGCGCGCATCAAGGCCGGCGGCGTGTCGGCGACGCCTAATCTGACCATGGACTGGACGACGACGATGCTGCGCGCGGCGGGTAGCGTTGACGCGCCGGATGCGCCGCTGGATGGCGTTGATCTCGCGCCGATTCTGGCCGACCCGGCGTTAAATCCGCCACGAAAACTTTACTGGCGCATGAACCACCGCAAGCAGCGCGCGCTGCGTGATGGTCGCTGGAAATATTTGATGGTGGACGCGCACGAATACCTGTTTGACGTGGAAACCGATGCACGCGAGAAGGCCAATATGGCGACGCGCGAACCGGGGCGAATGCTGGCGATGCGCGCCGACTGGGAGGCGTGGGCAGCGACCATGCCGGGGATTCCTGAGGATGCGAAAGTGCATCTGGTTTACGGCGAAGCGGACATTCCTAGGCCGACGGGTTAGCGGCTACTTTACATATCGCCAGCGGGGCGCTGTGCCGATCATGTAGCTGATTGCGGCAGCTTCAGCCCGCACCTGCAGATACAACCGTTCGGCCTCGTTTCTGTCGCGTTTTACCTGTTGCCGAACCGCAGCCGCGTTCCGGTGCTGCCGTAAAACTTCTGGCCGCAAAGTATCAAGGTCCCGCTTTAACTGCCGGAGCAGATTCAAGAGTCGATCAATCGCTCTACGTATCTCGTCGACGTTTTTAAACGCCGCGTATATTTCGTCGGCATCGAACGCTAGACCCACTATCGCCAGCGGCTTGCCGGCAACTTGGATGAAGGGAACACTCTTTGCTGGCGTCAAAAAACTGAATGTTTCGAGGCTCGCTTGCGCGATTGATGCGTTTGTGGAGTAGGTAGATAGGTTGTTCATTGTTGCGCTCGATTTCGAACCTCCCAACGCATCGTCAAGCAGCTTTTGACCGAGCGCCGCTTTGATGCCACTAAGCAATATCAGTTCCGGCTGCAGTACCGTAGCAATCACAATCATGCCGTCAATAATCCCGCCCGCGATGGACTCTGTGCGCTTTTGTTTGGCCGCTTCCAGCGCACTGCGTAGAGCCGCCAGTGTGACTAAGGCAGCCCTCGCCTGTTGCTCGACTCGCCGCAACGACCATTCCGCGAGCGCTAGAAACGCACTGATGCCGACCAGAGCGCTGACCGCGGAGTCCTCGAGTTCGATCGCATCACGCGCCAATTCACCAATGCTGCGGATCGCGTCAATTTGGTCTGGCGCAAGCCGTTTTCCTTTTGAAATTTCGCCAAACGCCCAATAAAGATCGCTAGTTGCTGTTTCTAGCCACAACCCAGTGTTCGAAGCGGCAGCCAGCGTGACCAGCCCGTACCGATTCAAGGAAACATCCAGTTGGCGCAACACCTCCTTGGCATCGGAAGCAAAAGCTGTGAAACTCTCGTATTCATCCCTGCCTCCTAGTGATTGGAAATATTGATCGATTACAAGCCAGTTGAGCGTCTGTACTTTAATATTGAAGGGCATAGCTAAGTTCCCGCTGTGTGACCGCGATGCGGCATGTTGATGAGCAAGACGAGAAGTTATCTTGAAAAGCGCCACGAATTCTCTATTTCTGAAGCGAGCACAAAGCTCTTAAACCAGATTCTGCACATGTCCATCTCGAAACTTTCCGCTTCGTTACCTCCACGCCGCGAAACCTTCACGATCACCGAACTCGCTGACGAGTTCGCACTGACTACGCGGGCGATCCGTTTTTATGAGGATCAGGGATTGCTGTCGCCCGA
>JAYUWL010000086.1:0-18975 GCA_043753585.1 Burkholderiales bacterium
GACAGATTGTTTTCCACCGCATACACGATTGCGCTGTACTCGGTGCTCAGGCGCGCGGTGTATTGACGCCCCATAAAGTCGCGCAGCTCGGCGGCGCAGACTTGGCCGTACATCGTGTCAGCGCGTGGCATGGATATAGACATGCCGCTCAGGGCCTTCAAATTCTCGACCGGTGTCCCTTTGCCAATGAACAAGGCGGTAACGTCGGGGCGTCCCGAGGCGATAAATTCATAGCCGAGTGTCGTCAGCGCCCTGGCGGCGAGATCAGCGGCGTTGGTCATGAAGACGTCGTGCTGGTTTTTTTCCATCCAGTCGAGAACGCGCTGGCGGTCGCGTGTAAATGAGACTTCCACCGGGCGACCAAGTGCGGTTTCCAGTGAGCGTTTGAGCGCGTTGTAACGGGTCACTGACGGCAGTGGATCGCCGTCGGCACCGCTATCTTCGTGCACCACCAGCTTGAGCGGTGCGGCGGATACGCCAGGAACAATTGCGGTTAGCAGCGAGATCGCCAGAGTGGCGATGGCAAGCTTTAATGGATGTCGATTCACGCCATATCCCCGGTTTTTTTAAAAGCTGTAGTTATCAGATTATTAGTTATAAAGGCACGGAGTGTGCCTATATTTTTTCGAATAGCTTTTTTAGAAACTCGCCTATTTCTGCGGAGTAGATCGCCATTAGCCAGAATGTCGACATTATCAAAAATGCGGGCTCAGCCCAAGTGCGGTTGTACTTTAACCAAAAAGCTGCTTCATGCGTGGTCCGAAAAAAAGCACCCGAGGGTGCTTTTTTTTCGACGCGGCGCTAATTAAGCGCTAAATGAGTTGCCGCAGCCACAGCTTGAAGTCGCATTTGGGTTCTTGATGACGAACTGCGCACCTTCGAGGCCGTCACTGTAATCGATTTCGGCGCCGACCAGGTACTGATAGCTCATGGCATCAATCAGCAACGTCACGTCGTTTTTCACCATCTTAGTGTCGTCTTCGTTGACTTCTTCGTCGAACGTAAAGCCGTACTGAAAGCCCGAACAGCCACCACCCGTGACGAACACGCGAAGTTTGAGATTCGGATTTTGCTCGTCGATGATCAAATCCTTGACCTTATTCGCGGCGGCGTCGGTGAAGTTGATTGGGGCAGGCAGTTCGGTCATTGCATTCATGGGATACTCCGGTTGAGCAATCGTAATCGACGCTCAACTCCTATTATCAGGGCGATGGGTCGGGAATTCAACCGCGCTAATAATGTGGGATTGGTGTGTTGTTTACTTTGAGTCGTTGCCGATGCGCTTTAGTTCGACCACGTCGGCGGTGCCTTGTTGCACATGCAGCAGGCGCCCGTCGATCACGGCACCCACCTGCATTTCAAGCGTGCGATAGCTGACGTCTCCGGTGATGCGCGCGTTTGGCAACAACTCAAGGTATTCGGTCGCATTGACCGGGCCGTTGACTGTGCCGTCGATCACGACGTGTGAAACGCGAATCTCGCCGATCACCGTCGCCTTCTCACTCACGACCAGCGTGGAGGGTTCGTCAGAACCGGAGTGGATAAAGCCCTTCACGATGCCGTCGACGCGCAGCCCGCCGGTGAAGGTAATGTCGCCGCTGATGGTGGTTGCCGAGCCAATCAGGCTATCGATCTGCTTTTGCGGGACGTGATTTTTTTTGCGACCAAACATTTGAAATATCTCCTGAAAAGCCATGGTGTGCCTACAACTGAAGCGACTGTTGCGCGCGCGGTTCCTTGCTGCCGGCAGGAATCACGCGCATTTGCAGCGTTTTTAACTGCGCGTTGGCGGGCACTTTGAAAACGCCCTCCACGCGCTGGTAAGTCTTGAAATCCAAGACGAGGGAGGCTAGCAGATCAGGCTGTTCGTCGGGCAAATTGATATTGCTGCGCTTGCCGTCGGTGACGACTGTGGCGATCAGCGTGAGCTTGCCTTTGAACGGCGACTCTGCGCGGCCCTGCACGACTAGCGCGCGGAAACGATAGCTGTTCACGGTTTCGCGCTCAACCTGCATGCGTTGTACGGCGAGGCCGTTTTTACTGCCTGCGGCGCTGCCCACGAGCTTTTCGAAGAATGCGCTTTCTTCTTTGAGCTGCGTATTTTCCTGCTGCAACGAAATGATTTGCTTCGACAAGACGTCCTTCGCGCCGACCGCCATTTGCGCGCTGTTGGTGAGTTCGATGTTGCCTTGTTTCAGACGCTCATTGTCGGCGCGCAGTGCAATAACTTCGGCAGTCAGACGCTCCTGTTCGTCGCGCACTTTGCCGATGTTGAAACCCGCAAAAATTCGTCCTGCGTCGAATCCGCCATAAAACAGGCCCGAAAAGACAAGCACGGCGACAGCGATGATGGTGCCTTTGACTTTCCACGACCAATGGGTGCGCACTGAGAGCTTCGGCGCGGAAATTCCGAAGCGTCGGCGCAGGCCGGAGATGATGCGATCAGAGCGGAGCAGAGCCATCAGCGGTCGCAGCTTTCGTCGCTTCAGTTGCTCAGGGCGTCAGCGGCATCGTTAACAAGCCCGCTGTTTCCGGCAGGCCAAACATCAAATTCATGCACTGAACCGCAGCCCCCGCCGAGCCTTTGACCAGATTGTCCTGTACCACAAGCACAACTACAGTGTCTCCGTTGTGCGGGCGATGCAGCGCAATGCGCAGCATGTTGCTACCGCGCGTTGAGCGAGTGTCGGGCGTGCTTGCAAACGGCATCACGTCAACGAAAGCCTCATCTTTGTAGGAATCGACGAACAGTGATTGCAGCTCGTCGTTGGTCATCGAAAGGCCTTTGCCTGTGAGCGTTGCATACAGCGTCGAATGCATGCCGCGAATCATCGGCGTCAAGTGCGGCGTGAAGATGAGACTCACCTTATCGGTCGTCATTTCTTGCAAGCGCGCCTGCGTTTCAGGATGATGGCGATGGCCGGAAACACCGTAGGCCTTGAAGTTGTCGCCGGCTTCGGTGAACAGATAGTCCATCTCGGCTTTTTTACCCGCCCCCGAGACTCCTGACGCGCAATCGGCAATCAGATGGCCCGTGTCAACAATCCCTGCCTTGAGCAAAGGATAAAAACCCAATTGCATCGTCGTCGGATAGCAGCCGGGATTGCCGACAACCTGAGCCGATCTGATCGCATCTCGATTCAATTCGACGAGCCCGTAAGCTGCCTTGGCCGCGAGATCGGGGCAGGTGTGCGGCAATTTGTACCACTGCTCGAACACCGCCAAATCCTTGAAACGGAAGTCCGCAGCGAGGTCAATAATTTTCACGCCCGCAGCCGTGAGTTTCGGCGCATCAGCCATTGCAACACCGTGTGGCGTGGCGTAGAAAACGACATCACATTGCGTTAAATCGGCCGTCACCGTGTCACTGAAAACGAGGTCACAGCGACCGCGCAGGCTTGGGAACATGGCATCAAGGCGGGTGCCTGCTTCCTTGCGCGAAGTGATAATTGTCACCTTTGCGTTTGGGTGAAGCGCGAGGATGCGTAACAGCTCGACACCGGTGTAACCCGTGCCGCCGACGACACCCACTTTGATTATCTTTTCTGCGCTCACAGCACCGTTCCTCGGTTAGTTCTTGTCTCAGGTTAGCAACAAGATGGGACACTTAGAAAGCACAAAGGCCGCGAGGGTCGCTCGCAGCCTTTGTCTCGAAACGCGAGTACTGAAACTGCGTTAGCGTTTCGAGAACTGCTTACGACGGCGCGCCTTGCGCAGACCGACTTTTTTTCGTTCGACTTCGCGCGCATCGCGCGTCACGAGACCAGCCTTCTTAAGGTCTGGTTTGTACGCTGCATCATATTCGATCAGTGCGCGAGTAATACCGTGACGAACAGCACCGGCTTGACCGGACTCACCACCGCCAGCAACGCTGACCATGATGTCGAAGCTTTCGAGATTATTCGTAATCTGTAGCGGCTGGCGCACAATCATGCGGCCGGTTTCGCGTGCAAAAAATTGATCAACAGGCTTGCCGTTAACCATGATTGCGCCCTTGCCAGCTTTCATGAACACACGAGCTACCGCACTTTTGCGACGACCCGTACCGTAATTAAAAATACCAATCATTTTGGATAGTTCCTGGGAAGCGGGTAGGTTATTTCGTGAGGACGAGTGTTTTTGGTTGCTGCGCAGCGTGCGGATGCGCGTCACCGGTGTAACACTTCAACTTTTTTAGCATGGCGTAGCCAAGAGGGCCCTTTGGCAACATGCCTTTGACGGCGTGCTTGAGCACGCGATCAGGATATTTGTCTTGCAGTTTCTCAAAATTGGTTTCCGAGATGCCGCCGGGGAAGCCAGAGTGACGGAAATACGTCTTCTGGAAGGCTTTTTTTCCAGTTACGCGGAGTTTTTCCACATTAGTAACGATGACGAAATCGCCCGTGTCCATGTGCGGCGTAAAGATTGCCTTGTGTTTGCCGCGCAGGCGGGACGCGATTTGTGACGCGAGGCGACCCAAAATCTGGTCGGTACCATCTACCAGGATCCAATCCTGTGTAATGTCAGACGGCTTTGCTGAAAAAGTTTTCATTGCTTGATACGCTCTAGACTCGTTTTAGTGTTTTGCAAAGAGCGGTGAGAAATGCTTTTACGGGCAAAGCTCTGTCGTCCAGTGCGTTATGAGTTGTCAAACTTCAGATCTCAAAAATCTGAGGTGAGCCCAATAGTATAGCGCTGAATGGCTGACTTATAAATCGAAAGAAACAGAAAGCATAAAAGAAAACGGCAAGCCCGAAGGCCTGCCGTTAAAGATGTCCGTCCAAAGGAGGAGGAAGGGGGACATCAATCACCTGCTAAGGAGGAGGAAGCAAGCGACCTATGAATTTAAGCATGCTGCACTGCACAAGTCAATGTGAATTGGTGCGCTGCGGCAATAATTCTCTAGAGATACAACTCTAGTGATGGAACAACCGAGGATGACGCTTATGAAATCAACAATCAAGTGGGTCGACAACGTTCAATTTGTGGCCGAAACAGGCTCCGGCCATGCCGTAGTGATCGACGGTGCGCCCGAATACGGCGGCCGAAATACCGGCGTTCGCCCAATGGAGTTAGTGCTTGCTGGCGCGGCAAGCTGCACAGCGTTGGACGTGGTGCTCATGCTGAAAAAGTCTCGCCAGAATTTCACGAGTCTTCATGTCGATGCCGACGCCGTCCGGGCCGAAACTGATCCCAAGGTATTCACCGCAATCAAGCTGACGTTCAAATTGACAGGAAAAGCGCTCGATCCGGCGGCGGTTGAGCGGGCCGTCAAGCTATCAAAAGAAAAATATTGCTCTGCAACAGCGATGCTTGGAAAAACTGCGGAAATTACAACGGAAATCGTGATTTCGGAAGGGTGAATTGCGAATTTTTGCGGTCGCGGCCCTCCGCTAATACGCCCGTACGCAAGCCGTTAGCTACGCCGCGACACCATCGCGTAGCAACTGGTCGATTCGCTCTGCGCCGATGCCGATCCCGGCAAGCAATTCCTTCGTATGCGCGCCCAGCTTGGGGGATCCTGTCGAACCGGCAAATGCTCGCCGTCCATGGTGAACGGAAGCAGCGTGGTCTTCACGCGCTCTCCCGCGCGTGCGCCGTGAGGCTGCCTGATGTCGGCCAGGGTGCCGGTCGCAATCAGGTGCGGGTCCTCGAATAAATCTTCAGGCTTGCTGATCGGTGCGAATAGCAGGTTGACGCGGCAGGTTGACGCGCTCGAACAAAGCGGCCAGTTCTTGCGCCGAATGACGCGAGGAAGGCCGGGCGCATTTCGACACGTTGATGATTTGTCGCAAGTCGCGGGTCGTGCTTCAGGTCATCAAAAAATCGAATTTTTAGGAGCGGCGCTGGTGCGATCCTCGCTCACGCGCCCAACGTAGTGGCGGCAGTGCCGCTTCTAAAGATCGTGCCCGACTTCGGCGCATTACTTGCGGCGTCGTGCGACACGTACTGTAGGGCAAGACCTACATCAGCCACGTTATTGACTTACCGCCATTGCAGCGTGCGTCCGATGTTCTGAACCAGCGGCGCGAAATATCCTCGTGCCACTGAGATCAATGTTGTCTTCCTAAATCTGTATCCAGTTTCGGTTCCAGTTTTGCTACGGCAATATTTGATTGCTGGGTGATTCGTAAAGACTGCGTTTCACCGAGTCCGCACCGTCAATTGACATCAACCCCAATGGAATAATTATCATGAAAAAACAATCTTTGTCCCTGGTAGCAATTGCTGCCGCCGCACTGTTCTCAATCGGAGCAAGCGCCCAGACCGCCCCCCTGCAATCGGACCGCTCGTTTGACTTCAATATGTTTTATAGCAGCAAGATGCCGATGGAAACGATGGTTAGCAAAGATCAGTACATGAGAGAGATGGAGCGTCGCTGGAACATGGCCGAAAAGATGATGGGCCCGGATGGCAAAAAAGGCTGGGCAAGTCACGCCATGCTGATGAAAGCGATTTCTGATACCAGCCCTGTCGCGGGCGGCGCGCAGTAGTTTTCCGATGGATTTTCTCTGCGGGCGCAGTGTGTCCGCGAAGCAAAATTCATCACCGTTACACGATGTTTAGCAGTCTCAAAGGAATTAAGCCTCATGGAAAATCAGGATGAAGGACGAGCACTACTGTGGAATCTGATCAAAGACATTAAATTTGCCATGCTGACGACTCATCACGAGGATGGCCGTATGCATTCTCGTCCGATGACGACGCAAAACACCGAGCTGACAAACGACGATTGCTTATGGTTTTTTATGTCGAGAAAAAGTGAATCCCTGGACGACGTGTTGCGCGATTCAAACGTCGCATTAAGCTTCGCGCACCCCGGCAAAGATCGCTACGTTTCCGTATCCGGAATTGGCCATCTCGACAACGATCCAGAACGCATTCGTGCACTGTGGACGAAGTTTGCCGAGGCATGGTTTCCCGGGGGCCCAGAAGATCCTGATCTTGCGCTGGTCGAAGTCAAAATCACCCACGCCCATTACTGGGATGTGAAAGAGAGCAAGATCACGCAGCTTTTCAAGATGGCCAAGGCAACTGTCACTGGAACGCCGCCCACGAATTTGGGTGAATCTGGTGAACTTCGCATGAAGCTTTAAGCGGCACGGCAATCATCTGTGTCGACTAGCTCCTGGCGCGCAGTTAAACGCCGGGCTATTGCGGGAAGTTAGTGAGTGTAAGATCAGAGCCGCTTCATCCCCTCATTGCGAAAATTGCCGTAGGGTAGTTATCCGCAAAATTGGCCCAGAAGGTATGTGGCACTGCCCTCGGGCTAGCTTAGAGTGCAACCGTAAGGGCGTCAGAGGCGATTTCAGTCCGCTAACAGGTTCCGTTGTTTGGTGCTTTCCGTTGACGAAGGTTTGCGGCGACTCATGCCTTGTCCGTCTTCGTTTTGAGAGCCAGCGGAGCGGTTAACGGATTACGTTCTGGCCAATGCTTTCGCCGTTAATGTTTGGGCCGTTGTACAAGTATTGCGGCGTGCTGTCGAAACGGTGAGCGCGGCGATGGCGAACCAGCGGGTCACCGAAGGCAGCGCCGTGCAGCGACTGCGGTGAGATGAGTTTGAGGCGCTTGCAAGATAGTGCGGGCACTTCCCCGCTTGTCTGCTGAACGCCTGCCGCCGCGAACGGCTGACTAGAACGGAATATCGTCGTCGAAATCGTCCAGTTTGGCTTTCTTCGGCGCACCCGTTCCTGCGGTCGAGCCTGAGCCCAGGGGCTGGCCTGTTGCGCGTGGCGTTGATCCGCCTTTGTCGTGGTCATCGTAGGGGGCGTCACTGCCACCACCGCCAGAGCGTCCGCCGAGCATCTGCATGCGGTCGCCACGAATTTTGGTCAGCGTTTTTTCGACGCCTTCTTTATCAGTCCATTTGTCGTACTGAATGCGGCCTTCAATGTAGACCGGCGCGCCTTTTTTGAGGTATTCGCCACAGACCTCAGCCGTACGACCGATGAACTCGATGCGGTGCCAGTCGGTGCGTTCCTGCTTGCCGCCGCTCTTGTCCTTCCACTGCTCGGTGGTCGCTACCGAAAATGAAGCTACAGCCTCGCCGCTAGGCAGGTAGCGCATTTCTGGGTCTTTTCCGAGGTTGCCAATCAGGGTGACGCGGTTAATGGATGCCATCATTTTCTCCTTGTATCAATCAAGTGGCGGGATTGTTGCGTAGACCGCCACGAACATGAACGCAGCCCTCGCCGCGCCTACCTAGGTCCAGTAGATTATCGCAAAGTCGTATGGATTGCTTTCTGTTCGCAAGAAATCGTCGAATTACGCTACATTCGTTTTCGAAATCCGCAATCACATTACCGAACACGCCGCATGCATGACGTGAGTGTGAAAACCACGAACCACGAACCACGACTTTGGCGCAGTGCGCGCTGCGATGCAAAGCTAGGTGGATCGCGAGATACTTCCGGGTGTTTCCTTGGCGGTGCTTCATGGGAGTGAACCGGTCGATGTGAATTGCGTCGATTGCGCGGACTGTGAAGCGATGCGTTGCCTGATCTGCCGCTCACGTTTTACCCCGGTACATCGTTTGAACATTCGGTTGCCGCCGATGTGCTGGCGCGTGTCTTGGAAATCGTTAGCGATGAGCGACGCGGACATGATGGACGAGATGAAACCGGGCTTGACGCGCGTCAACAACTCGCCGTATGCGGGGGCTTTTTTTGCGCGCCGTTCCCAAATTGTCCGGCGGTGGCGGGCTCGTCACCTAGCTCGCTTACAGGGTCGCACTATCGCGCAGTCTCCTGCCTGGCGGTGAGACGTGGTTAAAGCCGGAAACGATCGAGCAGATGATGACGAATCAACCGGCGAGGGGTGTGAGTATTCGCTTTGCAACGCACGGCGATATTCCGGGCAAGGGTTTCGGGCTGGGCGGCTCAGTTACGCTAGCGCCGTCATCGCTGGAACCGCCAGGCGCGACTGGCGAATTTCAGTTGGGGGTTGGTGTATCCAGCCGTTGTTGCCCGACCGAGCGCGTAGGCACCATAAAGCGCGATAATTGCGGGTTGCCCTTCGCGGGCGTAGCCGGTTTTCGCTGTGTCGATATCGATGGATTTTTTGCGCGTTCGCGGCGCACGTACGCACAACTTAAAAAATATCAACATTGATATTCCAAAACACAAGCTCGTGGTGATCACCGGCTTGTCGGGTTCCGGCAAAAGTTCGCTGGCGTTTGACACGTTGTACGCCGAGGGGCAGCGCCGCTACGTCGAGTCGCTGTCGGCCTACGCGCGGCAGTTTTTGCAGATGATGGACAAGCCGGACGTTGACCTGATCGAAGGCCTCGCGCCGGCCATTGCCATTGAGCAAAAAGCGACCAGCCACAATCCGCGCTCAACAGTCGGCACCGTCACTGAAATTCACGACTATCTGCGCCTCTTGTACGCGCGTGTCGGCGACCCGTATTGCCCAAATCATCCCGAGATTAAGTTGTCGTCACAGACGATTTCGCAGATGGTGGATACGGTGCTGGGTTACATGCCGGAGTCGCGCATCATGCTCCTCGCACCGGTGCTCGCTGATCGCAAGGGCGAGCATGCCGAGCTGTTCATCGAATTGAAAGCCAAAGGCTTTACCAAGGTTCGCATCGACGGCGAAGTGATGGAGCTTGAGCCATCGCCGAAGCTCGCGAAGAATCACAAGCACACCATTGAGGTCGTCGTTGATCGTCTGAAAGTGCGGCCTGACGCCAAGCAGCGGCTGGCCGAATCGTTTGAGACGGCATGCCGCATGGGCAATGGTCGCGCGCTGGTTGTGATGATGGATGCGGAGGAGGGCGCTGATGCGGCAAAACCTGCGTCGCAGCTCTTTTCGTCAAAATTCGCCTGCCCGATCTGCGACTACTCTCTCGCCGAGCTGGAACCGCGCCTGTTCTCGTTCAACTCGCCAATGGGTGCGTGTCCGACCTGTGACGGTCTCGGCGAGATTGATGAATTTGAGGCCTCTCGGATCGTGGCACACCCCGAACTTTCGCTCGCGAGTGGCGCGATTAAAGGCTGGGACCGGCGTACGATTTTTTACTTTCAGATGCTGCAAGGGCTCGCTGCACATTACGGTTTCGACATCGAAACAACGTTCGTGGAGCTCCCTGACGAAGCGCAGAACGCGATCATCTTCGGCAGCGGGATTGAAGAAATTGAATTTGATTATGTGAGCGAGAAGGGCAAGATCCAGAAGCGCAAGCACGTGTTTGAAGGCGTGCTGCCGAACTTCCGTCGCCGCTTCCTTGAGACCGAATCCTCAGCCGTGCGCGAAGAGCTGTCGAAGTACATGAGCCGCAGCCCATGTACCGATTGCAACGGTGCGCGGCTGCGTCGTGAAGCGCGATTCGTGAAGGTCGGCGACGCGGCGATTTTTGAGGTGAGTCGTCTCGCACTGTTCGACACCGCAAAGTTTTTTGACACGCTCAAGCTCACCGGTGCGAAGCAAAAAATCGCCGAACGCATCATCTGGGAAATCAAAAATCGCGTTGGCTTTTTGAATAATGTTGGCCTCGAATATCTGTCGCTTGATCGCAGCGCGGAAACGCTCTCCGGCGGTGAAGCGCAACGCATTCGCCTCGCTTCTCAGATTGGTTCGGGTTTGACCGGCGTGATGTACGTGCTTGACGAGCCGTCGATTGGCCTGCACCAGCGCGACAATGATCGCCTGCTGGAAATGCTTAAGCGTTTACGCGATCTCGGTAACACCGTGATCGTGGTCGAGCACGACGAAGACGCAATCATGGCCGCCGATTACGTGGTCGATCTTGGCCCCGCGGCTGGCATTCACGGTGGTGAAATCATCGCGCATGGCAAGCCCGCTGACATCAAGAAGAACAAAAAATCGTTGACCGGCCTCTACCTTTCCGGCGCGATGCAAATCCCGGTGCCGAAGCGTCGCATCCCGGCTGATCCGGAGAAGCAGATCACCGTTCACGGCGCGCGCGGCAACAATTTGAAGAACGTTGATGTGAGCATACCGATTGGGCTCCTCACCTGCGTGACAGGCGTTTCCGGCTCCGGAAAATCGACGCTGGTGAACGACACGCTCTATCGCGCCGCCGCAAAAAGAATCTATCGCAGCCTTGAAGAACCCGCGCCACACACGAGCATTAGCGGACTCGAAACGTTCGATAAAGTCATCAACGTGGATCAAAGCCCCATTGGCCGCACGCCACGCTCCAATCCTGCAACTTACACCGGCCTTTTCACGCCTATTCGCGATCTTTTCGCGCAAACGCCTCAGGCACGCGAACGTGGCTACGAGCCCGGCCGCTTTTCCTTTAACGTCAAGGGCGGGCGCTGCGAGGCGTGCGAAGGCGACGGCATGATCAAGGTGGAGATGCACTTCCTGCCGGACGTTTACGTGGAGTGCGATGTCTGTCACGGCAAGCGCTACAACCGCGAAACGCTCGACGTCCAGTATCGCGGCAAGAACATCTCTGAAGTGCTGCAAATGACGGTCGAAGTCGCACGCGATTTCTTCCAGCCGGTGCCCGCGATTGCCGCGAAAGTGAATTTGCTGTTCGAAGTCGGCCTGGGCTACATCCGCCTCGGCCAGTCTGCCACGACGCTGTCCGGTGGCGAGGCTCAGCGCGTCAAGCTCGCCTTGGAACTATCAAAACGTGACACCGGCAACACGCTCTATATCCTCGATGAACCGACGACCGGGCTGCATTTCGCAGACATCGATTTGCTGCTGAAAGTGCTCTACCGACTCCGTGATCACGGCAACACGGTGGTCGTGATCGAGCATAATCTGGATGTGATCAAAACTGCCGACTGGGTGGTTGATATGGGGCCGGAGGGTGGCGATGGCGGCGGGATGGTCGTGGCGTCCGGGACGCCAGAAATTGTGGCTCATGCGAAGGGTTCACACACCGCAAGGTTTCTCGCTCCAATCCTCAAACGCAGTAAACGTTGAGAATCGGGACGTCCCGCAGGAGCCGTTTTGTAAGCAACTTTTGCACGAAGCCCATATGGAAAATGGGCTAGCGTTGAATAAAGGCCTAAATCGACTTCTGGCATAAATCGAGCGCTAGCCCAAATGCAGCCGTCATTGCAGCTCGGAGTTGCTGACGGCATGGACAAAAATTAGTTAATCGTCAGACGCTTCTGTGCAGCGACGTTTTTCTTCGGAAGCGTCAGCGTCAGAATGCCATGCTCGTGCTTGGCAACTGCCAGTTCTGCGTCCACGCTTTGTGGCAGTTTGAACGCGCGCGATAAGGTGCCAGTCAGCCGCTCAGTCAAGACTGCGGTTTCGCCATCGCCGGTTTCACGTTTAAACAATGCCTCGACGCGAACCGTTTTGTCTTCAACATCGACCGTGATGTCTTCTTTGGCGACGCCTGGAACGTCAAATTGCACGATGTAGGCGTTTGCGGTTTCACGCACGTCGGCACGGAGTCCGCCCACGTTGCCAGCGCCGGTGGAGGGGTCGGCCAGCGCACGCGAGGCGAGCGAATCAAACACGCGGTCCAGATCGGACAAATTGCTTGCTGCAACGTTGAACGGTGCCCAGCGAACGGCGGGAATTCCATTAAAACGAATCAAGTTTGTCATTGCCAATTTCCTTTTGTTGATTGGCGCTGAAGAGAATTGAACAGCGCCCATGGCCCTGAAAGTGAGTGTGCCTTGCCGTGTTTCAAGCATTGCCATTAGAGTATTTTTTCAAGGTCAAAGCCTTGAAATCTTGCTGCACCGTCCCTGCGCGCAATACGCTGCGGTCGGTTATTAAGGCAAATGATTCGCGTCCAGATACAGGCATCAAACGCCTATCGTCCGGCTTTGACCACGCAATAAAGTACTCGACTAACCTACAACCTTGCACATACGGATAGGCTGCAATGCGCTCGCGAAAATCGTGGAAAAAGTGCGGTCCGTATCGACCGAAAACCCCAATTTTTCAAAATAAGTGCGGTATTGCGGCGAATAGGTGTCGACCGGAATCCGGATCGCGCGAACGTCGGCGTTGTGCGCGAGTTTCTCCAGCGTGTTGAGCAACAGACTGGTGAAGCCTCGCCCCGAAAATGAGCGAGTCACGCCCAGGCGACGCAACTCCCAGCTGCCGTCGCGCGCACTCACGTAGGACAGCGCGGCGACCGGTAATTTGTTGCGGTAGAGCACCAAACCACCGCCTGCACGCAAATCATCGGCAATTTGCGTCGGATTAGCCACTTTTTTGCGGTGCGAAATCGCCACCCGCTCCGACCAGTCGCCGTTCGTGAGTGCCGAAACGATAGGCGCGTCGCGTAAGCTCGCCTTCAGTATCTTGTACTTGTCTTGCTCAAAAACCGTGCGAGTCGCAGCAAACATGTTTCTAGGTTACTTTCATGCCGGCTTCTGCGCCAGCGTGCGGATTCAAAATGTACAGCCCGGACGGATTGTTGCCGTCTTTGTCCGATGCAGCAAGCACCATGCCTTCCGACACGCCGAATTTCATTTTCCGCGGGGCCAGATTGGCAACGACTACGGTCAATTGTCCGATCAGGGTTTCCGGCGCGTAAGCCGGTTTGATGCCCGAGAAAACGTTGCGCAGTTTCGGTTGACCCGAAGCATCGGTTTCGCCAACGTCCAGCGTCAGGCGCAGCAGCTTGTCGCTGCCTGCGACGTGTTCAGCATTGACGATTTTGGCGACGCGCAGATTGATTTTTGTGAAGTCGTCGATGCTGATAAATTCGCTGGATTTTGCAGATGCATCGGGCTGAGGCCCTGATGCAGCGGTCTTTGCCGAGTCATTGCTGCTGGAAGCGCCTTTCGATGCGGGCTGCGGCTTGGTGGCCTTTTCTGTGGCGTCTGGGACCAGGTCGAAGAGTTCGTCTAGTTGCTTTTCTTCTACGCGGGACATGAGGTGCGTAAATGCCGGCACTTTCCAAAGGTCGGTGAAACCCAAAGCTGGAAGGCTCCAGCTAAGAATCGGCGCACCTACCCAGCTCTCAACACGACTCGCCAATGTAGGCAAAACAGGTTTGAGCAGAACGGTCAAATCGAAGAACATGTGCAGCGCCGCAGAGCAAACTCGCTGCAGCTTGAGACGACCGTCATCTTGCCAATCCTCTGCGTTGGCATTTGACTTGGCAATCGCCCACGGAGCGGCGTCATTCACATAGGCATTTGCACGGTCAGCGAGCGCCATAATTTCGCGAATCGCTTTTCCGAATTCCCGATCCTCGTACATTTGGGCAACTGTCGGCGCCGCATTTGCAAATGTTGAGAAGATGTCTCGCTCCGTCCTGTCAAAAACGTTGTTGAAATCGTCAAGGCGCGAGCGACTTAGCAAATGCCCGTTGCAATGCTCGACCAGCAGTCTGGCCGTCCGACTAGCAATATTCACGTACTTACCAATCAAGTCCGAGTTCACGCGCGCCATGAAATCTTCGGCGGTGAAATCAATGTCTTCAACGTGTGAGTTCAACTTCGCTGCAAGGTAGTAGCGCAGCCATTCGGGATTCATCCCAAGTTGCAGATATTTCAGCGGATCAATGCCCGTACCCCGGCTCTTGCTCATCTTCTCGCCGCTAACGGTGACGAAGCCGTGCACGTTCACGCTGTCCGGCACTTTGTAGCCCGCGAACTTGAGCATCGCGGGCCAGAACAGGACATGGAAGTAAACGATGTCCTTCCCGATGAAATGAATCTGTTCAGTGTCGTCTGCGGCCATGAATTCGGCAAACGATCGCACTTCGCCATTGGCCTTCGCTTTACCCGTCTCGAAGTAATTTTTCAGCGATGCGAGATAACCGACAGGCGCATCGAGCCATACATAAAAAAACTTGCCCGGTTGATCAGGAATCGGGATGCCGAAATACGGGGCATCACGTGAAATGTCCCAGTCGCCGAGCTTGCCGTCTTCGCCCAGCCATTCCTTGGTCTTGGCGATGATTTCGCTTTGCAGGCGCTTCTTGCCGTGACGATCCAGGCCGTCGCTTCCGTCCGTCCACGCACGCAAAAACTCCACACACTTCGGATCGGATAGTTTGAAGAAAAAGTGCTCGCTGGAGCGCATTTCAGGCGCAGCGCCGGAGAGCGTTGAGTAGGGATTTTTAAGATCAGTCGGTGCATACACGGCACCACAGTTCTCGCAGGAATCGCCGTACTGATCTTTAGTGCCACACTTCGGGCATTCGCCCTTGATGTAGCGATCCGGCAGGAACATGCCTTTGACCGGATCGTAAAACTGGTCAATCGTTTTCGTCGCAATAAAGCCAGCCGCTTTCAGATTACGGTAAATGTCCTGCGCAAGCTCCACGTTCTCTGGCGAATCGGTGGAATGCCAGTTGTCGATGGACAAATGAAATCCATCGAGATACTCCTTCCTCGTTGCGGCGATTTCGGCAACAAATTCCTGCGGCGATTTGCCTGCTTTTTCCGCCGCGATCATGATCGGCGCGCCATGCGTGTCGTCCGCGCAGACCCAATGCACCTCATGCCCACACATGCGCTGGAAGCGCACCCAGATGTCAGCCTGGATGTACTCCATCATGTGGCCGAGATGGAACCTGCCGTTCGCGTAGGGCAGGGCGGTGGTGACGAAGATGCGGCGGGTGGCCAGAGCGGTGCTGTCGGCAGTCATAAAAAGGCGTGTGGAGAAGGGCGAAAACCCTTGGAAAAACAAGGGAATAGTAGCAAATGCAGGGTTTTCGGACGAGGCGCAACCGCTAAACTTACCTCTATGACTGAATCAGACGTACTTTCCCATCTCGCCACCTGCATCGACCCGAACACGGGGCGCGATTTCATCAAAGACAAATCCATCAAACGGGTTGCCATCGACGGCAACGACGTCGCCGTTGAGGTCGTGGTCGGCTATCCCGCCAAGAGCCAATACGACCTGCTGCGGCAGGTCGTGAGCCAGCATTTGCGCGGTCTCGCGGGCGTCGGCAAAGTTACGGTCACCGTGTCGCACAGGGTCGTTTCACACGCCGTTCAGCGCGGCGTCAAACTCAAACCCGGCATTAAAAACATCATCGCGGTGGCCTCCGGTAAAGGCGGCGTCGGCAAGAGCACCACGGCGGTGAATCTGGCGCTGGCACTCGCGGCGGAAGGCGCCAACATCGGTATCCTCGACGCCGATATTTACGGCCCGTCGCAGCCGCAAATGCTCGGTATCTCGGGACGCCCGGAAAGCGCTGACGGCAAGACGCTCGAGCCAATGGAGGCGCACGGCATTCAGGCGATGTCGATTGGTTTTCTCATCGATACCGACACACCCATGGTGTGGCGCGGCCCGATGGTTACGCAGGCCCTTGAGCAGCTCTTGTCGGACACCAACTGGCGTGACCTTGATTACCTTGTGATCGACATGCCGCCGGGCACCGGTGACATTCAACTCACGCTGTCGCAGAAGGTGCCCGTCACCGGTGCCGTGATCGTGACGACGCCGCAGGAAATTGCGGTGATTGACGCGCGCAAAGGTCTCAAGATGTTCGACAAGGTCGGCATCCCTATTGTTGGCATCGTGGAGAACATGAGCACGCATGTGTGTTCCAACTGCGGTCACGTCGAGGCGATTTTTGGTGAAGGTGGAGCCAAGGCGATGTGCCGTGACTACAACACGCCGTTCCTTGGCGGATTGCCGCTCGACGGAAAAATTCGTGAACATGCCGATAGCGGACGCCCGACTGTAATTGCCGACCCGGATGGGTTAGTAGCGAAAATCTATCTCGAAATCGCGCGCAAAGTCGCGATTTTCGTGGCGCAAAAGAGCGAAGATCACACCTCCAAGTTCCCGACCATTAAGGTCGTGAGTTGACGGCTGGCGGCTCGCTTCGCTTGAGTTGCGTGGCAATCGTCCCCGCAGGGGGAAGCGGTGCCAGATTTGGCTCCGCCACGCCGAAACAGTACAGTGTGATCGCGGGCAAAGCCGTGTTGGAGCACACGCTACAAGCACTGCAAAAATGCGCCGCCATTCAGCGGATTTTTGTCAACGTGCAGAGTGATGATGAGCACGCGGAAGGAGTAACTGCAAATCACGCAAATGTCACGCTACTGCGCACCGCGGGCAGTACCCGCGCCGACACTGTGCAAAATGCCTTGAAAGACATTTCGAAACAAGTGCGGCGTGACGCATGGGTGCTCATTCATGATGCCGCGCGACCTTGCGTATCAAGCGTTGATCTAAATCGTCTCATTGCGTTAGCGGGCGCGCATCCGGTCGGCGGTCTGCTCGCCTCGCCCGTGTCGGACACGCTGAAGCGCGCAAATGCGGATGGCGAGGTCACAGAAACTGTGCCTCGCGATGGCATGTGGCGCGCACAAACTCCGCAAATGTTTCGTTACGAAACGTTGCTGCATGCGCTCGCTGCATCGCCCGATGTGACCGACGAAGCGCAAGCCATTGAGGCGCTCGGGATGTCGCCGTTGCTGGTTGCGGGAAGTGCGCGCAACATCAAAATCACCCAGCCGCAAGACGCAGAACTCGCGGCGTACTACCTTTCTCTGCAGGCGCAATCATGACCGTTCCATTCCGTGTTGGCACCGGCTTCGACGTGCATCAGCTGGTTGTCGGCCGCGCGTTGATCATCGGTGGCGTGACGATTCCTTACGTGCGTGGTCTGCTCGGCCATTCCGATGCCGACGTGTTGCTGCATGCTATTGCCGATGCGCTGCTGGGTGCGGCAGCCCTCGGTGACATCGGCAAACATTTTCCTGACACCGATCCTGCGCATAGTGGCGTGGACAGCCGCGTGTTGCTACGAACGGTCGTCAAACGCGTGCTTGAATCCGGTTGGCAGGTGGGCAATATCGACGCTACGATCATTGCTCAAGCGCCAAAAATGGCCGCATACATCGCGCAAATGCGCCGCAATATCGCCGCTGATTGTTCGATTGAGGTCGATTGTGTCAGTGTCAAAGCCACCACCACCGAGCAACTCGGATTCACCGGGCGCGGCGAGGGCATTGCGGCTCAGGCCAGCGCATTATTAATGCGCGTTTGACCTACAAGTGACGCGGCTGCTGCCCGGTACAATAAATACATTATGAGCGTATCAAAACTTCGTTTCTCGTCAGCATTGGTTGTATTGTCAGCCATCTCGCTGACCGCTATCAGTGGTGCGGCATTCGCACAGACACCCGCCACGCCCACCCGGGTTGAAGTTCCCGATGGTGCGCCCGAATTAGTGGTCGAAAAAAACGTCAGCAACACGTCAGTGACCGCGCCAGTTAAAGCATCCGCCAGCGTCATCGTTGAAGAGGAGCGAGTGCAGGGACGTTTGGCCAACGCACGCATCAGCGTCGGTGGTGGCAAGGGCTACACAGTGGTGGATCCGAATGCGGGGCGCACGGATCGCCAAGCGGACAATGCTGGCAAACGCGTCAACCCGTCGCTCTGGGAGCTGTTCCGTTTCTAGCCGTAGGCCGCGTGCCGCTGTACGGTGGTCGCGACTACGCGTGGAACGCCGTTGCCACTGCCGCTCCGTAAATTTCACGAACCTTTCCCAACAAGCGCAGGCATGTCTGTTTTCACCCGAGTGACCGAGAGCGAAGTTTCAGCGTGGCTGATACGCTTTTCCGTGGGCAGCGTGCAAACGCTTCTGCCGATTTCGGAAGGCATCGAGAACACTAATTATTTTTTGACCACATCGGGCGGCGAGTTTGTGCTGACCTTGTACGAACGTGTGCCCGCCGAAGACTTGCCGTTCTACCTGAATTTCACAGCGCACCTGGCGAAAGCGGGTGTGGCGGTGCCGAGCCCCATTGCGGATCGCACCGGCGGTCTGTTTTCGATTTTGAATGGTCGGCCTGCAGCGCTGACGCAGCGAATTGTCGGGCTACCCGTGACCCAGCCGGAAACGCGGCATTGCATGGCCGTGGGCAGGGAGTTGGGGCGCTTGCACAACGCGAGCCACGCGTTTCGTACGCGCATCAGCAATAAGCGCGGCCCGGCGTGGACGTTGTCCACTTCGCGCGCCGTACGTCCGTTCGTGTCGGCTGAGCAAAATCTGCTGATCGAAAACGAGCTGAAATTTCAACGTGAACGTCGGCAAACCCGCTTGCCCAACGGCGCAATCCA
>JAYUWL010000087.1:0-6232 GCA_043753585.1 Burkholderiales bacterium
AACGTGAAGCGACGCAGGGCCGCCTCGTCAATGCGATCAAAGAGATTTGTCGTGCAGATGAAAACGCCCTTGAAGCGCTCCATGCCTTGCAGCATTTCGTTGACTTCGGTGACTTCGTAACTGCGTTGCGCCAGCGCACGGTTTTGCAGAAACGAGTCTGCCTCGTCGAGGAGCAGCACGGCCTTTTCCTGTTCTGCTTCCTTGAACATCGCGGCCATGTTTTGCTCGGTCTCGCCGACGTACTTGCTCATCAAATCGCTTGCTTTTTTGATGATCAGCGGACGCTCGATGGACTTCGCGATGTGCTCACCCAGCGCTGTTTTTCCAGTGCCGGGCAAGCCGAAGAAACAAAGCGAGCCGTTGCCTTTGTTCTTTAGAGCATTGACGATTTTTTCAATCGGGTGACGTGTTTCGATGTTGAGCAGCGCCAGATCGTAGGTCGTCACGAGCGGGCGGTATTGCGACTTGTCGGCTTCTTCCTTGTTACCGAGCGCTTCGTCGCTGCGGTCAAGCTGCTTGAGCATGAGTGCTTCGACGCTCGCTTCAATCTCGCCTTCGACGCGGCCATGCGTGAGCTGCGCAAAACGGGTTGCGGCATGGATTTGCGCGGGTGTGAGCGTGCGGCGCGCTGCCAGTTTTTCGACAAAATCAGCGCTGACGTCGAGTCCTGCAAGGTGCTTTTTCGTGATGTTGGCACGCACATTCTGTGGCGGATTTTTCAGTTCAAGATGAAACTGAAAGCGACGACGATAGGCCGGATCGATCTGATTGATCGAGTTGGAAATCCAGATCGTTGGCACCGGGTTGTTTTCAAGTGTCTGGTTCACCCACGCCTTGCCGTTTACGCTGCCGCGATGTTGCTCGTCGGACAGAAACCTGTTGAGCATTTCCGAAGGATTGCTTGGAAACACATCTTCCACTTCATCAAACAAGAGCACCGTGTTGTCACGGCCCTTCAGAAAGGACTGCGATACCTGCAATGAACGATAACGCTCCTTTCCCGACAAGCTGTGTCCTTCGCGATCAAAGCATTCCACCTCGTAGAGTTCGGCGCCGGACAGCGCTGTAATGACCTTGGCGAATTCAGTCTTTCCGGTTCCCGGAGCGCCATAGATCAGGACGTTGACGCCCTTTTCTTTGCGCTCTGCCGCGCTCTTGAGTAGCGCGGCGAGGTAGCGTGCGTCGGCCTCTACGTGCGGGTAGTCGTTGATCGTGAGTTCGGATACTTTGGCCGGTTTGGTGAACGCAGCCATCATCGCGCTCTCGGAATCGTAGGCTTCAAGCAGGATGGGCAGGAGCCGATCCGACAGGCGCATCAAATCACCAAGATCGGTGATGTTGTGCTCGGCAATTGGCGTGTCGATCAGCGCTAATGATTCGAGGCGTCCACCGGGTTTAAGCGCCACCGCGATGTCGTTGGGCGAGACTTTCGCGACTTCGCCGAGCATGGCATGGGCCTCACCTGCGCTCGCTGCTTTGCAATCGACCAGTACCGGACGCAAATCGCGAGTGCATTTGGCCAGTGCGGCGCATTGAATGAGGGCGCGCTCGGCGGCCGTCAACAACAGTACCTTCGCCAGCATGCCAATGTTCTCGCTCAGTCGCACCGGGGTGTCGCGAGTAAGTTTTTCCAGCGAATCGACTGTACCCTGAAACAGCGCCAGTACGTCTTTGCTGTTCTGTTTGCAGAATTCGTCGAGATAGTAGAACAGGGTGGTGTCATCATAGGTGCCGTTCCACATGCCATGCCGCGCAATGAATTCCTCCGGCGAGAGCTTGCCGACGCCCGCCCACGCGGGCATTTCAGCGCAGCGATGGCTCAGGAAATTCTGCACTTTCTGCGCAATCGAAACCGGCCAGACGAGATGCCGGGCAGAAAGCGTCATGACGTCGTTGATGTCGCGGCGCAAATTAAACTTCTGCCCCATCGAAAGCACGAGCCTTAGCGCAAAAAGTGACGACAACCGGTCAATGGGCGCAGCAAGGCTCGAATGCGGCGACGAAATCATCAGCGTGCTATCAATCAGGTCAGACATGGCATTTCCTTCTCGACAAAGGCAGCAAAGCGGGTGGAATTTGCGCTGGTCGCGCTTTTGGCCGCTTCGGCGACACTGTAACGCAGCGTTCACACCTTCGGTGCACAGCAGCACTTACAATCTGTTCGCTCAATGAACTCCCGCCTCTTATGCAACGTTTTGCTTCATACCTGCTGATCCTCACCGCGGCGCTGGCCCCGACTTGGGTGCTGGCCGACTACCCCGAGCGCCCGATAAAGCTGATCGTTCCGTTTGCTGCGGGCGCAGGAACTGATGCGGTCGCGCGATTTACAGCGCAGAAGCTTGAAGAGCAACTGAAGCAGCCGGTCGTTGTTGAAAACCGGGTCGGTGCCAGCGGCGCGATTGGCACCCAGGCGGTAGCTAGCGCAGCGCCGGATGGCTATACCTTGCTGTTCGTCGCTTCGCCATTTACTACTGTCGCTGCTGCGACACCTGCCACTGCTAACTACGATCCGGTCAAACAGTTTGTGCCCATTGCGCTGATTGCCGCCGGCCCGCTGGTCTGGGTTGCCAATGCGCAGGCACCCTTCACAACGATTCGCGAGATGATCGGTTACGCCAAAGCAAATCCTGGCAAGCTTGCTTACGGCAGCGCAGGGACGGGCGGTGTCAATCATCTGGCGCTTGAACTGTTTAAAGTCAAAACCGGCACCGACCTTCTGCACGTGCCCTACAAAGGAATCGCACCCGCAATGACCGACTTGCTCGGCGGTTCGATCATGACTTTGACGGGCACCATTCCAGCTGTGCTGCCGCACCTCAAATCAGGCAAAGTGCGCGCGTTGGCGGTGACCGGTGACAAGCGTTCGCCGTTGATACCCGATGTACCAACTATGAGAGAAACAGGCGCTAACGGCACCGAGGTTTACAACTATTGGGGACTGGTCGCGCCGGTCGGCACACCCGCCGCAATCGTCCAGCGCCTGAATGCAGAAGTGCAGAAATTGCTCGCACAAAAGGAGGTGCAGGAGCGGCTGGCTTCCGATGGCGTTGACTTGACGCCTGGCGGACCTGAACGGTTAGCCGCATTCATCGCGAGCGATTACAACGGATGGAAGAAGCTTGTTGCCGACGCGAAGCTAAAGCTTGAGTAGGGGACGCTCAGAGGGTAGATCGCCAGTTTCGGCGCAAAGCGCAGCACACGACTGCCTCATTGAGAGCATTACGTCAATGCGCTGACGGCATGTTCTTTCAGTGCCACTAGCGGAATGATGTCGAGCGCCTTTTCGTGCGTCGCTTCAAGCGCCACTTGTGGTGCACAACCAACTCCGTACGCTTCAAGCCAGCGTGCAGCACACAAGCACCAGCGATCACCGGGCTGCAAACCCGGGAATCCCCACATCGGAGCGGGCGTCGACAAGTCGTTTCCGCGCGATTTGCTGAAAGTCAAAAACTCAGCAGTCATGATGGCGCAAACGGTATGTGACCCAGTGTCATGCGGGCCGGTTTCGCAGCAGCCCGTGCGCATGAAGCCAGTTAAAGGATCAAGGCTGCAATCCTGAATTGGCGATCCGAGTACGTTTAAGCCACGAAAAGACATGCGCGAACATCCATTAAAACATCGTGATCATGATTGTAGGGCGCGGCAATAATTTGCCGCCCCCGGCCTGCCAGATCTGCCGGTTATCTGTTGCCTATTTGGCTGAGCCCTCTTGGCGGTGGAAAGCGCGGCTGTTGTCGATTATCGTGACCTTTTTGGTTGATGCAGACTGCATCGCGTCGCTGCTTTTTGTCATGCGCGAATCGGTGGGGCTCGCTGTTGCGGCGACGCTGCTGCGGGTGGTCGCGTCGTACAAGCCGAAGTTGTTTTCATGCGGTACATAGGTGGCGGCAAACGCGGCGGACACGCCGACGGCTGAGAACGCAACGGCGGTAGCGATAGCAGAGCAGCAGATAGATAATTTCATGATTAGGTCCAGGTGAATTGATGATACTGGCATCTACTTGTCGTGATGCTCGTGACAATCCTTACGCAGACTCTGCATGATTTGGTTTTACGCTCTTCGTGCATTTGCACTCCGTTTACTGAGCAGAGTCGCACATGACTTTAAGCAAGGCAGATCCAAGAACACAGACGCTGTATCGACGAAATCGTTAGCTCGCCGCCTGGCTACAACGGTACGTGCATTACGTGCCCTCGCTTGATTAACCCTGCGCCAACCCTGCGCCACCATCGCGGTAACGTCCACTTTCTCGGTCAAGTAACGATGATTCGGTACGAAGCGTCCACTCAGCTGCTCGTTGCATTTCGATGGTGAATCCGCCAGGTTAGTCAACATCATCTCGCTACTGTTAACCCGGACTTGCGCAACCCAAAATCCGCCCCATTTAGCCAACATTGCTAACTCTTCACCCGCCAAATATGAATACCGAACAGCAAAAAACAGTTTTGACGCTGTGCCTGATGGCGGCGTTGTCTGATGGTGGCAAAGACGCTCGCGAGCGTGAGACGCTGGAGCGAATTGCTACCCAGCTCACGACTGAATCGGGCAATCCTGACGCGTTTAACGTTCAGCAGATGTATCAGGATGTGATCTTTGGGCGGGCGTCGATTGATGTACTGGCCGCGACGTTGACCGATCCCGAGTCGCAGCGGCTGGCGTACGAAATGGCTGTTCATGTGATCGATGCGGATGGCAGCCAGACCGAATCCGAACGTGCGTTTCTCAATACCTTGCGCGGCAAACTTGGGCTGACTGAGGCCGACGCTGCGGCCATTTCGCGCGACGCAGATTCGCTCGTAGCGGCGGCCACGATTCCCGCTGCCGCACTAGTGACTACGAATTCAGCCACGACCACGGCCGCATCCATCGCAGTCGCAGCAACCGTGTTGTTGGCGACCGAGGAAGCGGAGATGGACAAATCCATTCTCAACGCATCAATCCTGAACGGTGCGCTGGAACTGCTGCCGCAATCGTGGGCGACGATGGCGATTATTCCGTTGCAGACTCGGCTGGTGTACCGAATTGGCCAGCGCTATGGTTATCAACTGGACAGCGGCCACATTAAGGAATTTTTGGCGACGGTAGGCGTCGGACTTGCGTCGCAATATCTGGAACAGGCGGGCCGCAAGTTGCTCGGAGGTTTGTTCGGTAAGCTCGTTGGCGGGCTGGTCGGGGGCCTCGCGCGCGGTGCGACAGGCGTGGCATTTTCATTCGCGTCGACGTACGCGCTCGCCCAGCTGGCGAAACGCTACTACGGCGGTGGACGCACGATGTCGACTGACACGTTGAAGCAAACGTTCGAACAGCTTATGACGCCGGCTAAAGAACTGCAGACAAAGTACCTGCCGCAGATTCAGGAAAAGGCACGCAGTGTGAACATGGGTGATGTGATGGCGACGATCAAGCGGTAGCGGGGTGGGCGGCGTTACCGGCCTATTCGCGGTCAGGTACACAGCGCAAGTTGAATGACTTATCGATTTTTAGTGCCGTTTCCAGCACTTTCCTGCGACGCACGAAATCGACTCGCGGTATTGCCCATGGTTCGTTTGAGTAATCGATACACATCGCTATCGAATGGCAGTCGCACCCCGCCGGAGACCGCGCACCAGCGATCAAACACAAGAACGTCGCAGCGGTCATTGGCGACATCGCGCTCTTCGAACACGGCTTCGCCCGCAAACGGCCATGCAGGCATGGCAAACGGCTGCAGCGCTACGTGCAGCCGTTGTCGGTGCTGCGACCGCGTTTCTGCGCCATCGCACGCGCCGTGACACCTGCCTAACTGTCGCGCGAAGCACGGCTCGTTGCTGCCGCGCGGTTTGGAGAATCCGAGCGCGTGATCGCACAGCCGATGTTCGCGTGCGGCAAACATCAACCACTTCTTTGCGGACGCTTTATCGCGAAATGGACCATACAGATCGTCGGTGGCTTCGGAAATCTCGGCGGCGCTCAACCATTCCAGCGGAGCGCTCGTCTCGTCATCAAGCCAGCGATAAAAACCCGTCTTTTCGCGCCGTCGTAAATTCAGGTTGTGTAGCGGCATGCGCGCCTTCACGAGCTGCGCTTCGAGCAAAAGCGCGCTGAATTCACCAGCCGTCGGTAGCCACTCGATTCGCGTTAGCTCCTGCGACAGACGAATGTCGTTCGGCGTCATGTGATCGCTGGAAAAATGGGCGCGAATGCGGTCGCGTAGGTGCTTCGCTTTGCCGATATAGAGCGGCAGGTCATTGA
>JAYUWL010000088.1:0-6201 GCA_043753585.1 Burkholderiales bacterium
GCCAGCAACACCGCAGCCGAGCAGGAATTGCAGGCCGGCATGCATCACGACGGCATTCACTACTTTCCGCTCGACGGCAATCGCCGAGGACTGCTCGCGATGAATCATGAGTACACCGACGATGGCCTGTTGCACGTGGATGGCATGCAAAACTGGAGCGCAGAAAAAGTGGCCAAGGCACAGGCTGCGCTGGGCGTTTCTGTCGTTGAAGTCGCCGTCGGCTCCAATGGTTGGGATGTGGTGCGTCCTTCGAAGTACGCCCGCCGTATCACCGCCAACACGCCCATGTTGATCATGGGCCCGGCGCGTGGACACGCGATGATGCGCACCAAAGATGATGCTTCGGGTGCGGTTGTTCTGGGTACGATCAACAACTGTGCCCACGGCTTCACGCCGTGGGGCACGTATCTGACTTGTGAAGAAAATTTCAACGGCTATTTCAACGGGCCGGATACGCCAGGCACCGAGCAAGCTCGCTGGGGTGTCCGCAAAAACGGTGCGGGTTATCGCTGGCATGAATTTGACGAGCGCTTCGATGTCAACAAACACCCGAACGAGTACAACCGTTTTGGCTGGGTGGTGGAAATTGATCCCTTTGATCCTGATTCGACGCCGGTCAAGCGCACGGCGCTCGGTCGTGCGGCGCATGAGGGTGCGCATGTGACACAGGCCAAAGATGGGCGCGTCGTTGTGTACATGGGTGAGGACGCCCGTTTCGAATACATCTACAAATTTGTCAGTCGCGATGCTGTGCGCCCGGGAGGCGCGAAGACCAACGCCGACATTCTTGATCACGGCACGCTCCATGTGGCCAAATTCAACGCTGATGGTCGTGGCGAATGGGTCGAATTGACGCAAGGCAAAAACGGGCTAACAGCGGATAAGGGCTTCTCATCCCAGGGCGATGTGGTGATCAAAACCCGTCAAGCCTCCGATCTGGTCGGTGCGACCAAAATGGATCGCCCCGAGTGGATCACCAGCGACGCAAAAACGGGCTGGGTGTACTGCACGCTTACCAACAACAGTAATCGCGGTAAGCCCGGTTTTCCCGGCGTCGACGCTGCCAATCCGCGTGCTGACAACACGATGGGCAACATCATTCGCTGGAAGGACGACGGTGCCTTCAGCGGTTTAACGTTTACCTGGAACCACTTCATCATGGCAGGCGATAGCGAGCTGCCGCGTGCCGACGCAAAAGGCAACGTCCGGGGCGACAAGTTTGGCAGCCCGGATGGCTTGTGGGTAGATGGTCGAGGAGTGCTCTGGATTGAAACAGATATTTCCACGACCGCTTTGGGTAAGGGCGACTACGCGACGACACCGAACAATGGCATGTACGCGGCCGACGTCAACACCGGTGAAGTACGTCGTTTCCTTGTCGGACCGCGCGGCTGCGAGCTTACCGGCGTGATATGTACTCCCGACATGAAGACGATGTTTGTGAACATTCAGCATCCAGGCGAGCCGGACAGTGAACGCAGCAATCCCGCAGAAGTCACCAAGGTCTCGGCCTGGCCTGACGACGCGCGGCCGCGCTCGGCGACGGTAGTGATCACCAAACGTGACGGGGGCGATATCGGTACGTAGTCGCGGCGTTAGGCGGCATCGAGCGCAAAAGCGCCGCGTTGAATACTAAACTCGCGCGACGTTTCAACAAGTTGCGGCTTGGTCAGCGTCTATTACGAAATGCTATCCACGCGGCCACGACCGTAAAGCTCAATATGATTGCCACCACGATCCAGAAACCGTGTGGGTCTTGCGCCAGCGGAACGCCGCCCACATTCATGGCAAACAGGCCCGCCAGGATATTGATGGGCAGCGCCAGCACGGTCACCACTGTCAGCACAAACAAGCTGCGACTGTTGTCTTCGTTGATGTTGGCGGCGATCTCGTCCTGCAAGAGTTTGATGCGCTCCTGCAGGGTCTGCATGTCGCGCAGCACCAGCGAGCATTCTTCGGTCGAACCGCGCAACTCCTGAACATCCAGCTCCGCCATCCACGACGGCGGACGTTGCAGCAGGCGGAATAAAGCCCCGGGCTCGGGAGCAAGGAATCGTTGCAATCGCACTAACAGCCGACGTAATAGACCGAGTCGCGCACGCTTGTGGTCGAGCCGGCCAGCTAGTAAAGCATCCTCGATGTTGTCAATGCGAGTGGTCACGCCACGCACGATGTTGACCAACACATCGGCCTGCGCGCGCAGCAAGTGTTCCAACAGCTCGGTGCTGGAGCGCGGTGCATCACCTGCCTTTACCGCAGCACGCAGTGCATCTACTGAGCGCAACGGCGTCGCGCGCGCCGTAATCACCAGATGCGGACCAACGCTGATCCACAGCGTCGAGATATCTGACGGCTCGAAACTGAAGTCGAAATGAACATCGTTGATGAGCGCAATCAGCGCGTCGTCCGAGCGCTCGATGCGCGTTGAAAAAAGCCCGTCGTGCAGCGCTTCGAAGAAAGTATCGGCAAGACCCGCGTGTTGTGTGAGCCAAGGCTCAGCTCTGACGCGGCTTAAATTAAAGTGCAGCCACCTGTAGGTGCTGCCCTCCGGGCTGGCGTGTTCCGGGGATGCAGCAAGCCACGATGCGGCCTGCGCGGCGTTCACAGCAGTGGCCGCCTGCGGTTCGCCTGCGTCAAAAAGATAGGCGCAAATCAATCCTGCTTCATCGCTGCCGTAGGAGGTCGCAGCCAACTCATGAAGTGTGGTCAAACAACGGGCAATCAAACCGACTGCATCACGACGCACGGTAGCGATTCTGGCATCGCCGCCGTGGTTCGCCTGCAATATCCGCTACTTCGGCACACAGAACACCGGAGCTGCAACCTTGGTGAAGTCCGTGAACTTCGGATCGGTCGCTGCGCTGTAGCGCTCAAACACAACGCTGCCCACCGTGCGTACGTAGTGTGACACCGGATTGGTGTCGGTCGCGCAGCTACCCGGCTATGACCGAAGCGTAATACGCCACGCCTTCGTCAGCGAAGCCCGCAGCGCCGTAAGCCGCGCACTGGTTGCTGTCGATGCTGTACAGATGGTGAGCGTTGGCCGCGTCAAAATAGCGGCAAACCGGACGTGTCCCTTGCGCATTGGTAGACCAAGCCTTGAAGATATCCGTCGTGCGGGTCATCGGGGTCGATTTCAGGTTTGCCAGAGCGATCACGCTCGCGTCACGTGCGCCCGTGCGCAAGTAGCGCGAGCCATTCGCGGTGGCGAAGGCATATTCGATGACATAGGTCTGGTCCGCTGCATACATCGCGCGCGCATCGTACTCGTCGTTCGGAAAGTCAGAGAACATGCCATCCACGCCCAATGCGAACAGTTGCGAATATTCCGCAAATGCAGCTGCGACGTTGCGAACGCCGCCGATTCCAGCGCCGCCACCCGCATAATCGCGCGCCATGTTCACATCGCTTCGCATCGTGTACGGATGGATGAACAGTCCTGCGACTTTTGCGTCGGCAATCAGGTTGGAGTTCTTGATCGATACGCCGTCTACTTCGTTGACTGCGCCGTCGCCGTTGACATCCTGTGGTTTGCCGCTGGCATCAAGAGAAACGGCTTTGACGCCAATAAACTGACGCTTCCAGGGGCCGATACCGTCGGCATGCTTTCTGATCTCGGCCAGGCCAATCGGCGTCATCATGTCTGAATACAACCGACTGTCATTGGTCGCGATGAAGTCCCACGGTGCGCTATCGGGGTCTTTCGGAATGTAGAGACAATTACCGGTAGCAAGATCGTTGTCGTAGCAACCCGTCAGTTGCACCAGGCGCAGATCGGTCATCGTGCGCAGTTTTTTGAGATTTCCCACTTCAAAAGACTGGATAAAAACCGGATCGGTTTTTTTAGTTTAATTCGCAGCGTTAAGTGTATCGATCAGTTTTTGTTCGAGGGGAAAGCCCAGGCCTGAGTGCCACGTCGGATGCTTTGTCTCTGGATAAATGTGAATCGTCCGCCCAGTCCGGATGCTTTCTTTCTTCGCAAGATCAATCACGTCCTGCAACGTGACAATCTCAAACGCCCCGTCAAACTGGGTGTTGCGGCCAGCGACGCGTTCGCGGGCACGTAGCTCCCTGATTTCCGCCACTGTGAAATCAATCGAGAACCAGTCGTTGTACTCATAGCCATCGACCATCATCTTGCGTTGACGGCTCGCGAATTTGGCGATACTCCCAACGTTTGTGGTGCCGCCGAGCATGGGCTCGTGGCGAGCGATGAGCACGCCGTCTTTGGTTGAAACCAGATCAGGCCCAATGACATCCGCCCCCAGCGCGATGGCCAGTCGGTAAGATTCCAGCGTGTGTTCAGGGACATAGCCTGGCGCACCACGATAGCCGATCACCCGCGGTGCCTTTCCGTCAATTGTCGGAAATGTGGCCGCCTGTGCGGCAGAGGCGTTGAGGCAGGCAACACTTGTGGCGATCGCCAGAAGTTTTGTTGCATGGCATTTTTTGAGGTGCTTCATGAGAGAGTCCTGATCGGGTTTCGAAAAATTTCTGCTCACGCTTGATGGTCGGCGCCGCGCATTACAGAAAAAAGACCAATCAGTGACAATCGTGCGTCGGACTCTGGAGCGTCACTCTACAAGGCCGCCCTTTGACGAAATCGCCGTGATATCGACGTAGCGACTCGTGGCGTTATCGGCGCGTGGACTGATGCGCATCGGACCGAAATCCATTGAACCGACTGCTCGAAGTGCGCTGCTAACCTTTGTCGCAGAAGGCTCGCCGTCAACGCGCTCAAACGCCGCCACCAGCATGCGCGCCACGATGTAGCCCTCAAGCGTGTGTTGCGATGGTGGCTCATCTCGGTACTGCTTCATGAGCGCTCGATGCTCGCGCTGGAACGGATGAATCGTCTTGCCCGGCGGAGGAACCACCTGAGTGATCATCATTCCCTTGGCTGCGGTTCCTACAAGCTCAAGCAGCGTCCGATGGTCGACGGTTGAAAAGCCCATCAATATGGCCTGCGGTGCGGCGCGACGCGCCTGCTTCAGCGCAGACATGACGCCAATCGCGTCGCCGCTAATGATGACCGCACCGATGCGCTCCGGGGAGGGCTTTTTCGCCAGCCAAAGCGCCGTCGTACCTTCGAAAGCAATCTTCAATTTGCGCTCCATCACCTCCTCGCGTAACGCTGAATGGCTCGCCCCCGCATCAGGTCCGTCGCCGCGTACGAGTGCGATGGCACCGTCATTGAACGTTCGTAATGTGTCGAGGAGACTCTTCGCTTCCTCGCGAAACGTTGCGCGCAGCACGAGCACGCGAAACGATCCGCCAGATGCGTCAACTTCAGCGCCGGTCGGCGGCCCGAGAAGGGAAAGCGCGGTGGAGCGTAGTATCGGCATTTTGGCTGCTGCTGAGAGCGTCTCAGCACTCGTTGGCGCGATCAGCACGTCGGCCTCCTGCTCGCGCAGCAATTTCGCGATGTTGATCTGTGCATCCGCCGAACGACCGCCATCATCGAGCTGAATGAATTGAATCTTCCTTCCACGAACTCCGCCGCGCGCGTTCACCGAGTCAAAGTAGGTGCGGATGCCGTTAGAGAAGTCCTTGCCGAGATTTGTGGCACCAGATAAGTCAAGGCTTTGCCCGACAATCAAATCTTTGGCCTGCAGAGATAAAGGCAATGTCAGCGCAGCTAACAGCAGCGCTACGGCAAGAGCATGGGAGGTTCGCATTTTTCGCATAGCAATCAAGGGAAGGATTGATAAAGAACCGCACCGCTCCACCGTTGTTGCTATGCAGGCGCAGGATCTCGACTAATTAGCCGCTAACGTTAGGAATTTTTTGTTACGCTGGCGTGACAGAGAGGCAGAAAACGCGTGTGCGCTTTGCGCTGACTGAGTACCAAAACAATTGTCAGTACCATCTACGGTTAGTCGATTCACAGGAAGCACGTTACGTAGTGAATATTGTTCAAAACATCCTCGATTTCAATGTCGGTCGCGACCCCGAACGGCTAGCGATGAAATACGCAAAGATGCGCAGCAGCCCATATGTATTTCTGCGGGGGACTTGTCACCTCTTTTATGATCGTTTGCGTGCGGACGCTTTGCCCGCCGATGCTCCGACTGCATGGATCTGCGGCGACTTGCATCTCGAAAATTTCGGCAGTTACAAAGGCGACAACCGACTTGTTTGCTTCGACATCAATGACTTCGATGAGTCGACTCTCGCACCTGTTAGCTGGGATCTCGTACG
>JAYUWL010000089.1:0-18610 GCA_043753585.1 Burkholderiales bacterium
GCGCGGCGAGTCGATCACGATGTGATTTAACTTGTTCACCCGCGCGTAGTGAATCGCCATGTAGATTTTGTAATCGTGCATGAGCTTTTCTTGCTCAAGCGGCGTGTGCGGCCAGCGAATATTGACGCCGCCTTCGGGCAGCGGAAAATCGGTCGGGATGATCGGCTTGATGCGATCCGGATCGACGATCACGCTCGCTGTGGACTCAACCGTATCGGTCACCGCCTTTATGCCGACATAGCAACCGGAATAGCGGCTCATCGCATAGCCATGCACACCAAGATCGAGGTATTCCTGCACGCCCGCTGGATACAAAACTGGAATGACCGCGCTGATAAATTCGTGATCGGACTGATGCGGCAGCGTCGACGACTTCGCGCCATGATCATCGCCCGCGATCAAAAGCACGCCGCCGTGTTTGCTGGTGCCTGCGTGGTTCGCGTGCTTGAACACGTCGCCGCAGCGATCCACACCGGGCCCCTTACCGTACCACATGGCGAACACGCCGTCGTACTTGGCTTGCGGATACAAATTCAGTTGCTGCGTTCCCCACACGGCGGTAGCGGCGAGTTCTTCGTTGACACCGGGAACGAAGGTGATGTGCGATTTGGCCAGGTGCTTTTTCGCTTTCCAGGCGTTCTGGTCAATCGCGCCCAATGGCGAACCGCGATAGCCGGAAAGAAAACCCCCTGTGTTGAGCCCCGCCCGTTCGTCGATCTGCCTTTGCAGCATCATCAGACGCAACAGCGCATGCGAACCGTTCATGTACATGCGGCCCGAGGGCAGCGTAAACCGGTCGTCGAGCGCGACGTCAGTGATGGCCTTCTGCACGGCCTCCGGCAGTGATGAGACGGGAAGCGGGGCTTGGGACATCGGTGGCACTCCTTGATGACGCACGCTTTTCGGGATCGCCGCTGCATGCTTGAAATTGGGCTATTAGGTCAATTATGTTGACCTTTTTTGCAACACCCGAAATTTAACCGTTTTTGGCGCGTTTGTCTCCATCAATATTTCGCGGGCAGCGCATGGAAATCTGTTGCAGCTTTCTTCTGCGATGCCCTACGCATAGCGGCTAAAGCCAATATAGTGCGTTAGTCGACTTCCTATTAATTATGAGTCAAGCACTGGTTTAATAGTCTATTCAGCCAAAAGCCAATGAGCTTAGCGATTCCCGGAACGCTGCCAAAAGTCAGCTTTGACTAGCATCAACGCATGACACAAAAAACTGAATTCACTTTCTTCCACCGCCTGCGCGTGCGCTGGGCCGAGGTGGACCTGCAACGCGTGGTGTTCAACGGCAATTACCTGCTTTACTTCGATGTGGCCTTCACCGAATATTGGCGCGCCACGGGACTGCGTGATCCGATTGGGCAGCAGAAGGAAGGCGTTGAACTTTTCGTACGTAAAGCGCAGATTGAATATCACGGTTCAGCCGGCTTTGACGATGAGCTCGACATCGGCGTCCGCTGCGCGAAACTTGGACGCAGCAGCATGACCATCGCCATCGCGATTTTTCACGGCAATGAGCATTTGATTGACGGCGAACTCATCTACGTTTACGCCAACGCGCAGGAGAAGAAGTCGGTGGCGATTCCGGGAGCGTGGCGAGAGCGGATTGGGCAGATCGAAAAAGTGATGCCGCACGGACTGTAAAAGCGGCTCTGCCGGGATCCGGCGGCGCTGCGGAAATGTTGTCGTGGCGGAGCCGCTCCTACAAAACTACACCCCTGCGGTCATCCCGCCATCGACATACAAAATGTGACCATTCACAAAGTCGCTCGCAGGCGCAGCGAGGAAGATGATTGCGCCTTTGAGTTCATCGACGCGGCCCCAGCGCCCAGCGGGTGTGCGCTGCTTTAGCCACGCAGTAAATGCCGGGTCCTGCACCAGCGCCTGTGTCAGTTCGGTATCGAAATAACCGGGCCCTAATCCGTTCACCTGAATACCGTGCTTTGCCAGCTCCACACACATGCTCTTGGTCATCATTTTGAGCGCGCCCTTGGTGGTGACATAGGGCACGATATTCGCGCGCCCGAGCTCCGAATTCACCGAGCAGACGTTGATGATCTTGCCACGACCACGCGTCACCATGTGGCGGACGACTGCCTGGCTGACATTGAACGCGCTCGTCACGTTGGTGTCCATCAGGCGCTGAAAATCCGCGAGCGGAAAATCGGTGAAGGCGTTACGAATCTGGATGCCGGTGTTGTTGACCAGAATATCGATGGCGCCTATGTCGCGTTCGATGCCTTCGACATTTGCTTGCACTGCCGCCGCGTCGGTAACGTCGAAAGCGCGCACGCTGGCCGCCTCATCGCGCGACGCAAAGTCTGCCGCCACGCGCTCGCACTTCTCGGCGTCGCGTCCATTGATGATGACGTGTGCGCCGGCGCTGGCGAGTGCCTGCGCGAGCGCGAGGCCGATGCCCTGCGACGAGCCCGTCACAAGCGCACGTTTGCCGGTCAGGTCGAATAGAGGATGAGGTGTATGCATAACGCAAATGTAGCCTTGATTCGCGTAGCGGTATCGGGGCATTTCAAAACAATGGCCCGTCAGCGAACGCGACAGCTTCTGCGGCTAAACTGGAACGTAAAGGAGATTTGACGATGTTGATGGCAATGCTTTACGGCGCAAAAGATTTGCGCCTCGAACGAGGAGACGACCCCGCCGTGGGTGCCGGGCAAGTCAAAGTTCGTTTCGGCGCCGGCGGTATTTGCGGCAGCGATTTATCGTACTTTGGCAAGGGCCGGGTTGGCGACTTCGCGGTGATGCAACCGCTCTGTCTCGGGCATGAAGTCTCCGGCGAAGTCGTTGAGATTGGGGCCGGCGTTTCAAGTGTCAAAAAAGGGGATCGCGTCGCCATTAACCCGAATCAGCCGTGCCGCGTTTGCCGCACCTGCATTGCCGGAAAAGGCCACCTTTGTTTGAAGATGAATTTTTACGGTAGCGCGGCCGTTTTTCCGCATATTCAGGGTGTGTTTCGTGAAGTAATCGTGGCGACCGAGGCGCAGTGTTTTGTGGTGCCCCAAAGCTGCGATTTTCGAACTGCGGCGATGGCGGAACCGCTGGCGGTGGCGTTGCATGCAGTACGGCGTGCCGGTTCGCTCGTCGGCAAGAGCGTTTTGGTGACGGGTGTAGGCCCGATTGGCAGCCTCTGCGTTGTTGCGGCGAGGCGTGCCGGTGCTGCGCATATCGCCGTTACCGATGTGGCTGACGCTGCGCTGAAGCGGGCCGAAATACTGGGCATTGACGAGGCCGTAAATGCCATTTCGGGAGCTGCAAAGGTCGAGAGCTGGTATGCCAACAAAGGCACATTTGACGTGTCCTTTGAATGCTCGGGCAACGCTGCGGCGATCACCTCGGCGATTCAGGCGACGGCGTCGGGTGGCTGCGTGGTTCAGGTCGGAATGCTGGGTGTGCCAACTGCGGATATTCCGGTCAACCGGTTCGTGTCGCGCGAAGTGGATTTGCTCGGCGCGTTCCGCTTTGACACTGAGTACGGTGCGGCAGTGCATGAGCTGGCGCACGAGCTCATTGATGTGTCGTCGCTGCTAACCCATACTTATAAAATGACTGCGGCGAACGATGCTTTTGCGATGGCGGCGGATCGGTCACAAAGCATGAAAGTGCACCTGATTTTTTAAGCGGTTCTCCTGGCGCTTCTTCATGAACACGCGTGCGTGCGGTTTTTGCTACGCACCATGCTGGCTTAAACGGCCCCAAATCCTGCCTGCGTCATGCACACAAGAGGATTGAGATTCGAGTCCACTCGGTATGAACGACGTCAACAAAGTCGGTGGAGGCCTGTGTGCTGGCTTCGTTTGGGTTGTGTTGATTACGAAGCAAAAAACTGCAATGTACGTGTCTGAATGGTTACTTTACCGCGCGCACTTTTGACCACCGCGCCGTTGCAAAACAGGAACCTACGCGACGTCACACAGCGACGGCACGGTTGCGTTGCGTTGCGTTCGCAGTGATTTAATTCGAGAGCCGCCATATGACAATGTACTATTAGACCATCGTGATATTTTTCTCTGAAGGCAGCCATGTTGAATCGTCCGAATCTAACTCGATTTGAACGTTTAGTTAACCCAAAGTGCTCGCTTTTAGCAATACTTTGCCTGTTCACAGGTTTTACAGTTCATGCCAAAGACATAGTCATTGCACAAATTGCGCCGCAGACGGGCGTGCAGGCGAGTTCCGGCAAGGCCTATACAGCGGGACTGCGGCTCGGATTTGATTCGGTCAACGCGTCGGGCGGAGTCAATGGCTCGTTGATTCGCCTGGTCACGCTTGACGATGGCTACAAACCGGACGAAACGGTGCGACTTGCCAGAGAAGTCATTGCCAAAGAAAATCCTGTTGCACTCGCTGCCACGGTCGGCACTGCCAACGCGGAAGCGCTTATTAAATCGGGCGTGCTGTCCGACACAGGGCTCTCGCTCGTTGGCCCGAGTTCCGGAGCGAACAGCGTCATTGGCAAGCCCGGAATTTATTTAACCAAAGCCAGTTATGCTGACGAGGTTAACCAACTGTTCGCCCAGTTGAGCAGCATGGGGCTGACCCGAATCGCTGTTCTCTATCAGGACGACGGCTACGGTCGGGATTTGCTCAACAGCGCCATGGTTCTCGCCCCCAAATACAAGGTCGATCTCGTCGCCCGCAGCCCATATGACCGAATTACCGGGAACGTTGAACCGGCAGTGACCGCGCTCCTCAAAGCTGACGTCCAGGCCATCTTTCTGGCCGCAGTTTCCGCGCCGGCGGCACAGTTCATCAAGCTCTACAAGCAGCGCGGCGGCAATGCCATGCTGGTTGGCCCATCACCTGTTGACGTGGCGTATTTGCAAAAGCAGCTGAGCAAGGAGCAAGTTCGCGGCTATGTCGCTTCCACCGTGGGTCCGATCGATACTCGCACCTCGCTACCGGTGATCCGCGAATACCTCAAACTGAAGGCGGGACAGCCGTCGCCGGACTACGGTGCACGCTCGTTTGAAGGCTACGTCACTGCACGCGTGTTAATCGCAAGCTTGCAGCGCTCGAAAGGCACGGGAACGCCAGAAACGCTTTCACTGGCGCTGAAAAATCTGCGCTCGCTGGATTTAGGCGGGTACAGCGTCGACTTCTCCGACATGAAGCGCGGCGGTAGTAACTACGTCGACTTTGTGACGATTGATCGGGCGGGAGCGCTCGTGCGCTAATCGTTGCGATCGTTGCGATGGCGGCGGTCGCTGCGATGGCGGAGTGCAGGCGCATCCGGGGGCGCGGGGCGAACGTTGGGGCCTAAAATCAGTTTGATCCGTAACTTTTCCCTCTGCCGCCCTCATGCTCGACTGCATCACACTTGACCCGCCCTCCCCCGCTACTGCCTGTGTTCTCTGGCTGCACGGCCTGGGTGCAGATGGTAAGGACTTTGTTCCGGTAGTCCCGGAGCTGGGTTTGCCACGCGACCACAGCGTGCGCTTCGTATTTCCCAACGCGCCATCGATGCCGGTCACAATCAATGGCGGATACGTCATGCCTGCGTGGTATGACATCGCGTCTGCCGAGATCGACAAACGCGCTGATGAAGCCGGTGTTCGCAGCAGTCAGGCCGCGATTTCCGCTCTGATCGCGGATCAGCGCAGCAAAGGCATCTCGTCTGATCGCATCGTGCTCGCCGGGTTTTCGCAGGGCGGCGTGATCGCGCTGCAAACCGGGCTGCGGCACAGCGAAAAGCTCGGCGGCATCATGGCGCTGTCGACCTATCTTGCCTGCGTCGAAACACTCGGCGGCGAAGCGGCGATGGCCAATCGAAACATTCCTGTTTTGATGGTGCATGGCTCAGATGATACGGTGATTCCGGTGGCGCTGGCAAAGCTTTCCAAAGCACGTCTGGAAACTCATGGCTATAAAATCGAGTGGCACGAATACGGTATGGCTCACTCGGTGTGCGCAGAGGAAATCGATGCGATTGGCGCGTTTTTAAAGCGCATTCTCGCGCTCTGAGCTGTTCGCCAGTCCGTGCAAATTTCGTTGACTGAATCGTTGCGCTCGCTGCGTGACGCGGACGTGCGCCGACTCGCATGGGCGATAGGCTCGCCGTCGCTATTTGACCCCGCCAATACCGCATGGCAAGGCAGACTTCGCAGCGATGAGTGGGCGGCCAGCGAACTCAATCGTTGCGCTGACTGGCTGCGCGCACAGGATAATGCTCCAGAATTCCTGACGCGCTCACTCGGGGATCCGCTCACCAACACGCCGCTCGGTCATACCTTCGAAAAGCTCGTGTTGTTCTGGCAGGCGACTCGCCCCGATGTGCGAGCTTCCACCCGCGGATTGATGGTGAGGAATGGCGGTCGCACGCTGGGAGAGTTCGACATCGTGCTGCTGCGCCACGACGGCGTGATCGAAACGCTGGAAGTGACCGTGAAGTACTACCTGAACCTTCGCCCCGAACTTGGCATCGATGGCTGCATCGGACCGCGTGCTTTTGATCGCATGAGCGACAAATTTGGCAAGATGACGACACGTCAGACTGACCTCGGCCATACAGAATTTGGCCGCGTAGCAATATCGCGCTGGCTGGAAGATTCGTGCGGTGAGACCCTTTCGCCGGATCAATTGATCGTCGAAAATTACGCGCTTGCGCGCGGCTATGTTTTCCACCCATCAATCGACGTCGCGATACCGGCAGAACTGTCACCGACCCATGGACGGGGACTTTGGCAAACCGATGCGAGTGAGCTACCGGATAGCGCTGCGAACGGGGAAGCTTTGCTATGGCGAAACCTCTCAAGCCGCGAATGGCTGGGCCCTTACCGCGGCGACGCGGCCGTTAGCAACTGGCCCAACGATCCGGCGATGCCGCGTATGTATGCGTGCCTCGAAAAACGGAGTGATGAGTGGCAGGAAACCGAACGACGATTCGTGGTGCGAGCCGACGCTGGTCTGCTGAAATCGGTATGAAATGACGAGTAACAACGCAACCTCAAACACCGTCTACCGCAACGACATTGACGGACTCCGCGCGCTGGCAGTGATCTCGGTGATGCTCTATCACCTCAGCGGCGCGATCCTGCCGGGCGGTTTCGTCGGTGTCGATATTTTCTTTGTGATTTCTGGTTTTGTGGTGAGCGCTTCACTCGCGAATGTTGCCAGTGAACGAGATGGCCACCTGCTGCGGTTTGACCGCTTTGTCGCGTTTTTCTACGCACGCCGCCTGGCCCGCATCGGCCCCGCTCTGATTCTGGTGCTGCTGACGACGGCTTTGTTTGCAACACTGTTTGTGCCGCGTGCGTGGCTCAGCGAATTCAACGAGCGCACCGGCCTGTATGCGTTCTACGGACTCAGCAACTGGGTATTGCAAACCAATGTCGACACCTACTTTGCGCCGCGTGCTGAATTCAACCCGTACACGCATACCTGGTCGCTCGGCGTCGAGGAGCAGTTTTATGTGGTATTTCCGTTCCTGTTTTTTCTATGGGTTGCCGCGCGGCGCACGCTGACGCGCCGCATTGCTACGGCCAGCCTGATTGGACTCGGGGTTGCTTCGCTGGTGGGCTGCATTTGGGCAATGGAGAACGCGCCGACATCAGCGTTTTACGGAATCGTGTTTCGCTTCTGGGAGCTGGCGACAGGGGTCGTGCTGTTTCAGATGACTGCCAACGGCGGTGGCGCGGCAACACGGCGCGGGTTGTTCGCCAATGTCACGCCGTGGCTTGGCATCGCCGCCATCGGCGTGACCTTCGCCTACGCCAACAATGCGCAGTTTCCGTGGTTCTGGGGCGTGCCGCCCGTGGTCGGCGCAGCACTTTTGATCGGCGGCGCGCAGGCCGATGTGGCGCATCCATTGCGTCGGCTATTTGCTCATCGGGCGTTGGTGTGGATCGGCAAGCGCTCGTACTCGTTGTATCTCTGGCATTGGCCGGTTTACGTGTTGCTGCGATGGACAACTGGCATTGACCAATGGCTTACTCAGCTCATCGCCATTGCCGTCACCTTTGCGCTGGCTACCGCCTCGTACCGATGGATTGAATTGCCGATTCGCCATCATCCTGCACTGCAACGACGCACGCCAGTGCTCCGGGTTGCCGTGTTCCTGGTCGCGCTGGTTGCAGGCTGGGGAATCACGAAGGGGCTGTTCGCTTCGCAGCCTGTACTTGGCTTGTCCATCGTGTCGCGCAACGCAACAGATTGGTATGTCACTGGCCGCATGCCGCCAGTCGCGGGGCTGAAGCCGCCGTGCAAAGTGGACATGGCCTTTCGCACATTGGCGGGAGGGCAGGTGATCTCGTATGTGCCGTCAGGTTGCCCGGTTGCGGTTGCGCCAGAAAAACTTTTTACTATCGGTGACTCGCACGCGACCGCCTATCTGCCAATGTTTGACCGTTTGAGCACCGAGACGGGTGTCGCGGTCAGCGTCTACACCTCTGCAGGTTGCGGACTGCTTGATCTCAAAATGCCGATGACAGTGGGTCGTCCACCCGGCTGCATCGAGTTCGCACGCGCAGCGGTAGCCGACGTCGCGGGACTCGCGAAACCGGGTGACGTGGTGTTTCTGGCATCGCTTCGACAATGGCGTTACGCTGATCAGTGGGCCGCGTTTGACGAGCAAGAGGTGCTGGCCACCGCGAGAAGCGACACCGCAAAAACATGGGCGCAACAAGCTCGCGCGGAAGCCCCGGAGTGGCTGACCCCGCTGGCCGCACCCGGTCTAAGAATTTTGTTTGAAGCGCCGAAACCGATCTTCAAAAGCCCAACTTTTCGATGTGCGGACTGGTTCAACGCAGGCAATCCGATTTGTCGCGGCGGCATAGTTCAGCCTCGCGCCGAACTGGAAGTCCTCCGCGCTCCTATGCTCACGAGCATGCGCGAACTGGCCGCGGCAAATCCAGCGATCAACATTTGGGATCCGTTCCCGGTTTTGTGTCCCGGTGAAACCTGTAGTGCAGTTGTCGACGGCAAACCGCTATTTTTTGACGGTGATCACCTGAGCGCGCATGGCAATATGGTGTTGTACCCGGCGTTTCGCGACGCTTTGATGCGACGCTAAACCACGCCCCTGGCGCGACGCTAAACCACGCCCCTGGCGTTTAGCGCCGCGACTTCCTCATCCGTTTTGCCGAGCACATCACGCAATACCGCGTTTGTACTGGAACCCTTGACTGGCGGTGCGTGGCGATAGGTCACCGGTGTGTCGCTCATTCGAATCGGGCTCTTCACCATCGCGATGCTGCCACCGCCCTGCTCTGTTGGACGCTCCATCGCCATGCGCAGGCCGCGATGCCGAACCTGCGGATGCGCGAACACCTGATCGTAGGTGTTGATCGGTGCGTGAGGAATGCCCAGGCTTGCGAAGGTGTCGAGCCAGTGCTGCGTGGGATATTTAGTCAGAATCACCTCCATATCGCGCACCAGCTGTCCACGATTGGCGTTGCGATCCTTCATCTCAAGATACTCGGGGCGGTAGGCCAATTCAGCCGCGCCCATCGCACAACATAGTTTTCGCCATTGACCGTCATTGCCCGCGCCTACGATCATGTAGCCGTCGCCGGTTTTGAATGACTGGTAGGGCGCGAGATTCACATGCGCGTTGCCGACGCGCTTCGGCACTTTGCCCGTGATGAAATAGGTTGCAATCTGGTTCGCGCCGAACTGCACGATCGAGTCGAGCAGCGCGATGTCGATGTGCTGGCCGCTTCCGGTCGTGTGGCGCGCCTCAATCGCGGCGAGGATGGCGATGGTTGCATTGAGGCCGGAGAGCACGTCGGTGACTGCGATGACGACCTTGACGGGGCCGCCACCGGGGCCGCCATCCTCCACGTCGGCATGACCATTGATTGCCATGAGCCCGCCCTCGGCCTGACACAGCAAGTCGTAGCCCGGTCGCTGCGCGTAAGGACCGTCCTGTCCGTAGGCCGTGATTGAGCAATAAACGAGCTTCGGGTTGATCTGCGCCAAAGCCGCGTAGTCGAGCCCGTAGCGCTTCAAGTCTCCAAGTTTGTAGTTCTCAACCAGAATGTCACACTTGACTGCGAGCTCACGCAACAAGGCCTGACCTTCAGGCTTCGAAATGTCGACCGTGAGCGAGCGCTTGTTGCGATTGCAGCTGGAGAAGTACGCCGAATCGCTTGTGTCTCTGCCCTCGCTATCACTGAGCCACGCAGGGCCCCACGCGCGCGTGTCGTCGCCGGTGTCGGGCCGCTCCACCTTGATGACATCCGCCCCAAGATCGCCCAGCGTTTGTGTGCACCACGGCCCTGCAAGCACACGGGTGAGATCGAGAACGCGGAGGTGAGCGAGCGGGCCAGCCATAATTGAGTGAAGTGAAGCAACGTTAGTCAAAGGGCACCTCTAAAATTCAGTTATAGGGATGCAGTGTTAGGCGCAGCGCGCTCAGCAATCTTTATTACCGCCCTGGTACATGAGCGATTGTGACAAAAGTGCGAGCACGGTGCAACGACACAATGCGCCCCAGAAATGAATTTTAGAGATGCCCTTATGAGTTACTACAAACATCACGTTTTTTTCTGCACCAACGAACGCGACGATGGACGACCTTCGTGTGGTGAGCGTTGCGCCAGCGATCTGCGCGACTACGCGAAGAAAAAGTGCAAATCGATGGGCCTGTCTGGTCAGGGCAAAGTGCGCGTGAACAATGCGGGCTGCCTTGATCGATGTGAAGAAGGCCCGGTGATCGTCGTTTACCCGGAGGAGATTTGGTATCACTACGAAACCGAAGCCGATGTGGATGAAATTATCAGCGAACATTTGCAGAATGGGCGCGTAGTGGAGCGGTTGCGGATTTAGCGGAGGCCATCGTCTGCAGGAGCGCCCTTCGACACACTCAGGGCTAAAGGCGCGCCGCGACCCAATCGGCGACAAGGCTGTCGAGTGGTCGCGGCGGAGCCCCTTTCACAGGGGAGCGGTTTTCATAATCGTCAAAATCGCCGTCGCACATTCGGGACGACACAGCACCAGCCCGCCATGAAGCACGACATCGTGCTGATTGAACACAATCTCTCGTCCCAGCAAGTCGGACACATGCAGCCCGTGCGCCAGCGCCACACCAATCGGCGCGGCGGCGTCCCATTCGTTGAGGCCACCTTCGTGTATGTAGGCAAGTGCCTCACCGCGCACCACAGCAAGCGCCTTCACACCCGCCGAGCCCATCGGCTCGAGCGTCGCGTCAAGCGCTTGTGCAATCGCCTCTCCTTTGGCGGGCGGGCGCGAGCGACTGACCACGATGACGCGCTTCGACAACGCGGGCGTTGGCGTTGCCACAGACGAAAAAACTTCACCGCGAGAGGGCTGCGCTACAGCCGCAGCAATGACTGCGCCCTGATCAACCAGCGCCACGTGAACGGCCCAATCGCCGCGAAACTCGCGATATTCGCGCGTGCCGTCCAGCGGATCAATGATCCACAAGCGCGTTGAATTCAGGCGCAGGCGGTCATCGTGCGACTCTTCCGAAAGCACCGCATCGTCCGGCCGGCGCAAAGCCAACTCCCGCAGCAAAAAAACGTTCGCCTGCTTGTCCCCAGCATCGCCCAGCGCGCGCCCTTCAAGGTTTGAGGTCAGGCGAAGCGTATGCAGCAACTCGCCGGTTTCCTGCGCCAGCCGTTTCGCCAGCGCGACATCACTATTCAGCACGGCCTGATCGCTACAGCTTTAGGCTGAAACGACCGTTTTATGAGGGCTAAATCCCTATTAATGCAGAAAATCGACTTTTCGCACAAATACCAACCTAGCCCATATATAGCGGTTCTTTTATGAAAAAGCTGATGATCGACCAATCTCACTCAAATCCCCAAAATCTGCTGCCGCTCTTCTTTGGTTGGCCTTAATCCCATGCGTTCATACGCATCAAAAATCGCGTCGACAATTTCCTGCGGTTCTTCCATGATCTGCATGAGCTCGATGTCACCCGGCGAGACTAGCTTGTCGCGCAGCAAGCTCGCGCGCATCCAGTCATGCAACCCGCCCCAGAACTCCTTGCCGACCAGGATGATCGGGATGGCCCGCGCTTTCCCGGTCTGTATCAGCGTCAGCGCCTCCGTCAATTCATCGAGCGTACCGAATCCGCCCGGCATGCAGATCAACGCCGCCGACGTGCGTACAAACGCGAGCTTGCGATTGAAAAAATATTTGAACGAAATCCCCATGTCCTGAAACGCATTGCCGCTTTGCTCATGCGGCAACTGAATGTTCAGGCCGATGGACAGACTTTTACCCGCAAAAGCGCCCTCGTTGACCGCTTGCATGATCCCCGGCCCACCGCCCGAAATCACGCTGAATCCGGAGTCCGACAACAGTCGCGCGATGGCGATGGAGCGCGCATACCAGGGATTGTCAGCCTTGATGCGTGCCGAGCCAAAGATCGACACTGCGGGCTGCACCGGCCGCAGCTTCTCGGTCGCGTAGACGAACTCCGACATAATCTGCAACGCACGCCACGCCTCTTGCCCCGGCGTCAAGTCAGCCTCGCCCACCGCGCTCTTTAGCTGCTCAATCTTTGCCTTAGTGCTCTCAAAATTCGCCGCCATGTCTGATTCCCGTAAAAAGCTCGTTCTTGTTGACGGCTCATCATATCTCTACCGCGCTTTTCACGCGTTGCCGGACCTGCGCACGAAGGCGGGCGAACCCACAGGCGCGATTCGCGGCGTGCTCTCGATGCTGCGACTGCTGGTCGACAAGGAGAGGCCCGATTACTTCGGCGTGATCTTCGACGCACCGGGCAAAACATTTCGCGACGACTGGTATCCCGAATACAAAGCGAACCGCTCGCCAATGCCGGACGAAATGCGTCCGCAGATCGCGCCACTTCACGAAATCATCAAGGCGCAGGGTTGGCCATTGATTGTTGAAAGCGGGGTTGAAGCGGACGATGTGATTGGAACGCTGGCACGTCAGGCGGAAGCGGCCAACATCGAATGCGTCGTCTCGACCGGCGACAAGGATCTCGCGCAACTCGTGGGTCCCCACATCACGCTCAAAAACACGATGTCGAACGAGCTGCTCGACGAAGCGGGCGTCATTGCAAAATTTGGCGTGAAGTCATCACAGATTCTTGACTACCTGACCCTCATCGGTGACACCGTCGACAACGTGCCGGGCGTGCCAAAGGTGGGGCCAAAAACGGCCGTGAAATGGCTGACGGAACACGGCACGCTTGACACGATTGTCGCGAACGCTGACAAGATCACAGGCGTTGTTGGCGAGAACCTGCGCAATGCGCTTGCCTGGTTACCGAAGGCAAAACAGCTACTGACCGTCAAGTGTGATTTGACGTTGCCGTATGCGCCGGATTCGCTTGCACCAACGCCCGCTGATAACGCAACGTTGCTCGCCTACTTTGAACGATTTGAGTTCAGGGGGATGGCGAATGAAGTGCGCGGCTCGGCTCTTCTCCCCCTCCAGGGGGGAGCGACAAACGGGTCGCGCAGTGGAGCGACAGCGGGAGAGGCTGACCGTGGCACTAAAGCCACCCTGGCTGGAACATCCACCGTCCTCCTCTCCCCAACCGCTCTACCTCCGGGGGCGAGGGGCTCCGAAAAGAAGCCCCGCCAGTACAAAACCATACTCACTGATTCCGACCTCGACGAACTCATCAGTGCCCTCAACGCCGCCGGGCTCACCTGCTTCGACACCGAAACCACCTCACTCGAACCGATGCTGGCCAGAGTCGTCGGCCTCTCGTTCGCGTGGACGCCATTCGAGGCGGTCTACATCCCGCTCGCGCACCGCTACCCTGGCGTACCGGAGCAATTGCCGTTTGACGCAACGCTCGCCAAACTCAAACCCTGGTTTGAAGACGCGAGTAAATTAAAGCTCGCGCAAAACGCCAAATACGACGAACACGTGCTCTTGAATCACGGGATTCAAGTACGCGGCATCGCGCACGACACGCTGCTCGAAGACTACGTGCTTGAAAGCCACAAGCCGCACGACATGGACTCGATGGCGATGCGTTTTCTTGACGAGAAAACCATCAAGTTTGAGGATGTCGCAGGCAAAGGCGCCAAGCAGATTGGCTTTGATGAAGTCAGCATCGAGGCCGCCAGCGAATACAGCGCGGAGGACGCTGACGTCACGCTGCGATTGCACAACGAAATCTGGCCGCTAGTTGCCGCGGACAACAAGCTCAAATACATCTACCAATTGATCGAACTGCCCACTCGCGATGTGCTCGCGCGCATTGAGCGCAACGGCGTGCTCGTTGACGGCGCGCTGCTGCAAAAGCAGTCGCATGAGCTCGGATTGCAGGTCAACGAGCTTGAACAGAAAGCCTACGAACTGGCGGGCCAGCCGTTTAATCTCGGCTCCCCCAAGCAGCTCGGTGAAATTCTCTTCACCAGACTAGGCATGCCCGTCAAGCGCAAAACCGCAACCGGCCAACCGTCGACCGACGAAGAAGTTCTGAGTGAACTCGCAGAAGATTTTCCGCTGCCGAAACTGCTGCTCGAACATCGCTCGCTGTCGAAACTGAAGAGCACCTACACCGACAAGCTGCCGAAGATGGTGAACCCGAACACGGGCCGCGTGCACACCAACTACGGGCAGGCTACAGCGATCACGGGCCGCCTGTCGAGCAACGATCCGAATCTGCAAAACATCCCCGTGCGTACACCGCAGGGTCGCGAAATTCGCAAAGCCTTCATCGCGCCTCCGGGCAGCATGATCGTGTCGGCCGACTATTCGCAAATTGAATTGCGCATCATGGCGCACATCTCGCAGGACCCTTCGCTGCTGGACGCATTCGCGAAGGGTCTCGACATTCATAAGGCCACGGCGGCCGACATCTTCAGTCTGCCGATTGAAGAAATTACAAGCGAGCAGCGCCGCTACACCAAGGCCGTGAACTTCGGCCTGATTTACGGTATGGGCGCGTTTGGTCTGGCGTCGCAGCTCGGCATCGAGCGTAACGCCGCACAGCAGTTCATCGACAAGTATTTCGCGCGCTATCCCGGCGTCGCGAAATACATGCAGGCGACGCGCGAATCCGCCCGCGCCAACGGCTACGTCGAAACCGTGTTCGGTCGTCGCCTGACGCTTACCGACATCAACGGCGGCAACGGCCCACGCCGCGCTGGAGCCGAGCGCGCCGCGATCAACGCGCCGATGCAGGGCACGGCCGCTGATCTCATCAAACTCGCCATGATTGCTGTGGATGAATGGCTTTCAACGTCGGGACTTCGCTCCAAACTCATCATGCAGGTTCATGATGAATTAGTGCTGGAAGTTCCGGAGGATGAATTGGCGCGAGTCAGAGTTGAAGTGGCGGAGAAAATGACCGGTGTGGCGAAGTTGCGTGTGCCTTTGGTTGCCGACGTTGGTGTTGGCGCGAACTGGGATGAGGCTCATTAGATGAGGCGCGAGTCGACCCCCTCACCCCTTGCGGGAGAGGGTGGGGTTAAGGGGTGAGCATGGAGAGTCCAGTTAGCCTTGCTGATCAACCGCCCCCTCTCCCTGACCCTCTTCCTCCAGGGGTGAGGGGACACCACCCAGCGCAATCGACACGAATTCGGCAAATAAGTAACGCATGACCACCCCCTCCCGCGCCAGGCGCGAAGCTCTTGACCTGCAATCCGCCCGCATCGATATCGAAAAGGAATTCGGTGAGCAGGGTTTTCGTCGCGGCATCAACTACGTTACCGACAAGCGCATTCAAATCACCTCCGCGCAGATGGACGAGGAGCGCGTGTGGCATCTGGTCGCTACCGTCAAAGGCACAGAAAGTGAGCCTTACACCACCACCGTCGAGATGGAATTCTTCGAATTTGGGATAGACATCTTTGCCGCCGAATGCACCTGCCCTGTTCACTTCAATTGCAAGCACGGCGCAGGCTTAGCCTACCTGTGGACGACCATGCAGCCACAGCGCAGCGGCACCTTGAGCGGCGAGCAGGCAAACGAAATCGGCGAGGGCGCTTCTTCCTACACACCACCACCCGCCGTCGCTCCGGACAATCCAGCCTCGACCACCTTACGTACCGGCCTTTCACCGGATTTGTCGCTCTGGTTACGCGCGGGCTTTGACCAGCCCGCACCCGGAGAAAAAGGTGCATCCGCAGACGCAAAGCCCGCCGCCGATTTCGTGGCCTATCTGCTCACCGAGCGCGGCGAAATCACCATCGCCAAAGCGCGCAAAATGAAGGGCGGCGAGACCAAACTCAACGTACAGGCGGCGTCGCTAAGCTGGATCAATCACAACCACGCGACACCGAGCTATGTCGCGCCAGAAGACGAGCCGATCTTGCGCATGCTGGCAGCGACGATTGGCTTGCAGTCGTCACGCCCGATTCTGCAATTGAACGGCGTGATCGGCACGCAACTCCTGAAGATGGCGCTCGAAACGCAGCGCCTGTGGATCGCACCGATGGGCTTCACCGACACCGAGGCACGAACCAAAGCACTGAAGTCGGCCGAAGTGCCGACGCTCGCCGAAGCCCTGACCCAGGCTGACGCCGAGCCAATGACGCTTGCGTGGCACGAGGTTGAAACACCGCTTGGCACGCGTGTTGGTCTGCGAGCAAAGACGATAGATCGCGATCCTGCATCAACGCTACCTATCATCGCACTCGATCCACCGCTCGTGATTGACACCGTCAACAATGTCTTGCGTCCCCTACAGACGAAAGTCGGTGCTATTACGCTCGCCCGCCTCGTCGCGCTGCCACCGCTTAAAGCCGATGACAGCAGCGCATGGGCGTTCGTTGCCGATGCACTGCGCGAGTTGCCGGATTTCCATGCGATTCCACGTTGCCCGACAGTGAGTGATGTTGAAGCACCGCTGCCGGTGCCTTCACCCGTATTGCGTTTTGCCCTCGTCGAGTTCGACGTATCGGTGGGCTGGGGTCGCAATTCAAGCCTGCAAAGCCGGGTGTTCCCTGCTGTGCAACTGCTGTTCCGCTATCCAGACGGCAAGCTGCTACCGTATCAGCGCAACGGCCTCGAACACGCGGTCGAGCAGGAGCGCGTGGGTAGCGAAGTGTTGAGCCAACGCCTGCGCAACGTGCGCGTCGAATCGCGCTGGGAAATGCGCATGCCTCGCCTGCTCTATCTGGCCGATCGCATCGAGCCGTCGCTTGCCTATGCACGAGACATCAAGGCGCTGCGCGAATCGCTGTGGGGTCTGCCCGATCACGACTGGTCAGGTCGCGGCCCGGCCGTACTGGCGGATGCGCAAATGGCTGGCTTCGCGATAGAAATTGAAGCAGGATTTCCAATCTCGATGGAAGACATCCCCGAGCCTTCGCTTGAGCTTTCTCCTGGCAACGAAAACGGCTGGTTTCGCCTGTCGTTGGGCGTTGACGTCGATGGCAAGCGCGTCGACATGGCCCCGGCTCTAGCCAAGCTGATCGCAGCACAAAGTGACCCCGAGCAATGGCTCAAGGCGCTGCCGACGGTTGAGTACGTACTGCTCTCAGTGCCCGTTCCAGATCGCGTGAAAACGTCGCAGGTCGTGCGTATTCCCGGTGATCGGGTGGCTGCAATTTTGACGCCTGTGTTTGAATGGTTTCAGGGTGGTCGCGTTGGCGAAATCAGCATGCTGCAAGCCGCACTCATGCCTGATTTGCCGAACGACACCGTGCAATATTTCGGACGCGATCATCCCGCCTGGTTGACCATGCGCGAGCGTTTGCGCAGTGGCTCAGAGCTGGTTCCGGTGAACGCTGCGAATGGATTCAGCGCAACGTTGCGGCCCTATCAAAATCACGGTCTGGCGTGGCTCGCGCATTTGCATGAGCTGGGCATGGGTGGCGTGCTGGCCGACGACATGGGTCTGGGCAAAACGGTGCAGACGCTGGCGCACTTGCATCGGTTACGGGGCCTGCCTGCGACCGCTCGCACTGAACCGGTCGTTGTGCCTGTGGCCCGCAAACCCAACCTCATCATCGCTCCCACCTCAGTCCTTTCCAACTGGCAACGCGAAGCCGAACGCTTCGCCCCAACGCTAAAAATTCACCGTCACCACGGCGCAGAGCGCAGTTCAAATGCCAAAGCATTCGTCGGTGCCGACATCGTTTTAACGAGCTATCCGCTGTTGCAACGCGACGAAAAAATGCTCGCCGATATCGAATGGGATGTCGTTGTTTTCGACGAAGCACAAACGCTTAAAAACGCGAAAGCGAAGACGTATCAGTCCGCGCAAGCCCTCAAAGCGCACCAGCGTATCGCGCTCACTGGCACACCGATGGAAAACCATCTCGGTGAATTGTGGGCGATCTACAACGTGCTGATTCCGGGTCTGCTCGGCGATCTCGACGGCTTCAACCGCATCTTCCGGCACCCTATTGAGCAGCGCGCCGACAGCGAGCAGATGAAGAAACTGAAGGCACGAATCCGCGCCTTTATCCTGCGTCGTAGTCGCGATCAGGTGCTGACCGAATTGCCGCCGAAAACCGAGTACACACGCTGGATCGAGTTGGAGACCGCGCAGGCCGATATGTACGAATCGTTGCGCACTGCCATTCACGATGACATCCGCAAAGTCATCGACAAAAAGGGCTTGAAGAACAGCACGATTCACATTCTCGATGCGCTGTTGAAACTGCGGCAAGTCTGCTGCGACCCACGGCTGGTCAAGCTTCCCGGCGCGAAGAAACACATCGCCACCGCAGGCTCC
>JAYUWL010000090.1:0-6157 GCA_043753585.1 Burkholderiales bacterium
AAACCCGTGGATGACGATTTCGCGCGACACCTACGTCAGCGCGATGCTCGAAACCGTCGGCTGGAAAACGCTGCCTGTGCAAGCCGAAAAGCGCTATCCGGAACTGTCTGAAAACGACGACGTTTGGCGTGACGCGGAGCGCATCTTCTTGTCGTCGGAGCCTTACTCGTTTGGCGATGAACATATCAACGAATTGCGCGAAACGATGCGACTGACGCAGCCCATTGAGCTCATCGACGGCGAGTACGTGAGTTGGTATGGGGTTCGAGCCATTGCCGGACTGAATTACCTGGCAGACTTGCGTCGTTTACGGATTCAGCTTTCGGCCGCAACTACCGCAGCATAAGGGCTAGTCCCAATATTTGGCTTAAGTTGACAAATTACGATATGGCCTTCTAGCCCTTAATCAGCGGTGCTTTCACGAAAAAGCTGTTTTGAGACTGCTATGACTTTTCCCTGTCATCTAGTACGCCGGTGACTCTACACCACTTTTCCTCACAATAGCCAGCCTCGCCCCGGGTCGGGAGGTTAAGCGACTCGCGTGAGCGCTACCGAAGGGCCGGTTGCGGCCCGAATGGTCGCTTCAATCCCGGTCGCGTCCAGCCCGACAGAAGCGAGCATCATCGCCGGATCGCCCTGATCGATAAACGTGTCCGGCAGGCCGATTTGAACCAGCTGCGGCACCAACCCGGCGCGTGCCAGAAATTCGGCGACCGCGCCGCCTGCACTGCCTTGAACGCTGGCTTCTTCAACGGTCACGAGCATGCCGTGAGACGCGGCCAGTTCGCGGATCAGCGTTTCATCAAGTGGCTTGACGAAGCGCATATTCACCACCGTGGCGTTCAACTTGTCGCCCACCGCGAGCGCCGGAAGCAGCATCGAACCCCATGCCAGTATCGCGATTTTCCCGCCGCTCGCATCCGAAACTCTACGCACTTCGCCTTTGCCCAGTTCAAGCGGGATGATTTCAGCGTTCGCAGCCCCATGCGCCGCACCACGCGGATAACGCACCGCGACGGGTGATTTCAGTTCAATGCCCAGCGACAGCATGGCACGACATTCGGCGGCGCTGCTGGCGCTCATGAGGGTCATATTCGGCAGGCAACGCAGATAAGCGACGTCGAAGGTGCCAGCGTGCGTCGGACCGTCGGAGCCGACCAGCCCGGCGCGATCAATAGCGAATACGACAGGCAGGTTTTGCAGTACGACATCGTGCACGAGCTGATCGTACGCACGCTGCAAAAACGTCGAGTAAATCGCGACAACCGGCTTCATGCCTTCGCACGCGAGGCCCGCCGCAAAGGTCACGCTGTGTTGCTCGGCGATGCCGACATCAAAATAGCGCTCCGGAAATTCTTTCGAGTAACGCACCATGCCGGAGCCCTCGCGCATCGCGGGTGTGATGGCCACCAGCCGATCATCGGTCGCGGCGGTGTCACACAGCCAGTCGCCGAAAATATCAGAGTACGTCTTCTTCGGCGGCATGGTCAGTATTGCTGAAATGCCCGCAACGTGATCAAACTTCGGCACGCTGTGATACAGGATCGGATCGTCCTCGGCGCGCCCGTAGCCGCCGCCTTTTTTAGTCAGCACGTGCAGGAACTGTGGCCCCTGACGATCCTTCAAATTGTTCAGCGTATCGACCAGCAAATTGACATCATGACCGTCGATCGGGCCGATGTAGTTAAAGCCCAGTTCTTCCCATAAAGTGCCGGGCAACACCATGCCCTTCATGTGCTCTTCCCAACGCCGCGCAAAGCGGGATACCAGAGGGGTTGCCGAAAGCACGCTCTTGCCGACGCTGCGCACTTTGCCATACATGCGGCTGGCAAGGAGACGCGACAAATAGTTGTTCAGCGCACCGACGGGCTCACTGATGGACATTTCGTTATCGTTCAAAATCACGAGTACGTTGGCATCCATTGCGCCCGCGTTGTTCAACGCCTCAAACGCCATCCCTGCGCTCATCGCGCCGTCGCCGATCACGGCCACTACGCGCCGGTGCTCGCCCTTGGCTTTGGCAGCCACCGCCATGCCGAGCGCGGCAGAAATACTGGTCGACGAATGGGCCACGCCAAAGGTGTCATATTCGCTCTCGTCGCGCTTCGGAAAGCCCGCGAGTCCTCCCCACTGCCGCAGCGTGTGCATGCGGTCTCGCCGACCGGTCAAAACCTTGTGCGGGTAACACTGATGGCCGACGTCCCACACCAGGCGATCATGCGGCGTTTCAAAGCAGTAATGGAGCGCGACGGAGAGCTCGACGACACCTAGATTAGACGATAGGTGGCCACCGGTTTTTGACACGGAGTCGAGCACAAAAGCGCGTAATTCATCACAGATCGCGATCAGGGCAGATTGCGGTTGTGCGCGCAGTTGCGGTGGTAAATTGATGGTTTCCAGCAGCGACATATTCAGGCAGTTCTTTCGGCCATCGACCGAGCAAGTTGGATCAGATTCGTAGTGTTCAGATGTGCAGGCAATGCGCCTATCGCCTTAGCGGTCAGTTGATGCGCATAAGCACTTGCTGCATCAATCCCCATGAGCGAGACAAAGGTCGGTTTGCCGTTCGCAGCATCCTTACCTGCGGTTTTCCCCAGCGTTTCGCTGTCGGCTGTAGCGTCGAGCACGTCATCGACGACCTGAAACGTGAGGCCGATTATTTGTGCATAGACCGTGAGTGACGTGAGCGTTGCTTCGTCCTCTTCGGCAAGCAACGCGGGCAGCAATACAGCCGCTTCAAACATCGCGCCGGTCTTCATCGCGTGCATTTCTTCCAGCGCGGTCTGCGTCATCGGCAAACCGACATTGGCCAGATCAATCGCCTGACCGCCGGCCATGCCGTACGCGCCTGACGCTTCGGCGAGCTGGTGTGACGCGGCAACAATTCCACTCGCGCTCGCGGGCGAGCCAAACAGCACCGCGAATGCCAGCGGTTGCAGGGCGTCGCCTGCGAGCATGGCAGTGGCTTCGCCGAACACGACATGGCTAGTCGGTTTGCCGCGACGCAACGCATCGTTGTCCATGCAGGGCATGTCGTCGTGAATCAGTGAATAAGCGTGGATCATTTCTACGGCGGCCGCAGCATGATCGGCTAGCTCCGCGCTTGCCCCAATCGCTTCGGCGCTGGCATAGGCGAGCAGCGCGCGCAGTCGCTTGCCACCGCCCAAAGCGCTGTAGCGCATCGCTTCAAGCAGGCGACCGGAGCTTAACTCGCCTGCTGGCGTCCAGCGCACCAGCGCGGCCTCCGCACGGATTCGGTGCGCAGTGGCCCAGACATCAAAACCTGTGCTTGCCATCCTCTAGCGGCTCAATCGGGCTGAAACGGCTTCAGGACATCGCCCTCCAGCACCTTGACCTGCTGCTCAACCTGCGCAAGTTCGCCCTGCGCGTACTTCAGCAATTCCGAACCTCGCTTGTACGCCGCCAGCGAATCTGCAAGAGGCAAATTGCCATTCTCGAGATCGGCGACGAGCTTTTCCAGCTCTTCGAGCGCGGCTTCAAAGGTTTTCGGAGGGGCTTTTGCCATGGAGACTACAACTAGGGGGCGATTCAGTGATTTTACGGACGTGCAGCTTTGGTGCGTATGGTGACCGTATGGGGAGCGTTTGTCGACCGTCCGGCAGACCATTTTTGGCGCTATTGCCAGGGCCGGAAATACTCACTGTCTGGCGTGCATTTGGCTGCGGTGCCTTTCAGCTGGTCGCCGCGAATGGGGATGGTTGCCTGCTGGTCGCCCGAGAGCAGCGTCAGGAAATCGAAGCTGCCGTCCGGATTGACTTTGATCGAGATCTTGTAATTCAGATTCATCACCGTGCCGCGTCCGGGCTGGTTGCAGGTACCCGTCCACGCGGCTGCCGACTTGCCTTCGCGCACTTCGCCTAGTTTGCAGATCGCGCCCCGATGCGCCAAAACCGCCTGCCAGTCGCGCGCGCTCAAGTCCTCGTTGGTGTAGGGATCGATGCACAAATCGCGCACCTTGCGGTTCCAGTCGACCCGGTACATTCCCTCAGCGAGTTGTGGTTTAGCGGTAGCTTCGGCGCAGATCAACAGCGCGAGCAAGGGAATCGAGAGGCGTTTGAGGGCAATGTGGAACTGCATAAGTAACTCCGAATACCTCTCTGGTGGCAAGTAGCAGTCTCGTAGGGCAATGGGATGGACTCCTCCCTCTCAACGGCATCTAGGTGCCAGACTGGAGTTTCGCAGAAACTTACCAGCCAGACGAGAGAAGGTGTCCGAGATGAAGATTAGCTGAATTGGGAAGGATATTGGGTGCGGGGGGTGAGTGAAGGAATTTCAAACACTCTTTTTCATGATTTATCACTGTATCCGTTGACGCGCGATGGGTCAAACTCGTTCCCAACGACTAGAACGGTACCGTTTTTTCAACTGCGCAGACAATTTCCCAGCCCAGCGCTCCTGAATCCCACCGCGTCCGAGCGATTACACGAGCGCTGTCTGAACGCCACTCCCAGCCCTGTAAAGACCAGTCGTCCGGATTGGCCCACCACAGTACGGGCAGTGCTCGATGTCGATATTGAACACCCGCTTCAACAATTGCGCCCAACCTATGCGCCCGTTCCCATTCCCGGCTGGCGTGTGGTCGCAATCGTCCGCGTGTGCCGGTGCAGTCGCCACTGGCGGCGGCTGCGGCGGAACGGGCACCACCGCCTTACGCAGCTTCGCATTCGGTGCCAGCACTCCATGAAAGCGGATCAGGTGCAATCTCGGTCTGGGCACCAGCGCGGCCAGACGCTGCATGAATTCCATCGGTGCCAACTCATGGTGGCTGGTGCCATCACGCTACGCCGTCCTGAGCTCCAGCACCACCGGCCCGGCGCGGTTCACACTCAAGCGCTCGTCGGCAATCGCCGGGCGGGTGAAAGCCTGGTTTCCCGACGGCGTCATTGACCTTGGTACGCGTGAACATTTCGCATGACCAATACCAGGATGGGGACACCAGCCAGATAGGGCAACTTTATAAAATGGCCAAAGCAGTGGTCACCGGTGTTCCAACCAAAATGGGCAAGAAAGGCAAAGTCCGCATTTCAGGCCCGCCCCCGGCACTAGCTTTGTCATTTCCTGCGCGACGCTTTTGCCAAGCTTCGGCCATGCCTGCAGCGCAAATTGAGCAATAGTATTTCTGTTCATGCAGGCAATATCACAAGCAATAAAAGCGGTTGTTCAATTCGAAGATTGGACATAACCTGTACAGCACCGAACTATGACTGATATTCCTTCAACTCCTGCCGAGTCCCATTGAGAATGGTCTGTTCAATCGTCTGGGCTAGGTTCGCATTCTCATTCTTTAACGCTGCGTAGATGTGCCTGATCGCCGCGCAGGAAGTGCCTTCAGCGACGCGACGGAAACGCGCAGCGACAAAGCTTGAGCATTTGTGTCGTTGGCGAAAGCAATACTCAAATGCGGGACCACTCTGGCCGAAGCAATTCCGTCGTAAGAAGAAGACGTGTGTGAATTCTTTGCCGAATTAACGAGCTTTTCGGACAATATCAAATATCGCCTCTTAAATTCCAGAAGAACCTGGTGCTGGTGGTGTGTTTCAGACACTTTCAGCCTGAAGGCTCGTAAATGCTAGGGTTTTAGACAATATTAGTGGCCTGTCCCCAGCTGCTCCTTAGCGCCGCCGATACACGCAGCCGATTACCAGCACAATGTAGGCGACAAGCAGAATCCAAAATGCGTTGACTGATACGTTTTGAATGGCCACAAACCGCGACAAAACGGCGACTGCGGCAAGCACCAGTGAAATGATAAAAGTGATTTGTGTTGGTGCGTTAAATTTCATGTTGGGTCTCCATCTGCACGTTGGGTGCAGTTCAATAACCATCGTAGCAGCTTTGCAGTTGTTTCACGCCGAATGAGTGATCAGTGGGCTCCTCGTGCACAGAGTCGTCATGCGTTTCATCTCAAAATAATGGTGATACTGACTTCTTTGGGTGGAATACATCCCCTGTAGTCCACCACGAAACTAAATTCGCGCATTTGTCCGATTTATCCAAATCATCGCTACCTTGACACTTAAATTCCGTGTAATTAAATCATCAGGGACGTGATGCAAGCCGCCTTAAGACAGACTTCCGAGCAGCAACCCGGCATACGCCGACTTCGTCAGGGTGCAGGCTTCATGTTCCGTCATGC
>JAYUWL010000091.1:0-18549 GCA_043753585.1 Burkholderiales bacterium
GTGGCCAATGTGCGTCACTTCCTGCAAATGAGCGATTTCTCTTCCGAAGAGTATGCGTATTTGTTCGAGCGCACGCGCATCATCAAGGATCGCTTCAAACGCTATGAGCTGTATCACCCGCTCCGTGACCGGACGCTGGCGATGGTCTTCGAGAAAAACTCTACGCGCACGCGTGTAAGCTTTGAAGCAGGCATGAACCAGCTGGGCGGTTCCGCGATTTTTTTGACCAGCGAGGCATCGCAGATTTCGCGTGGTGAACCGGTTGAGGATCTGGCGCGTGTTGTCAGCCGTATGGTTGACGTAATGATGATCCGCACCTTTCATCAAAGCGTCGTCGAAAAATTCGCCGCGTATTCGCGTGTGCCAGTCATCAACGGTCTCACCGACGATCATCATCCATGTCAGGTGCTCGCAGACATTTTCACCTTTGTCGAGCAACGCGGTGACATCAAGGGTAAGACCGTCACCTGGGTCGGCGACGCCAACAATATGCTCAATTCGTGGCTACAGGCAGCGAAGGTGATGGGCTTTACGGTCAATGCATCCACGCCACCGGGCTACGAAATCCCCGCCACGATGCTCGCCTCGGCCGGCGGGCATGTGCGCGTATTCGCCGACCCACTCGAAGCCGCACGAGGCTCGCATCTGGTCACGACCGACGTCTGGACCAGCATGGGCTTCGAAGCCGAGACCGAAGCCCGCAAGAAGGCGTTCGCCGACTGGTGCGTCGATGAAGAAATGATGGCGCTCGCTGATCCACAAGCGCTTTTCATGCACTGCCTGCCCGCGCATCGCGGCGAAGAAGTGACAGCGGGTGTGATCGACGGGCCGCAGAGCGTGGTGTGGGACGAGGCTGAGAATCGGCTGCATGCGCAGAAAGCGCTGCTTGAGTATTTAGTCGTCGGCGAAGTGAAATCGTGATTGATTTTGTGGGAGCGGTTCCACCGCGACTTTCACCGTCCGTCGTGTGACACCAGTCGCAGTGGAACCGCTTCCACAGGGCATCGAGATCGTCACCGTTGACGAGCATTTCGTCATCGTCGAAAAACCCTCCGGGCTGCTTTCCGTCCCCGGTCGCGGGCCAGACAAGCAGGACTGTTTGAGCGCACGAGTCCAGGCCGAGTTTGCGGACGCGCTGGTTGTGCATCGCCTTGATATGGAAACCTCCGGACTGATGGTGTTTGCGCGCGGCATTGATGCGCAGCGCGCTATCAGTCGTGCGTTCGAGCAGCGCACGGTCAGCAAATACTATGTCGCGGTTACGTACGGGCTGATCGAGGACGACGCAGGTACGATTAATCTGCCTTTGATTTGCGACTGGCCCAACCGCCCGCGACAAATAGTTGATCACATCATCGGCAAGCCTGCGACAACTCACTTTAATGTCATTTCGCGAGACGGCGCCACGCAACGCACGCGCGTGGGGCTCACGCCCATCACCGGCCGCAGTCATCAACTGCGCGTGCATCTAGCGTCGCTCGGCCATCCTGTCATCGGCGACAGTCTTTACGGCCAGGCACCGCCTGCTGCGGGTTTGCGCTTGATGTTGCATGCTGCGCGACTGGGCTTTCCGCATCCGGTTTCGGGTGTGTCGTGCGAGTTTTCTTCAGCGGTTCCGTTCTAGCCGTAGAACAGTTCACGCTGAATTTCTCCGCTTCGCGCAGATTGCCCGCAATTCGTCGCGTGCCTATCGCGGCTTTGAAGTCGTCTCTCTACATTACGTTTCATCGCAAGCTTGCGATACAAGTTTCGCACTAACGCGATGTCACCAATCAAGGGAAACACACCATGAAAACCACTCAATTCACGGGCATGCTCTCCAGCACCGAGCGCGCTCTGACTGCTGCAATCGCAGTCACGATGAGCTTCGCGACGACTACTGTTATCGCCACCGCATTTCAGGGTGCAGCCATCGTCGACAGCCCCGCGCTGATCGCAATGCTCATCAAAGTGTTTGCTTAAACATTGGCGACTGTGACAGCGCTCGCGCCGAACATCATCACGAATCAACCGCCGCGGCGAAATGCCCGCCGCCAACCGGCGACCCGACGACTGCCTCCGCGCAACCAGTGCAGGGAACTTGGTTTCCCCGACTGCGTCACCCGCGCTGGTTGTGCATCACATGGCTAGGCGATCACGAACGGCAAACTTCGCAGTCGCTTCCCGGTCGCGGCAAAAATCGCATTGCCTAGCGCTGGAGCAACAGGCGGTACTCCGACCTCGCCGATGCCCCCAAGCGGCGCGCCCGAATTGATGATCACGGTTTCAAATTGCGGGCACTCGGCCATCGTAAGCAGTTGATAGTCACGGAAATTGCTCTGCACTACCGAGCCATTCTCGAGCGTGATTTTTCCCTTGAGTGCTGCTGTCAATCCGTAAATCGCTGCGCCGGAAATCTGCGCCTTCACGTTCTCGGGATGTAGCGCCGTGCCGCAGTCGATCGCGGTGACCACACGGCGTACTCTGATGTCTTTGCCAACCACCTCTACATCGACCACCTGGCAGGCAATGCTCTTGAACGATTCGGCGAGTGCGATGCCCCGACCCCAGCCTTTTGGCATCGCCGCGCTCCACTGCGCAGCGCTCGCCGCCGCATCGACGACCTTCGCAAAGCGCGATTGATCTTTCAGCAGTTCGATCCGGAAAAGATACGGGTCCTTCTTGAGCGCAAACGCGATTTCGTCAATGAACGTTTCGATAAAAAACGCGTTGTAAGAATTACCCACGCTGCGCCAGTAACCCGTTGGTACCGGCAGATCAATCTGCGCGTGATCGCATTTGAAATTTGCAAACGCGTAGGGCAATTCGGCTGCGCCCTCAGCGTTTGTTTTGTCAGGCGGAAAATCGCCGGCAAAAAGCGGATTCATGCGGCCGATCACGCTCTTTGTGACACTCGGCCCAACCATGCGGTGATGCCATGCGCTGACGCCGCCTTTGTCGTTGAGCGCCGCCGACATCACCGCCGAAACGGCGGGACGATACGCATCATGCTGAACGTCCTCTTCGCGCGACCAGATGAGCTGCACGGGCTTTCCGTTCGTGACCTTTGCGCACGCAAGCGCCTGACGAATGACTTCGACGTCAAAGCGGCGACCGAAGCCACCGCCGAGATACGGCGTGTGCACGGTGACCGATTCATTGGCCACGCCGACGTTGCTTGCCGCGAGCCATTGCACCACAGTGGGCGCTTGATTGCCGACCCACAGATCAACCTTGCCGTCCTTGATTTGCACCGTGCAGTTCAACGGCTCCATCGCCGCATGCGCGAGGAACGGCACGCTATAAGCGGCCTCGACGCGTTGCGCCGCGGACGATTCAGTGATGATTTTTTCCGCTTTTCCATGCTCGCCAAAAGTACGCCGGATCGGCGCAAAGCCGCCGTCCTTGCTGTTAAGCACTTCGTCGTATCGCGCCGTGAGCTGCTGGCTTGAGAGCACCGTTGCGCTCGAACCGCCACCAATCAGCTCAGCCTCTTCCAGCGCTTTTTTCGCCGACCAGTAACTTTTGGAAATCACCGCTAGCCAGTTGTCGCCGCGCACTTGATGCAGCGCCTCTCTCGGTGGTGCGCCGTTTTTCCAGCGCACTTCCTGCAAGGTGCCACTGACGTACGGAATGTGCTTGACTGTGGCGTAAAGCAGGCCTTCTGGGCGCACGTCGATGCCGAATTGCGCACTGCCTAAAGACTTCTCGACTACGTCAAGTCGGGCGGGCGACGTGCCGAGAATCTTCCAGTCTTGCTGGGGCTTCACCGCCACTAGCGACGGAGGTGAAAGCGCTGCAGCGGCTTGAGCAAACTCGCCGAAAGGCGCGCTCTTGCCAGAGCCGGCGTGCTTGATGATTGACTTCTCGATCGTCAATTCGCCAACCGGCACATTCCACTGTGCCGCCGCTGCTGCGAGCAACACGCTACGTGCACTCGCGGCCGCCGTACGCATGGGCTCCCAGCCGTCGCGCGTGGACGTGGATCCGCCTGTCAGCTGCACGCCGAGCACGCGCGCGGTGGCGATCATTGCGGCCTGCATTGGCGCGGGCGCGCTATCGCCAAGCGCTGTGCTGTTGCCGTACACCGCGCTGATTTGCGCCTGCTCAACGCGTACTTTGCCCCAGTCGGCATCGAGCTCTTCGGCCACCAGCATTGCAAGCATGGTAAACACGCCCTGGCCCATTTCCTGACGCGGCACCTGCACGAGGATCGTACTGTCAGGGAGGATTTTTAGCCACGCGTTGAATGCGATTTCACCCGCTTTGACCGTCGGCTTGAACGATTGCGCGCCGGCAACGCGTCGCCATGCAAGCGTGGTGCCGACAACCAGTGCACCACCCACCAGGCCCGTTCCGATCAGGAATGTGCGCCGCGTTTTTGACATTTTTTTTGCCGGGGAATCAGCCATGATCAACCTCCTGCTTTCTTGATCTGCGCCGCTTTTTTTATCGCCAGACGCATCGCGGGATACGTGCCACAACGGCACAAATTCGTGATCGCCGCGTCAATGTCGGCATCGGTCGGATCTGGCGTCTTTTCTAGCAGCGCAGTTGTCGCGATGATGAAGCCGGACTGGCAGTAACCGCATTGCGGCACCTGATGCTCGATCCACGCTTTTTGCACGGCGTTTGGTCCTTTGGCAGAAATGCCTTCAATCGTCGTCACCTGCTTGCCAGCGACGGCTGACAGGGGCGTCACGCATGATCGAATCGCGACGCCGTCGACCAGCACCGTGCACGCGCCGCAAGCTGCTATACCGCAGCCAAACTTGGTTCCAACGAGGTTTGCGTCTTCACGCAGCGCCCACAAGAGCGGCTTGTCGTCGGGCGCATCGAGCGTCACCGGGGCGAGATTCAGGGTAAGAGCGGTGGGCATTTTGCCTCCATAAAAGTAGCGTTAGGGGGAATACAGCTTTTGTGTGAAAGCCTTATTGCATTAGGGCTTTATCTATAAACATCAAGTTATCGACTTTATCTAAAAACAGGTCGTAGCCCCTAACCGGAATTACTTTCACGAGAAAGCTGCTTGTGTTCAAGTCGCCGCGATGCGATCCAGATCAGCAACAAAACCGGCACACCAATCAGCGCGGTTCCCATGAAAAAAACGTTGTATCCGACCGCGTCCACCGCGACGCCGGAGAAACCCGCGAGCCACTTCGGCAGCAGCAGCATCATCGACGACAACAGGGCATATTGCGTCGCCGAATAGTTGATGTTGGTGAGGCTCGACATGTAGGCGATGAATGCGCTTGACGCGATTCCTCCGCTCAGATTGTCAATCGAGATTACCGCCGTCAGCCCGGTCACGTCGTGGCCGCGCAACGACAGCCACGAGAACAACAAATTGCTTGCTGCGGACAAAATCGCTCCCAGCATCAACGTGCGCATAACGCCGAAGCGCATCGATAGCACGCCGCCCAAAAACGCACCCACCAGCGTCATGACGACGCCGTAAATCTTGGTGATCGCGGCAACTTCATCCTTGGTGTAGCCCATGTCGACATAGAACGGATTGGCCATGATGCCCATCACGATGTCGCTCACGCGGTACGTCGCGATAAGGGCAAGCACCAGAAGCGCTTTCCAGCCGTAGCGCCGGAAGAAATCAGCGAACGGCTCGACGAGCGCGCTCTGCATCCATTCGCTGACATTTTTTGCCCGCGCGAACGGACGCACAATGGGCTCCCGCGTGAAGAGCACGGTCACGAAGCCGACGATCATTGACGCTGCCATCACCAGATACGCCACTTTCCAGCTGTTTGGATCGTAGTTCTGCGGATTGGATACTTCGGCTCTTGCGGCGATCCAGAGCACACCAGCACCCGCCCAGATCATCGCCAATCGGTATCCGGTTTGGTACGCCGCCGCCAGCGCAGCCTGGCGATCCACGTCCGCTGACTCAATGCGAAACGCGTCAAGCGCAATGTCCTGCGTGGCCGATCCCACCGCTGTTAAGAGCGCGAACCAGACGATGGGCACAAGCGCAATCTTCGGATCGGTGAACGCCATGCCGACCAGCCCGCAAACGATGATCAATTGCGAAACCAGCAACCAGCTTCGCCGTCGCCCCAGCGCTCGCGTCAGCAGGGGAATTGGCAGCCGATCCACGAGCGGTGCCCAGCACCACTTGAACCCGTAGGCTAGCCCCACCCACGACAAATAGCCAATCGTCGAACGGTTGATCCCCGCTTCGCGCAACCAGAACGAAAGCGTCCCCAGCACCAACAAGAGCGGCAATCCGGCGGCAAACCCCAGCGAAAGCATACGCAGCGATGGCGGCTCCAGATAGACCTTGAGCGACGCAAGCCAGCTCGTTTTGGCGGTCTTGGTGGCCCGTTCAGGAGAATTCTGGAGAGATGCAACCTCTGGCGAGGCGGGCCGGTCTGATAAGCTCATCCCGGTATTATCGCGTCATGAACAGAACCTATTTTTCGCTCCGCTGCATTGTTGCCGCCATCGTTGTTTCTGCGTTGTCCGTCGTGCATGCGCAAATCGCCAGGCCGTTCCTCTGGGAATTATCCAAAGAAGGCAAAACCATGACGCTATTTGGGTCGCTGCACGTTGGCAAGCCGGATTTCTATCCGATACCCGCGGCCGTGATCAAACGCTTTGAAGAGGCAACGGTTCTCGCTGTGGAAGCTGACGTCACCCTGCCGGAAACGCGGCAAGCCTGCACGAAGCTCGCCTCCACCGACGAGAAGCTTGAAAGCATGCTGTCTGGCGATGACTTCGCGGCGTTAAGCGGTTACATGAAGGCGTCCAATCTGCCTGAGTCAACCGTTAACAAACGCAAACTCTGGATGGTCAATCTGGCGCTGGTGGGTGCCGAGCTCAACCAGCTCGGTGTCGACTTCGGGCGCGGGCTCGATATTGTTTTTTTGCGGGACGCAAAATCCGCCAAAAAGCGTGTGGTTGAAGTCGAAGGCGGCGCGCTGCAATGTGGCGCTCTGGCGGGTGCCTCCAATGCCGAGACAACGGCTGCACTCACGCGATTTCTTGCAGCCGTCCGTCAAAACCGTATGGAAAAGCGCCTCGATCAAATGCTGATCGCCTACCGAGCCGGCGATGGCCCCTCGCTGAACAAAGTAGTCAACGAAGAGTTCGGCGACAGCAAAGAGGGCTTGCTGGCCAAACAGCGGGTGTTTGATAACCGTCACCCGGCGATGGCCGAGAGGATCGACAGTTTTTTCAAGAGCCCGGAGCGGCACTTCGTGGTGATTGGCGTCGGTCACATGTTCGGTGACAACAATTTGCTGGAGGCACTGGACAAACTCGGGATCACCGTCAAACGCGTCGAGTAGCGGGGCGTCTCTCTGAAATCTTTTGAATCAGACCACGCATGCGCCTCTTCGATGCACGGTTTTTTTCGGCCTGATTGTCCGCCGCTTGGAGGCGTATGGAGCGAAGTCCTCCGTTTGACCGCAGGTTCGGCGACTCCCGTGAAATGACGAAGCAACAGCTCGCTTGAGTCATCGTCGTTGACTCCTTCATAGCCAGTCAACACGCCGCGGCTCAGGGATCGACACCGCAGTTTTTTGCCACTCCCTGAGCGCCGTCTAATGATGCTGATGGGCGTCGGCCGTCTTCACGCCGGCGCTTTTCGGTGCCTGACGGACCGACCGCGGCCTGAACTCAAATTTGAATGTTGACTGTGCGGTACCGGTTGCGGAAATGGTTACTTTTGCGATGAGCGGTGGCTTGAATTGTCCGAGGTCGGGGTGCCACGCGGTAACTTCGTAGTCGCCCGCAGGGATGTTTTCGATCCGGGTCAGGCCGCTGGTATCGGACACCCCATACCAGGGCGTGTCAGCGACGTAAACATAGGCCCGCATCCAGTCATGAAGGATGCAATAGGCAACGATCGCTCCCTCGCTGTCAAACCGGATTGGCGGCGGCGTGTCTCCGGGTTTGTGCACCGCGATCTCGAACGGACGGCTGCTGGAGAACGACTTGATATGGTGCTCCACGGTGTCGCGGTTGGCGAACACCACGCTCGAGCCTTTGCGGATCACCGAGATATACGGCTTGAATGAGAGATTTTCCTGCGTCACGGTGATGGTCGCGGCTAGCGTCGCCGGAGCCGTAATCCCAACTGGCTTCAGCGCAATCACCACACTTGTCAGGGCCTGACCGTCGCGATCGCCAGCAACTGCCACGAAAGTGCCAGCACGACTCAGTCCCGCCGCTGTAAACAAAAGCATGATCGACAGCGTGACCAATTTCTTCATAAACAAATCCCTGAACAAACTCGCGGATTCCGACATCACATACTCTCAATTATTTTTCGACGACATCGCGATGCATCGGTGCCAGTTTAGCGATCAGCTTGTTTTGATCGGCAAATGGCACATTGGCCGCTGTCAGCGCGTTTTGCAGCTCTTCCGCCAGCGCATTGAAATCGGCGCTGCCGACTTTCATCCCGGCGTGAACCTCCTTCATCGATTTGCCGGAGTATTTGCAGCCGCCACCGAGCACGTCGCAGAACTGGTCGGTGAGCATGGCTTGCAGGCGCTCCGTGTCTGCCTCTTTAAAAAATCGACCGATACTCGGATTTTTCTGGAGGCGTTCGACAAAATCCTGAGTCAACTTGCTCAGGCCCGCAAAGCCGCCGTACGCGGCCAGCGCAGCGTCGTTCGCGCTTTGCGCAAACGCCGCGGTGCCAATGCCAAAACAAAGCACACTGACCACATATGAACGCAAAAGCACCATGGTGAACCTCTTCGACTATTGCAACAACTTTATATTTTCGAGTTTACGCAAATAGTTGTAATTTGGTTTTAGCCGTCGTTGGCGGCGACGTCGACCGGCCTAGTCGGTCAAAAAAGCATTGGTTGCTCGGATATCGTCCTCGCTGAGCACGCCTGTCGCCGCCTTCAGACGAAGCTCATTGAGCAGCGTGTTGTAGCGGGCGAGCGCCAGGTCCCGCTGCACCTGCGTCACCTGTTGCTGCGCGTTTAGCACGTCGAGATTGGTACGGACACCAACTTCGAGGCCCAGTTTGGTAGAAGCCAATGTCGTTTCGGCTGATTTGAGCGCCTGCTGCTGCGCGGCAACGCCCGCGATACCACTTGTCGCCCCCAGATAAGACTGGCGAACATTAAAACCTGCGGTACGGCGAGCGGCCTCAATATCGTTGCGATTTTTGTCGACCAGCGCGAGCGTTTCGCGAATGCGTGCATTGACGCCTCCGGACACATCAAATGGCCAATTGAACGTGATACCGATCAGGCCGCTGTTCACCCAGGTACCGAGCGCGGAGGTGGCACTACCGGTGCTTTGCGAATTGGTGATATTGGCCGTTGCGTCGAGCGTCCAGTCCTTGCCAGTTTGTGCACGGCGAACGTCGTATTCGGAAACTGTCAGGGTCTGCTGCGCGATTCGCACGGCGTAAGCCTCGGCTTCAGCACGCGCTACCCAAGCCTCCATGTTGGCAGGATTGGGGGCAGGCATCTGCGCGGCCGTACGCAGACGCTTCAGATTAATTTCGTAGCGACCGACGACGTTGCGCAACGCCCAGCGCGTGCGGTCCAGCTCATTTTGCGCTGCGATTTCCTGCGCGATCACCTGGTCGTAGCGGGACTGCGCTTCGTTGGTGTCGACAATGGTTGACGTGCCAACTTCAAAATTGCGCTTTGCCTGCGCTAGCTGTTCGGCAACGGCAATCTTTTGCGACTGAACGAGCGTGACGTTGTCCTGCGCCAGCAGCACATCGAAATAGGCCTGCGACAACCGGTTCGCGACATCCATTTGAGCGGCCTGCAACGCCAGTTCGGAAATCTTGGCGGCGGCGTTGGCCTGTTCTATGGCGACGTTATTGGCGGGGCGAATCAGCGGTTTGGTGACATAGGCCTGTACGCTCGCAGCAAGATAGGCGCGATCGGTTTGCGCTTTCGGCAACGTACGTACGTGCAAATCAAGGTAATTGCCGTTGGCGCTGGCATTGATGCCCGCAGAAAAACCGTTCGCCGCTTCTGCCTGCGCAACACGCTCGCGCGCCGCCTGCAGTGACGCTTTGGCAGACGCCACTGCGGGATCCTGATTCGCCGCTTCGCGATAAAGGGAGAGCAGATCGGCAGCCTGCACTCCGCTGATAGCAAGCAACAGGGCAGACAAAATTAAGGCACGAGGCAAACGCATTCAAAAACTCCGGCGTAGGGTCAGATTCAAAAATTAGTAAGCAGGCACCGAAGGATCGATCTGCGTGGACCACGCATCGATACCACCGGTTAAGTTGAACAGCGAGTCGATGCCCTGCGCTGCGAGGTAGCGGGCGCATTGCATGCTGCGCATGCCATGATGACAAATCACCACAATCGGGGTCTCTGCCGAGGGCTGCAACGCGCGGACCTCATCAATCCGGGCGACAAGGGTTGACATGGGAATGTTGACCGAGCGCTCGATACGAGCCGTTTCAAATTCCCACGGTTCGCGCACGTCGAGCAGCACCGCGCTGGCGAGTTCCGGAGGCTCACTCGCTTTCATCGCGTGAGCGAGTGTTCCGACGTCAATGCTGTCGACCAATCCCGCCATCAGAACACAAAGTCCGGTGCCCTGGCGGCGTTGGCGAGCGGTGCGACGACCGTCTCAAACAGTGTTTTGGCATGACGAGCGCCTCTGGCACTAACGGTAACCAGCTGTGCGTTCATCACCGGCAATTTGCCGACAATCGCGAATACTTTGCCCGTTGTTTTCAGCTGCGCGAAAACTTCCTCCGGCAACACCTCCATCGAGCCCGTGAACACAATTACGTCGTAGGGCGCTTGCCCTTTCCATCCGCGAGCGCCGTCACCGGTGATGATGGTCGCATTGGTGATGCCTGCGCGAGCGAGATTGTCGGTTGCAAATTTCGCAAGACCGGGATTGATCTCTATGCTGGTGACCCTGCCAGCGCGCGAGGCGAGCAACCCGGTCAGATAACCGCTACCCGTGCCTATTTCCAGCACATGTTCGTTTCCGGCAAGACCGACGTCCTGGGCAATCCGGGCTTCCATTTTCGGCGTCCACATCTTCTCGCCCGACGCACTTGCAGCCACCGATGACAACGGTATTTCGATGTCCATCAGTGCGAATTCACGTTGCGCCGGCGGCACAAAGTTTTCGCGTTTGAGCGTGTGCAACAGGTCAAGCACATCGGTGTCAAGGACATCCCACGTACGGATTTGCTGCTCGACCATGTTGAAGCGGACTTGTTCTATGTTCATTTTTTGCCGTTGGCGCGCTAGCGCGGCTGCCTGATGTGGACGGAGGGAGACATTTTACGTGTTAGTTTTTTGCCGCTTGCCGCTAAATGACCGCGAGTCATTTAGCGAAGTTTAGCGGAATTTCTACTAGTTGCAAGCCCAAATCATTTATTCAGCGGGGACTTCAGCCGCAGCATGTCCCCTGGACGCAACCGATCGTTCCGCCGCTTTTTTGGCCGCACGGCGCAGCTTGAATTCCTCAATCATGGCGTAAATCACCGGCACGACGACAAGCGTCAACACCGTCGAACTCAATACGCCACCAATGATTGAGCGCCCCATCGTCCCGTCCGCGCCTTCCTGCAAGGCGAGCGCCATCGGCAACATGCCAAATACCATCGCCGCGGTTGTCATGAAAATCGGACGCAATCGAATGTGGCCCGCCAGCACGAGCGCCTCGGTGATGCTCTTGCCCTCGTCGCGTCGCGCCTGATTGGCGAAATCGACCAGCAAGATACCGTTTTTCACCACCAGCCCCATCAGCATGATGAAGGCAATCATCGCGAACATGTTGAACGTCGTACGAGTCACCAGCAGCGCGAGCATTACGCCAATCAACGATAGCGGTAGCGTGGCCATGATCGCCAGCGGCTGCGCAAAACTCATGAACTGCGAGCCAAGTACGAAATAGATGAAGGTCACGGCAAGCACCAGCGCGACGACTGCGTAGCCAAATGAATCGCGCATGATCTGGTTGTCACCATCCTGCTGAAAACGGTAGCCCGGCGGCAATGGGAAGGCCTCGATCAACTTGTTGACATCGTTGCCCACCTCGCCTGCTGTGCGGCCCTTGGCGTTTGCGCTGATCGTCACCTGACGCTGTAAGAACGCGCGCTCGATCGTTTTCGGATTCGTGCTCTCGGTGATCGTCGCAACGCGATCCAGCGACAATGCATCACCATCCGGCGCGCGCGGATTGCTCAACGGAATTTGCAAGAGCTGTGCGGCATCGTTACGGACATTTGCTGGCAGGCGAATCGTCACGTCCACCGAGTTGCCCGAAGGTGGCAACCATGTCGCCACGGCGTCACCCGCAACCAGCGTACGGGCCACGCTACCGAGCGTAGACGGCGTGATGCCGAACTCGGCAAGTTCTGCACGCTTCGGTACGACGGTGAGCGCGGGCACGGCCGCTTTTTCGCTGCTGTCGATATCAGTGACACCTTCGATTTTTTCGAGACGCTCAACAAATTGCTCGGAGAGCTGCTTGAGCACGGTCGCGTCAGAACCAACGAAAGACACCTGAACCGGCTTGTTCCAACCGACCGATACGACCATGCCTGCGATACCTTTAACCGCATCCCGGGCTGCGTCTTCGACCTGCTTTTGCGACCGTGTGCGCTCGTTGCGTGGCTTCAGAATCACGTTGATCCAGCCAGTGTTTTTGCCGCGACCACCACCCGCACCGGAATACAGCAATTTCAGCTCGGGAAGCTTCTTCAACTCGGCTTCCACTTGCGCTACTTTCACGGCCGTGTATTCGAGGCTCGATCCGACCGGCGTTTCCAGGCGCATGCCGAACTCGCTTTGATCGTCTTTCGGCACAAATTCGCTGCCGATTAGCGGGAACAGCGCCATGCTTCCGGCAAACAATCCGAACGCCACACCCAGCACTGTTTTGCGATGGCCCAGCGACCAGCGAATCACGCGCTCGTAGCGGTGTTGTAAGGCCTCCATCTTGCTGTCAAACCAGCCAAGGAATTTACCTAGCCAAGGCAGACGTTTGAAGCGATTACCTTCGGGATCGGCCCATACCGATGACAACATCGGATCCAGCGTGAAGCTCACAAACAGCGAAATCATCACGGCAACTACGACGGTCAATCCAAACTGGAAGAAAAACAAACCAATGATGCCGCCCATGAAGGCAACGGGCGCAAACACCGCCACAATCGCGAGTGTCGTGGCGAGCACGGCGAGCCCGATTTCCTGCGTGGCTTCGAGCGCGGCCTGTTTGTGCGATTTGCCGAGCGCCAAGTGACGCACGATGTTTTCGCGCACCACAATCGCATCATCAATCAACAAACCGATACACAATGACAGTGCCATCAAAGTCAGGTTGTTCAGCGTGAAGCCAAACGCGTAAAGCGCAGTGAATGTCGCGATGACCGAGATCGGCAGGGTGAGCCCGGTGATGATGGTGCTGCGCCATGATGACAGGAACAGGAACACGATGAACACCGTGAGCAGACCGCCTTCAATGATGGTGCGTTTAACGCCGTCAACGCTCGCTTTCACGTACTTCGATTGATCCGAAAGAATCGACAATTCAATGTCTTTTGGCAGCTCCGCTTTCAGGCGCTCAATTGATGCTTTAACACCCTGTCCGACTTCGACCGTGTTGCTACCACGCACCTTAAGCATGTCGAGGCTGATGGCGCGAACGCCGTCGATTCGGGCGAAGCTGGTTTGTTCTTTACTACCGTCTATGATCGTCGCGATATCGCCAAGCCGCACCTGCAAGCCGTCGCGACGCGCGACGACGAGATTGGAGAAATCAGCGATTGTCTTGAAGCGGGCATCGACACGCACTGATTTGTCGTTTTGACCGATGGTGATGTTGCCGACTGGCGCATCAATATTGTCAGTGCGCAATGCCGCGAGTACCTGATCGATACCGATGCGACGTGCACGCAACTTTGCAGTATCCGGCTCAATCTGAATTTCGCGCGTCGACGAGCCGTTGATGTTGACCGTTGCCACACCGGTCACGTTTTCCATCCGGCGGCGGATGACTTCTTCCACCAGATAGGAAAGGTCAGGCAAGGTGCGTATTTTCGACGCTACACCAAGCGACACGACAGCGCGATCATCGTCACGATTGGCCTGCGACACGAAGGGCTCTTTCGCCTCTTTCGGGAAGCCAGAGCGAATCTGTGCGAGCTTGTCGCGCATCTCCTGCATCGCCACCTTGATGTCCGTTCCCATCGCGAATTCGACGATGACGAGACTCGAATTTTCGCGCGAGCGTGAGGTGATTTTCTTGACCCCGGAGATTGTGTTGAGCGCGTTTTCAATGGGCTTCGTAAGATCGCTCTCAACCGCTTGCGGACTCGCGCCGGGATAGGCGACCACGGTGAAGGCGAACGGCAGATTCACCTCTGGCATCGCGTCAATCGGTAGCCGGAAATACGACACCGCGCCCATCACCACAAGCGCAAACATCACCATGGTGCATAACACCGGATTTTTTATCGCAACGCGAGTCATCCACATGATGCGGCTCCTGTTATTTCGACGAGGCCGTCGTGGCGGCGGGTGCGGCTGGGGCAGATGGCGCAGCAGGAGCGCGCGGCATCAATACCGACTGCCCCTCATTGGGCTCCACACCGCGTAGCGTTAACACCGTTGCGCCGACTGCGACGCCGTCAGTCACGGGCACCAGCGGATTCAATCCGTCCAAACCGACGGCCAGTTTCACGCGCACTTTTTGCGCCTTATTGTCCTGAACAATCCAGATGTAATTGCCGTTCAAATCCGTCTTCACCGCAACGCGTGGGATCGCAATCGGAGCAGTGCTCTGTGCCAGCACCAGCTGGCCGGAAAGGAAAGCGCCTGTCGGCACGCCACTCGCGGCAGGCAGCGAAAAGCGCGTTTCCACAGTGCGTGCGGCGCTGCTGGTCGTGGGAATGATGCGTGACAGCGCTCCCTCGACCGTCGCGCCGCTGCTGTTTAGCTGAAATTTCGCTTTCTGACCCACTTTGAGTTCCGCCACGCGCTCGGCGGCAACCGGAACAATGACCTCAAGCGACGTCGGATCGAGAATGGTGAACACGGTCATCTCGCCTGTAATCCGTTCGCCCGGCTCAATGCCACGCTTCGAAATGACACCGGAGATGGGCGCGGTCAGCACCGTTTCTGCCATCGCTGACGTTGCCATGTCGAGCTGCGATTTGGCGGCTTCAAACGCCGAGCGAGCGCCCACAAAATTGCTTTCGGAGGTGTCTAGCGCGGCCCTGGAAATAAAACCCCGATCCGACAATGAGCGCTGCTGCGCACGCGCCGATTCGGCCACGGTCAACGCTGCCTGGGCCTGGCGCACGGTCGATTCCCGTTCACCCAATCGCAGGCGCAGCTCGTCGCTGTCCACTCGCGCCAAACGTTCGCCCGCTTTCACGCTGTCACCAGCACGCTTGGTCACACCGGTCGCGGTTCCCGAGTGGCGCGAACGAACGACAGCCTGACGCGCGGCGTCTACCGTGCCAGCGACGGCAAATGACTGAACCAGTGCGGCCGGCCCCGCAGTTGCAATATCCACGGCTGCCAAGGCGAGAACGGGGTCGGCCTTTTTGCCGTCCTTGCCAGTTTTCGCATCTTTGCCAGCAGTCGAGCCCGCGTCAGCCTGTCTGGCGGAGTAAGCTTTGTAGCCCCATACGCCACCGCCCACAACACCGACCACCGCCAGAGCGATCAACGTCACTCCTATCCATCGTTTGATTCGCATGACTCGTTTGGGCTTGTGACCCGTCCCCTGTGTTCTCGATGGTGGAAGGCTAGGGTATTTACGCGGGGAGTGCACCGATGGTGCGACAAAGCTCCCGTATTCTGGCGCGAGTTGCGGGTGGTTTTTGCGCGTAATTTAACTTACAGCTTTTGAGTTCAAGCACGCTTTTACGTGGGTTAATACGCAATTTGGCTAATTTGCGACTTATAGAGTTTTGGCCATTCAGCCCTTTTGCAATATACGTTTCAACAAAGAGCTGTTTCCGGGGTCGTGAATTTGCTGTGTATAAAAAGCAGCTCCTCTATTAGAGTCACTGGTAAAATTAAAGGTTACCCTCACCTTGCTTAGCAGCTGTACGTTGGACACTGGACGAATACTACGGCCATTTGCCCGCATCCAGCTGACGCGAAGTTGCGTTCATTTGCCGCCTTTCTTGCCGGGCTTGTTTGCTCGTTGTGCATTGGAAATTTGAATCATGGTCAAAACCAAATCTAAACCTACCGCCACAGTTGTCAAAGTTGTCGTAAAAGGCGCTTCGAACAAAACCGCCAAAGGGAAACCTGCCGCTAAGCCCGTCGCCAAGCCGACGGCAAATGCGCGTACGGTCGCTGCGGCGAAAAAACCGGTGAAACCGGTAGCGAAAGCGGTGGCGAAACCAGCAGCAAAGGCCAAAGCAGTCAAACCCGTATCGAAGTCGGCGAAAGCAGTAGTAGTCAAGGCCAAACCCGTGAGCAAAGCAAAACCCTTGCCCAAAGCAGCGCCCAGGGCGACCAAGCCCGTCAGTAAAAAAGCGGCGGCTACGAAGATGGTTGCAAAGCCGACAGCGAAGTCTGTCGCGAAGCCCGTGACAAAAGCAAAAAGCACAAAACCTGCAGCTAGGCCAGCAGTCAGATTGGTAAGCAAGAAGACTGCCAAAACGCTGCCGAAGTCCGTGCCCGTGAAGGCGAAAGTCATCGCCAAATCCATTCCGAAGGTGGTCGCAAAAGCGCTCGCCAAGCCTCCAGTAAAAGCAACGACCAGGGCGACCGTCAAAGCATCGGTGATTCCGGAAACCCCGGTCGTCAAGACATCAATAAAGAAGATTCCCATCCAGAAGCAAGCAAAGCGTGACGCCATTGCCGCGTCACCCGCACCCACACCGGCAGCTGCAGCTGCCAAAAATTCGGCAAAAGCCGTTCCTGCAAAAGCCGCAGCTAAGGCTGTGGTCGCAACGCCCGCAGTTACAGCGCCTTTGCCCGTTAAAACCGGCAAGCCCGGTCGCCCTCCGAAAAATGCGGTCGCGGCAGTTCCAGTGGCCGCGGAAGCAGACGCAACTGGCGCTGATGCAGCTGCCGCAGCCCCGGTCGCCATTGCCATCAACCCGCTAACTGGCAAGCCGAAAACGCGCAAACAACTGTTGCTTGAGAAAAAGCAGCAAGCCCTGCTTGAAGCGCTCGCGCCGTTCAAGACGGTTGATGCCGAAACCCGTCGCCTGCGCCTTAAAACACTGATCACGCTCGGCAAAGATCGTGGTTACCTGACCTACTCCGAGATTAACGACCACTTGCCGGATGATCTCGTTGACGCCGAGGCGATTGAATCCATCGTCGCCATGATCAACGACATGGGTATTCAGGTATTTGACGAAGCGCCTGCCGCCGAAGAATTGATCATTTCTGAGACCGCATCAGCGGTCGCCGATGATGACGTCGCGGAAGAAGCCGAACAGGCCATTTCCCAGCTCGATAGTGAGTTCGGCCGCACGACCGACCCTGTCCGCATGTACATGCGCGAAATGGGCACGGTTGAATTGCTGACGCGCGAAGGCGAAATTGAAATCGCCAAACGTATCGAGGGCGGCCTGATGCGCATGATGGAAGCCATCTCTGAAAGCCCGGCCACGATTGCAGAAATCATGCGCCTCGGTGAAGAAATTCGCGAAGGCAAGATCGTCATTTCCACCGTGGTAGACGGTTTCTCAAACCCGAACGAAGCCGACGACTACGTGGCCGAAGAAGACTTCGATGAATTCGATGAAGAAGACGATGATGACGGCAAAGGTGGCTCTAAAGCGCTGACGAAAAAGCTCGAAGAGCTGAAGAAAGAAGCGTTAACCCGCTTCGAGAAAATTGCGCTGCTGTTCGAGAAGGTTCACAAGACTTACGACAAGGAAGGTTGGGGCACACCGACTTACGTCAAGTCGCAAAAAGCCTTGAGCGACGAGCTGATGACAGTTCGCTTCACTGCAAAGACGATTGAAAAACTCTGCGACCTGCTGCGCGGCCAGGTGCTCGACGTTCGCAAGAAAGAGCGCGAATTGCGGCGCATCATCGTTGAAAAATGCGGCATGCCACAGGAAACCTTCATCAAAGACTTCCCGCCGAATTTGCTGAACCTGAAGTGGGTTGAAAAGCAGGTTGCGGCAAACAAGTCGTGGTCCGTCGTGATGGCGCGCAACATTCCGCCAATTCAGGAATTGCAGACCAAACTGGGTGAGTTGCAAGCGCGCGTGGTGGTTCCGCTGGGCCACCTCAAGGACATCAACAAGCGCATGAACGAGGGCGAGTCGAACTCGCGTGACGCCAAGAAGGAAATGATCGAGGCTAACTTGCGGCTGGTTATTTCTATTGCCAAAAAGTACACCAATCGTGGCCTGCAGTTCCTCGACTTGATTCAGGAAGGCAACATCGGCCTGATGAAGGCGGTCGATAAATTCGAGTACCGCCGGGGCTATAAATTCTCGACCTACGCCACCTGGTGGATTCGTCAGGCGATTACCCGCAGCATTGCCGACCAGGCCCGCACTATCCGCATTCCGGTCCACATGATCGAGACCATCAACAAGATGAACCGCCTGTCGCGTCAACACTTGCAGGAGTTTGGCTTTGAGCCCGACGCCAGCGT
>JAYUWL010000092.1:0-6140 GCA_043753585.1 Burkholderiales bacterium
GTGATGAAGAGGCGCTTTTGCAGCTGCTGGATTTCGCTCCTCATTTGTACGCGCAGCCGTAACGTGACGCTCGCCATGCCCGAGCCGTGGGGCGTCATGGGCATCGTTTGCCCAGATCATTCGCCACTGCTATCAATGATCTCGCTCATCATGCCGGCAATCGCAATGAGCAACCGAGCGGTCGCCGTACCTTGCGCCGCCAGTGCGCTGACCGCCACCGATTTCTATCAAGTCCTCAAAATCAGCGATGTATCAGGCGGCGTCGTCAACCTCATCACCGGTGAACGGGACGCGCTCGCTAAAACTATCTCCGAGCATGACGACATCGCCGCAGTCTGGTACTTTGGTGACAAGGAAGGCAGCGCCAGAGTCGAACGGCCGAACAACTAGCTACGATGTTTTCGTCGCTAAACCCAGTCGCTCAATCACGCCCTTTTCCTTGAAGTATTGATCCGCAATGAACTTGGTGTAGTCGGCTGTATTCATGTAGATCACGGACTGATCGTACTTCTCGAACGAGGCAAGCACGACGGGGTCTTCGAGTGTTTTCCTGAACACGTCATGCAAGCGTTTGATTAGCGCTGGCTCCATGCCTTTCGGCCCGCCAATGCCAAACGGCGAGTCAGAAATCGTCTCATATCCCAGCTCCGCAAGCGTTGGCATGCTCGAATAGCGCTTTGCGCGTTTGCTGCCGTAGGTCGCCAGGAGCCGGAGATTACCTGCGTCCACTTGCGGTGCCCAGCCCGTTGAATCGCTGTGCGACATCACATGCCCGCCCAGCAGCGCCTGCACCCCCTCGGCTGCGCCCTTGTATGGGATGTGAGTCAACTTGATGCCCGCACGGGCGGCAAATTCTTCAACCGCCAGGTGCGGCGTCGTACCTGCGCCAGGCGATCCGTAGGTGAACCGTTCAGGGTTCGCCCTGGCATATTCGACGAGATCCTTGATGCTCTTGATCGGCGAATCGCTACGCACCACCATGCCGAACGTGTAGCCCGTCATGCAGACGATATAGGTAAAGTCCTTGAGTGGATCAAATTGCATCTTCTGCACATGCGGCAAGCGTGCTACGCCGATCGTGAGCTGCGACAACGTGTAGCCGTCCGGCGCGGCTTTCACCAGTTCATTCGGCCCCAGCATGCCGCTCGCGCCTGGTTTGTTTTCGACGACCATCGTTCCGCCAAGAAGCTTGCCTGCGCTCTCCGCGATGACGCGCATCACCGCGTCGGTCGCGCCGCCCGCCGGCCATGGGCAAATCAGACGGATGGGCTTGGCGGGAAAAGCCTGAGCGCTAGCCGCTGCGGATAGCGTTGACCCAACGGCGATGGCAAGCGATGCCTGCACAAACTCGCGGCGTGACGAATTGACTTCACTCATCTGAAACCTCTTTGTTCGAAGCTTCGCTCACCCGGCGAATGGAATACTCCGTAATGCCGAATGTAGGGCAGCGCCTACCCAGCGTCAAGGCTCCAAGTGGGAAACGGAAAAGTGAGTTCTAGAAGAGTGCATTGCCCTGTGCACGCCGAATGTGTTAATCGAAGTCTGGCATCGGTGGCGCGCTCTGCGCGCCGCCCTCGGTACGCGGCGCAGCGCCTGCACCCGGCCCGCGCCCGCGACGACGGCGACCGCGCTTGGCGTCAGCACCACCGGCTGGGACGTTGCCGCCCACCAGAGGGTAGCTTGGGTTACCTCCGATCCCCGCATTTGCGCCATTACGACCACCGCGTCCGCCCCGGCTATTGCCGTTGCCGCCACGACTCGCGTTGGCGGTATTGCCCGCATTTCCGCCACCATCGCCACGGTATCCAGGCGCGACGTTTCCGTTCACCTCGCCATTGGCACCGCGCTTGACCTTGTTACCGGGCGTGCGTTGTCGACGTCCGACGGGTTGCATTTCTGTTGCGCCACCAAAGCCCGGGAATTGCTGCTGTTGCAACGGAGCTGGCGCTGCGCTCGCGCCGCCCATGCCTGTGCGGAAGCGTGGGCCACCACGCCCGTTTTGGCCCGCTCCCGCGCCACCGCGTCCACCCTGGCGGCGACCGCCGCGACCCTGACCTAGGCCAGGGTCAGTCGCTACGGGGTTGTAGATTGCCTCGTGTTCCGTCGCCGAGCGCATCGGACCGAGTGGCTGTTGCGGAATACGATTTCGACCGCCAAATCGTGCGGCTTTTTCGAGTTTTTTCTTCGAGCGCAAACCCACCGATTCAAGAATTTCGAACGTCTCGGCTTCATCGAGTAATTTCGACTGCCCGCGCTTGAGCCACGACGGCATTTGCACGCAGCCATAGGTCGTACGAATCAGGCGGCTGACGATCAGCCCCATGTGCTCAAACATACGCCGAACTTCGCGGTTGCGGCCTTCGTTCAATGTCACGCGATACCAGTGATTTGCCGCGTCGCTGTCACGATCAATGCGATCCAGTGATAAGAGGCGCGCAGGGCCGTCTTCCAACTCGATGCCATCCATCAGCGCATCTTCCTGCTCCGGCGTCAGTTCACCCAGCGTGCGCACCGAATACTCACGCAGAATTTCGTAGCGCGGATGCATGAAGCGATTGGCGAGTTCACCGTACGTGGTGAACAACATCAGGCCTTCCGAGTTGTAGTCGAGACGACCCACCGCGACCCACTTGCCGTGATCAGGCCGCGGCAGGCGATCAAACACGGTGTCGCGCTGCTCGGGGTCATCGCGGCTGACGATTTCGCCGGACTGCTTGTGATAAATCAGGATGCGCGGATTGTCGTCACCGAGCTTTACCGTGACCTTGCGACGATTGACGTGAACGCGATCCTGTTCATTGACGATCTGGCCGACGCGCGCTTTGACGCCATTGACGTCGACCTCTCCACGCTCGATCAGCGCCTCCATGTTGCGGCGCGAGCCCAAGCCCTGCTGCGCGAGCACTTTGTGCAGACGTTCGCCGTCGCGTTCACCCTGATCATTGACACCAGAAACGATTTCCGTTGCCGTCGGCTCGATGGTGTTGCCTTCATCGTCGAACAGTGCAACTGCGGGTTGAATCATGCGGTCCCGCGGGCCCTGGCCGATGCGAACCGGTGGTGCGCTCTGGGCACGCTTTTCGCGATGATTGCGGTTGCGTCGCGCCGAGCGATCCATCGGACGGCTCGGATCGCCAAACGCGCCAGGATTTGGGCCGAACACCGCCGAACCATCGCCGGAATCGTCGAGCACCCAGTTGGTGATGCGCGGCGTGGCGGTTGAATGTTCGCCGTCGACGCCAGCAAGTGCTGTGTCGTTGTTGGCTTCGCGTGAAGCTACAGCGGCGTTGGGATCGTACGGCGTGCGTGGTTGGCGCGGGTCGCTGCGGTCATCGGAACCGGAGCGCGCGGTACGTCCGCGACCACCTCGACGATTGCGACGTGGGCCGCGTTCGCTGCGCTCTGAGATCGGGCCGCCGCTTGCTGCGCCGGCGCCTTCGGCGACTGTCGCTGAATCCATCGCGCCTGCATTGGCGAATGGCTCGCCATCAGTACCGGGCGCGCTATCGTTGGAGACCAACGCTGCACCTTCAACTCTCGCAGACTGCTGAACCCGCGGTTCACGTGGCGCGCGCGGCTGCCGCGGCTCGCGAGGTGGGCGAGCGGGCCTGATTTGCACCTCGCCTGATGCTTCTGATGTTGCTTGCACCCCTTGCGATGGTTGGCCATCGGCGTTGATTTGAATCGATCGCGCGTCCGGCGGCGCACCCTCTGGCGCGGCGGTGCGAGGCATGCGCTGCTGCCCTGGTGGCCTCGCGGGACGTCCCTTCGCGCTACCAGCATTGCGAGCGTTGCCTGCCGGTCGATCAGTTCGCGGCGCCCGCGCACTCTGGGCACCCTGCTTCAGCTTCTTCGCGTACGCTGGGTCAACGTTGCCATTCACATCCCCCGGTTCGTGATCATCAAAATTGCCAGCGTCGGAATCATGCATGTCATTCATCTTTAGTGAACGGTCGGGGAAGTTTGCGAAATCATGGTCTCTCCAGGCGGGACTTCAAACAACTCATCGTCTGAGTTTGCGGCGACGGCAACGAGTACTGCTGAGTCGGTAGATGAAACAGGCGAAGTGTCGATACGGCCCTGCTCGGGATAAACCGGCTCATGCGGCACTTCCGGCAGCTCAAGCGCGGGATGCGCGTCAAGATCGGCCAGTGGGGGAAGTTCGGACAACGAGCGCAGGCTCAAGTCATTCAAAAATTCTTTGGTCGTGGCGTACAGTGCGGGGCGACCCGGCGTGTCTTTGTGGCCGATCACCTCGACCCAGCCGCGATCTTCGAGCGCCTTCAAAATATTGGTCGACACGGCAACCCCGCGAATCGCCTCAACCTCGCCGCGCGTGGCTGGCTGTCGGTACGCGATGATGGCAAGCGTCTCCATCACGGCGCGTGAATACTTCGGCGGCTTTTGCGGCGTCAGTCGATCAATGTTGACCTGCATCTCGGTGCGTGTCTGAAAGCGATAGCCGGAGGCGACCTGCATCAGCTCAATACTGCCGCGCTCTTTCCATTCGGCGGTGAGATCAGCCAACAGCAGCCGCACCGTTTCGGTGGGAACCGGCGGATCAAAAACTCTGACAATTTCGTCGAGCGGAAGTGGCTCGTGGCTGGCCAGCAAGACCGTTTCCAGTACGCGTTTGGCGTGGGTGAGTTCGTCCAATGAAGGGCTCTATGGTTTGTGGGCAATGGAGAACGCCATTGCGAACGCCCCTAAAAACGAAAAAGCAGAGAAAAAGTGTTACGCCGCTTCGTCGTTCGCCGCATTTGTGCTGTTGGCCGCAACCATCACTCCACCGTCACCGGCGAGTTGCACATAAATGGGGCTAAAGGGTTCGGTTTGCGCGACCGAGATCAATCGTTCGCGCGCTAACTCAAGAATCGCGAGGAAGGTGACCACAACCATCGGCAAGGTCGCAGTTTCCTCGAACAGTTGAAAGAATTCTACATGCAAGCCGGGTTTGAGCCTCCTCAGCAGAAAGCTCATGCGGGCCCGCACCGAAAGTTCGTCGCGGGAAATGAGGTGAGTTTTGTTGAGTTTGGCCCGCGCGAGAATCCAGCCCCAGGCGCGACGCAGGTCGTCCGGCTCGACGTCGGGCATGCGCATGGACGTCTGTTTTTCGAAGATAACCTGCACGATGGCATAGTCACGTTCGGCTTGCGGCAAGTCGTCCAGGCCTGCAGCTGCGAGCTTCATTTGCTCGTATTCGAGCAGGCGCTTGACCAGTGCTGCGCGTGGATCGGCCTCCTCCTCGGCGGTCACCGGCGGACGCGGCAACAACATCCGCGATTTGATCTCGATCAGCATCGCGGCCATCAGCAGGTACTCGGCGGCAAGCTCAAAGCGTTGCGAGGACTTCATCTTCTCAACATAGTCCAGATATTGCCGCGTGAGCGCCGCCATCGGGATGTCGAGGATGTTCAGATTCTGCTTGCGGATGAGATACAGCAGCAAGTCAAGCGGGCCCTCAAACGCGTCTAGAAACACCTCCAGCGCTTCCGGTGGAATGTAGAGATCCTTCGGCATCTCGCCAAACGGCTGGCCATAAATTTTTGCCAGCGCGTGTTCGACGACGGCGGCGACTTCGGGCGCTACTTCGGGTGGTATTGCGGTCATTACATCCATCGATCAGACGTTCAAATGTATTTCTGTGGGAGCGGTTCTACCGCGATTCGGTCGGTCGGGGCGAATCGCGGTAGAACCGCTCCCACTAACCACAACCTACGCAGTTTTCATCTGCCGGACATGCGTCGGCCCCACGCGGGCGACGACTGCAACTTCGATGTCCTTGCGCAGACCCAGCTCAAAAGCCAGTTCCGCCGCAACGAAAATCGGCGCGATCGTCAGACCCCTGATGTCATCGACAAACGCTGGCTTTTTGCCCTCGTAGTAGTGACCCACAAACTGGAATACCCAGCCAACGACGAACAAGCCAATCCCGGCGACCAACCAGTTCAACGTGCTTTGCGCTGCGAACCATTGCCCGAGCCACAAACAGGCGAGCAGGAATATCGTCATCGCGATACCGAAACGAACATCGAGTTTCAAATAGAAAAGCGCGATCATTGCCACGACAAAAAGCGCAGGCGAAATCGCGACACCGTCGGCGTGCATAAACACCGGACGCGATAGCAAAATCACCACCG
>JAYUWL010000093.1:0-6131 GCA_043753585.1 Burkholderiales bacterium
AACACGGTTGGCGCCTCTCCCTTTTTGCCGCCTGCGTATTCAAACACGATGAAACGCGGCGGCTCGTCGCTGCCATTGGTCACCGATAGAAACGAGCCCATACCGAGCTTCTCGATCGCCTTGCGATCCATCACGGTGACTTTCAGACCATGCGATTTCACAAGTTTTTTAGCTTCGTCGCCGAGGCGAGTTGGCGTGCAGTGATTGGCTGGCAGATTGCCGAGGTATTTGGTGTATTCGATGCCATGAATCGTCGCGACTGACGCTTTCAGCGCAGCGGGCGCAGCCTTGGCAGCATCATCCGGCAGACCGAAACGTACGCGCTTCAAGCCAGGTTTTGGCTTGGCGCTGGTACCTTTGGTTTCGTCATAACGGTAGGTCGCATCAGATACGCCCATCACCATTTGCTGCATCGCGTCGACTGCGGCCACAGCGAGCGGGAAAATCGTCAATTCCGCAATGCCCTGGTCAACAGCGCATGCTGCGAGCGCTTTGCCCGAAGTGCGAGCGTCTTTGGCGGCAAGCCCCGTCTTTTCGGTCGATGCCTCGCCTGCACCGTACACCAGCACTCGTGTAGCGGCGACGCCCGCCAGATTAAACAATGGCAGTAACGTGCCACAACGGCCAGAAAACGCAGCTGCTTTGAGCGCCGCAGAGAGCGCGCCTTTGCTGGCGTTGTCAATGTCAAGGGCGGCCCAGGAGAGTTTGTGGCCCTCGTGAACCGCGATTGCGACCGCATCGGTTTTAGTGTTTGATGGGTGGTCAGTCTTAAGGGAAAAGTCGATCATGGCTCTTTTCGCATTCATAGAGGTAGGTAAACTCCGTAATTATCGCTAAAGCCCGCTTGCGGACCACAGACAGTACATGATTTTTCGACGCGCTTTGCTGCGCGAACTCACCACCAACGCGATTTACGTATTCGTGGTGCTGGTTGCGATCTTTGTGGCCCAGATCTTCGTCAAACTGATCGGCGCGGCGTCTGCGGGCTCGGTGCCCATTGATGCGCTGGTGCCGCTGGTAGGATTCCGCATCGTCACGCTGCTGGCGCCGCTGATCGTGATCGCGACCTTTGTTGCTGTCCTGCTCACGCTGTCACGCTCATGGCGAGACAGTGAGATGGCGATCTGGATGAGCAGCGGGCAGAGCCTGATGTCCTGGATTCGTCCAGTGCTGACGTTTGCCGTGCCGCTGCTGGTCATCGCGATGGCACTGTCGACGACTTTGTCCCCATGGGCCGAGCGGCGCACGATCGAGTACCGACGGGTTCTTGAAGCGCGAGACGAGCTCTCTGTGCTTGCGCCAGGACTTTTTCAGGAACTGCGCAAAAAAAAGCAGGTTTATTTCGTCGAAGGCGTTGACTTGATCAGCGGCAAAATCAAGAACGTTTTTGTGTTTTCCGACGATCCGAATGGCCAGTCACTGACTCGCGCCAAAGAGGGCCTTTTGTATACAGACACGAACGGTGATCGCTACATCATTCTTGAGAACGGTCATCGGGTGAAACGTATTTCACGAACCGCTGGCCCAACAGAATACGAAACCGCCACCTTCGAGCGCTACGGCATCCGCACCAACACAAGCGAAATCAAGGACGACCCATTTGAGGAGCGCGCCAAGGACACGGCAATGCTTTTGCGTGAAGGCACACCATCGGGGCTCGGGCAAGTGTTCTATCGGCTGTCGATTCCTCTGGTAGGGCTGTCGCTGGTGTTTCTGGCGATTCCTCTCGCATATGTCAATCCGCGACTCGGGCGATCGATCAATATGATTCTGGCGATTCTGCTCGCAATGATTTCACTCAATCTATTGAACATCATGCAAGCGCAAATTGACAAACAGGCGATTGGCTTGCCTGCCGCGCTTTTTGTTTTTCACGGCGCGCTTGCGCTCGTCGTGGCGGCTGTGTTCTATCGACGCTTTCGCGGCGCGGTATTCGGTTCACGGAATCGTCCCGCTGGCAGCACAGTCGCTGACAAGGCAATTGTGTGAGGACGCTAAGTCGCTACATCGCCAAAGAAGTTGCGCTGTCAACACTTTCGGTTTTAGCAGCGCTCCTCATGCTCTGGGTCTTCTACGACCTGCTCGCGGAACTGGGCTCGCTAAAGGCACTGAACACGGCACAACTGCTGGTGCTTGTCGCGGCGACCATCCCCGGGCATCTGTACGAGTTACTTCCCGTGGCGGCACTCATCGGCACGCTGTTTGCCCTCGCGCAGCTGGCGTCCAACAGCGAATACGGCGTGATGCGCACGTCGGGCGTGTCGGTGCTGCAAGTTGCCGGCGTGTTGCTCGGTGTTAGTCTGGTCGTCGCCAGCATCGTATTTGTCGTGGGGGAATATGTCGTACCTCGTGCCGAGCAATTAGTGACAAGAGTCCGCGCGTTTTCCGGGTCACGTCCTATGGTAGCGCGCGCGTTCCAGTCCGGGTACTGGTTTAAGGACGGCGACACGTTTATCAACATCGGGAGTGTGTTGCCAGACGGCGCGTTAAAGTCCGTGCGGGTATTTCAGTATTCCGACGCAACCGTCCTTTCGCGCACTCTCGTAGCTGAAGATGCGAGTTTTCAGCGCGGCCAGCAGTGGATGCTGGAACGCGTAACGGAGACGACATTCGCGGGCAGCGTTTCCGTACAACAACATCCCCAAATGGCGTGGAACACCGTGCTGACTCCGAACATGCTCTCCGTGCTGCAAATCGAGCCGGAGCGCCTGTCAATCACGGGGTTGTGGGAGTACATCTCGCACCTGCGCGCCAACGGGCAAGATTCACGGCGTTTTGAGGTGGCCTTGTGGGGCAAATTTTTCTATCCGCTGGCGACCTGTGTATTGATGTTGCTGGCGATGCCATTTGCGCAAATCCAGCAGCGCGCGAGCGGCATAGGTACGCGCATCTTCGTTGGTATTTTGCTCGGACTGGTGTTCATTGTGTGTAATCGCCTCTTCTCGTATCTGGCGCTGCTGCATGAATGGCCTCCTGCGCTCGGAGCCGTGTTGCCGGGGTTGATATTCCTGTCGGCAGGGGCATTGATGCTTTATCGGCTGGAGCGACGGTAGCGGGCGATCAATGCTCTATGTTGTGGAAGCTGCGCCAGCGAAAGGCATCGCTGGCCTGGACTTTTGCTGCTAGCGCCGCAACCACGAAGGCCTTGGGTTCCAGGCAAAATGAAGCCGTAAAAAAAGCACCCGAAGATGCTTTTTTTACGAAGCAAACAGCCACTACTCTGCTGCCGCAACTACTGCTACATACGGAACGATATTCGCGTAAGTACGGTTTTTCTCGCCTCTGACGACAAATTGAACCGTGCCCATCATCGTGGCGAACAGGGTGTGATCCTTGCCCATACCAACGTTGACGCCTGGATGAATAGTGGTGCCGCGCTGACGCATGATGATGGTGCCAGCGTTAATCAGCTGACCGCCGTAGCGCTTGACGCCAAGACGTTTCGACTCGGAATCGCGACCGTTGCGGGTTGATCCGCCGCCTTTTTTATGTGCCATGGTTTAACTCCTCGACTTACTTACGAACGCCGCCGACGAGCTCTTCGGTGAGCTTGTCGAATGCTGCCCAGTCACCTTTGGCAGCCAAAGCAGCTTGCTCGGCCCAGGTTTCTGGCTTCGCCATGTTGAAATTGCTACCGCCCGCATCGAGAACCGCCTGAACGGATTCAACGGAGGCTTTTGCCAATGCATCAAATGTGTTGATACCAGCGTCAACGAGCAGAATGGCGATCTTGGGGCCAACGCCTTCGATCAGTTCCAGATCATCGCTACCGTCGCGCTTTTTGCCGCGCACTTTGGCTGCTTTTTTAGCCGGAGCAGCTTTAGGCACCGCCGCAGCTGCCACCGGAGCCATAGCGCCTGCAACGTAGGGTACAGCCACAGGCATATCCGCCTTGGCCAGTTCGGTGCCATTGGCACCGAAGATTGCCGAGAAGAAAACCTCGGTGTAATTTTGACGATGGCCGCCATGACGCTGGTAGTGCTTACGACGACGCATCTTGAAGATGGTGACCTTGTCGCCGCGACCGTGCGAGACAACCGTTGCATCGACTTTTGCCCCTGAGACCAGAGGCGCGCCAAACACCAAATCCGCACCGGCACCAACGGCTAGAACTTCATTGAAAGTGATGGTGGCGCCGATGTCTGCAGGTATCTGTTCTATCTTTAATTTTTCGCCAGCTGAAACACGATACTGTTTCCCGCCGGTTTTTATGACCGCATACATTTTTGTGAGCTTACCTTTTATGGATTTATTTGCCCCACGAGATGTAATGCCAAAGAAGCGCATTCATCTTGAAGAGCCCAAAATTATAGCCCGATTTGTACCTATTTGCACTTTTTGAGCCCGCTGGACCGCAAACAGGCGCACTTCTCGCCTGGCCTGCTTTCACTGTCACCTAGAATTCTGGTCATGACTTCCTCTGGTTTGAGCACCACCGACAGCCTTCGTCACCACCTCCGGGACGAACTTTCCGCCCTCGATCTGCAACTCAAAAAGACACTGGATTCAGATGTCATTCTGATTCGCTCTATCGCCGACTACATCGTCTCCGCCGGCGGCAAACGCTTGCGACCCATGCTGGTGTTCCTTTCCGCGCAGGCGCTGGGTGCCGATTCAAAATCCCCGCTGGTAGTGGATTTGGCCGCTACCGTTGAGCTGATTCACACGGCTACCCTGCTTCACGATGACGTCGTTGACGAGTCCGAACTGCGGCGTGGTCGGGCGACAGCAAATGCCGAATTCGGCAATGCGGCTAGCGTGCTGGTGGGGGATTTTCTGTATAGCCGCGCGTTTCAGGTCATGGTCGGTACCGGCCAGATGCGCGTGCTCGCACTGCTGTCAGAGGCGACCAATCGCATCGCCGAAGGTGAGGTGATGCAACTCATGGCGTTAGGCAAACTTGATTTGACGGAGGCGGACTACATGCAGGTCATTGAGGCGAAGACAGCCAAACTGTTTGAAGCCGCTGGTGCGTTGGGGGGAATTGCTGCCGGTGCTGCACCTGAGGCCGAGCGCGCGCTTTCGGAATACGCTCGCAGGCTGGGCGTTGCTTTCCAGATCGCGGACGACGTGCTCGACTACCGCGGCGATGCAAGCTCGCTGGGCAAGAGTCTCGGCGATGATTTGGCCGAAGGCAAGCTGACGCTCCCGATCATCATCACATTGCAGCGCGGAAGTGAGCACAGCAAGGCGCTGGTCCGTAAAGTGATCGCAAAACCGCATGCCGTTGAGCGCGAACAATTCACCCAGGTCATGGCGGCGCTGGAGGAATGCGGCGCACTTGATGCGAGTCTGCAACGTGCTCAAAGAGAGGCTCAAGCAGCAGCGCGGGAAATCGCAGATTTGCCTGACTCTGAGGCGAAAAAGTGGATGCTGGAATTGTGTGAATACGCGGTGAAGCGCAACGTCTAAGCGGTTCTTCACCGACTGTATCGGGGTGTAGCTCAGCCTGTAGAGCGCGACGTTCGGTACTTAAAGGCCGGAGGTTCCAATCCTCTCACCCCAACCAAAAAATCGGACTTCAGCGGGCTTTTTCGCGTCACTGCTCATCGAACCGTCGCAAGCCGCTGTCGTGCGAGTCTGCGCGGGCTCAACGCGGCGAGGTTGACTCACTACCTGCCGGAAGGAAATTCGACCGCGGGCAATCCATAGCCGCCTTGCCAGGCTGGCGTGTGCTCTAGTCTTCGGCGTGCGCGCGACGCAATTCTCAGGTGGCGCGTACATTCCGGTTGCCGCGCGCCCTACGCCTCGCACTTCATCCGAAAAGCGAATTTCTATAAGCGCCCATTCCTAAAGGCACTCCTGCGAACTACACTACTCAGAATTCACCAAAATTACAGATTCAACCAACAAGATCACGTTAAGGAAGAGAAAACTGTGCTGACCCAATCCTATATTTTCAAATTGCAACGAGTGATGGCGAGCGTTGCGTTAGCGTCGATGGTGTCGAGCGCGGTGGTGCTACCGCTCGTCGCGGTGGCGCAGACGCCCGCCTCGCCAGCCGCAGCTGGCACGCCGGCCACGCCAACACCGACAGCAACGCCCGCGCTGACGCCAGCTCCGGAGGCCACCCCCGCCCCGGTGGCCTTCCAGCCCGGCAAGCCCGCTGTTGAGAAAGTCGAGAACCCCTA
>JAYUWL010000094.1:0-6107 GCA_043753585.1 Burkholderiales bacterium
CCCCTCTGAAGCTCGCCTTCGCCATCCCCGATCATCCGTGGGTGGACAGCGCCGCCGGCGCTGCCGTGCGTATCGCCATGACCGTCGGCACACTCGCCAACGAGGACAGCGACGAACGCGGCATCCTACAAACCGTCACCGCAGAATCGCCCGGCGCGGATGGCGACGTGAACGTCACGCTTGTCGAACAGCAGGGCGAGATTCATGCAGATTTGACGGTGGGCGCGAACGTCGCATCCGCACAAGCGCTGCGCTCAAATGCAGACATCAGCAGTAGAGGGCATGAACTCGGAGGCGCAGGATTCATCGTCACTCAAGCAGAAGCCAATGCCCTCCTCTCATCACAAACAACAGAATCAACGGCACTCGACGCGCTGCCGCAAGTAGAAACGACTGTTCTGCCCCCTCTCCCGCGCGCGGGAAAGGATTGGGGTGAGGGCCATCGCCAAGCAGAGTACTCTGTGATCCGCGAATACCGAAACGGCCGCGATTTAACTGACGCACCACGCAACGTAAAAGTCATCGACCTCTTCGGGTTATCCGTCGACAAAGTACGAAAGCAGTATCCAGCCATCTTTCAGCATTTGCTGCATCGAGTGAAGCCAGAGCGCGACCAAAATCCGATGCCTATCGTTCGTCAGAACTGGTGGCTTCATCGACGACTCCGCGAAGAATTGCGCAGCCAACTTCGCGGCCTGCCCCGCTACATCGCCACCGTCGAAACCGCGAAACACCGCACGTTTCAATTCCTCAACGCCAGGATCCTGCCGGACAACAAACTCATTGCCATTGCATTGAGTGACGCGTTCTCGCTCGGCGTGTTGTCGAGCAGCGCGCACGTCAGCTGGGCGCTGGCAGCAGGTAGTTGGCTTGGCGTGGGCAACGACCCGGTTTACGTGAAGTCTCGCTGCTTCGAAACCTTCCCATTCCCCACGCCTGAAACCGGCCTCACGCCCGCGCTCAGCGCCCGCATCGCAAGCCTGACCGAAGACATCGACGCCCACCGCAAACGCGTGCTCGCGGCGGGGCAAAGCCTCACCCTCACCGGCCTCTACAACGTCCTCGAAGCGCTGCGCGAAGGCCGCGTGTTGACCGCGAAAGAAAAGGTGATCCACGACGCTGGGCTGGTCGCGGTGCTCAAGTCGCTGCATGATGAACTTGACACTGCGGTGCTTGCGGCTTACGGCTGGGCCAACATCACATTGCCGCGCGACGAACAAACGCTGCAGGCGCGACTGGTCGCGATGAACGCACAGCGCGTCGCCGAGGAAGCGGACGGTAAGGGCAACATCGCCTACCTGCGCCCCGCCTATCAAAACGCAACGTTGCGTGGCACGACTGTTGAGGTAGTGGCCGAGCAATCGACGCTCGCCATCGACACGCCGCAAGCGAGCGATACGGTGGCAGTGTCAAAACAACGCGCCGTCGCCAAAGCCCGCAAGCTCAAGTGGCCGCGCACGCTGCCGGAGCGCATGAAGGCCGTCGCCAACCTGCTCGCCGAAGCCAATGCACCACTGACTACGGAGCAGGTTGCAGCTCGAATCGACGCCAAAAAAGATCAGAAAACGCAGCTTCCGGAAATCCTCGCCACCCTCGTTGCGTTGGGCCGTGCGCAGCAGGTAGGCGGAGCGCAATTTTCCCCGGTGTAAGCCGCCATCGTCGTTTACGGTTGACTGAGAGCTTTGGGCTGAAACGCCCACGTTACGCGGGGTTGCGGCCAGGTTAGGCCACCGCGTCTACTCACGCGCTGAATCGCGCATACGCCCTACGCGGCGAAGAGTTTAGGGGGCCACGCTCGTCCTGACTGTGCGGTACCTAACTCAGGTTCCCGCAAGCTGCGGCTGTGTATCATAAAAAAATCTCCTGCGTTGCTCTCGTATTCCAATGGTGGCGCGCACGACGTTTGTCGCTTGCGACTCTCTACAGACCACTTCACGTTACTTCAACAGAAAGACAAACTCACCATGATGCATTGGATATGGACGATCCTCATCGGCTTCGTCGCGGGATTCGTCGCGCGTGCCATCACTCCGGGTAAATCAGTGACCGGCTTCATCATGACGGCCGTGCTTGGCGTTGCGGGCTCAGTGCTCGCGTCATTCATTGGGCAATCGCTTGGCTGGTATCGCGCAGGCGAAGTTACCGGCTTTATCGGCTCGGTGATCGGCGCAGTTATCTTGCTCGTCATCTACGGCCTTGTCACACGCAACAACAACTAAACAGGATTTAAATTCATGAGCTTGCTCGATACCCTCTCGCAAATGGTTGCCGGCGGAAACGTCAGCGACCGCCACTTTGACCAGGTAGCACAACAAATGCCAGCCGACGTGCTAGGCCCCGCGATCTCCGGCGTTTTCAACTCCAACGACACGCCGCCGATTGGCCAGCTGGTGGGACAGCTCTTTGGCAACTCCAGTGGCCAGCAGCAATCAGGCATGTTGAACCAGTTACTCGCGACACTTGGCCCAACGGTGGCAGCCGCACTGGCTGGCGGTGCGCTCGGTCGCGTCATGTCGCCCGGCGCCACGCAGGTGACACCTGAACAGGCCGCGCAGCTGACACGGGAACAGGTGCAGGCGGTGGTGACAGATGCCAACGAAACCAGTCCAGGCATTGGCGATCGCCTGGGCAGCTTTTACGCGCAACATTCTGGTTTGATCAAAACGCTTGGTGGCGCCGCCATGTTGATCGCCATGACCAAGATGAAAGACCATCTCGCCCAGCGCTGATCGGTTCGCGCTTGTGTCGCGATCAACGCTTGTGATGCTGCGCGCATGAATGCTGGATGGACTACGGCATCGATTCCCCAGCGTACGAACTTGCCGGCATGGACGTTACGGACTGGTATGACCTCCTGACTGCCGCTTGCCCCAGCGGCGCATCGGCATCTGTCCTCCCGCACTGCGGGCACAGAAGCGGAACAATCTCGTAAATGCGGGCTCCCGCCACCGCCTGCACTTAATGAGCTGCCCGCTGTTCGCGCGATTCAAGGCCGCTGCCCGATGAATCATCTCGCTTGCCGTATTCGACGGGAGCAGCCCTGAACGTTTAGACTTTCTCGAACAGGTTTGCATGCACGCGTCGACGCCCAGTGAATCCCGCCAATTTCAACGTTACCCTGATCCGCCCGCCGGGGTACGTCCATTCGCTTGCATTGTCCGAAGCCGCCGAGTATGTCCACAGCCAGCTGCTCGATTGCGGCTATCAGTCGCGGCTGAGTAGCAATGACTTTGATCCGAATGCCATTAACGTGCTGTTCTGCGCCCACCTGCTCGAATTCAGGCATGTGCGCCTGTTGCCGGCTCGTGTCATTATTTTCAACAGCGAGCAATTGAGCAATCGTGAAGGATGGTACTTTCAGAGCGGCGTGTATGGCCAGTTGCTGACGCAACACTGGGTCTGGGACTATTCCCTCAGCCACCTCGCGTGCCTTCCGCACCAGCGATCAGCCCACATTCCGTTCTTGTATTCGTCGCGATTGCGCCGTCCTGACATGGCCCGCCGCACGGACGGCAATTTGCTGTTTTACGGTTCGATTACGCCGCATCGCGAACGAATTTTTTCCGAGCTGCGCGCGCTTGGTATTGCGGTCGACGTGCTCTTTGGTGTCTATGGACGTGAGCGCGATGAGCGCATGTTTGCGGCACGCGCAGTGCTAAATCTGCACAATGCCGACAGCGTCGACGTATTCGAGCCGATCCGCTGCTTCTATCCGCTGATCAACGGCATCCCGGTACTCAGCGAAGCTACTAACAACGATGAAACGGTGACCCATTTCAGAAACGCGATGTTCTTTCTCCCGAAACAGGATTTCAGTAGCAGCGTCAAGCGGCTTCTGGGCAATGCCGCCGAGTTCGATCAACAGGCCGACGCGTTCGCGCACGCATTTACAAACACCGCCTCCCTTAAGCACGTGAGTGACGCGGCGCAACGATATCTGGCCAATGCGAAATGACTGTGACCAGGCGCGCTACTTGTGCGACGTGGGCGTGCTGTGACGACCACGACGTACTACAACGGGCTCAATCAGCGTCTGCTAAATGCGGTTCCGCTTTCTGCACGTCGCATACTGGAAGTCGGCTGTGGCAGCGGGAGGCTGGCTGAAGCACTGAAGCAGCAACGGCCGACCCGCGTTGTCTGTGGCGTGGAATTGAATCCCGCAGCCGCCGCTATCGCGACGTCCAGGCTGGATCGCGTGTGGTGCGGCGATGTGGCAGAGGTTTTACAGACCATGGATGAGGGACATTTTGACTGCGTAGTTTTCGATGATGTGCTTGAACACCTGCCTGATCCCGCCGAAGTCTTGCGACTGGCGAGGCGGGCATTGATTCACCCCGATATTTTGCCGCCCGCTATCCATATCGATTGCCTTGTATCTCGCCCTGGCGACGATTCACGATGCCGACAACATAAAGCTGTTGTCCGGGTAGACCGTGTTAGCGCAACTGCGCCTGCGCGAAGTTGCGATTTGCGATCACCCGATCAACGTGCGCGGCAGGCACCGCGCCGTCCGCCAGCAACCTGATGCAGACATCAGCACATTCCTGATAACGCCCGGTCCAGTACGCAGCGACCGCCAGCTCGTCCCACACCCGAAATGAGTAGCACTCAAGATCGACGAACAGCCGGTCAGCGGAGCTGGTGACAGTGGTCGCGTGTCTGGCGTACTGGTAGGCCTGCGCAAACTGGTTATTGATCCTCGCGATGCGCGCCAGTTCGGCCAAAGGCTCGGCGCGCGCCGGACGGTTGGCGAACGCCACAAGAAACGCCTGAACAATCTCGGTCAACGGTCTTGCCAGCATCTCCTTGAGGCGAGCGGCTTCGAACAGGGAACGCCACACTTCCTCTTCCCATCCACCCATCGCGACCCGCTTTTCGTATTCGATCAGCGCCTGCTCCGGGCGACCGGCGTCACGATAACTTTGTGCCAGATAGAACTGATAGCGCGCGTTCCCCGGCTCATCCTTGAGACCCTGCAGCAGCATCTCGGCATCATGGTCGTACTTGTACGGGTCGCGCGAGCGAGCGCCCTCGGTTGAGGAGCGAATCTGCGGCTGCGGCAGCGCTCCGTGTGAGGACGCTGACGGCGTAGATTCAGGGTATTCGTGCAGCACTCCAACCCAGCGCCACTGCAGCTTGCTGGAAACCAGCGAAGCCCGTGCGTAGCGGTGACTGCCGTAATTCAATTATCTTCTCCCTGGTATCGTCGCTCGACCCGGTATCAACAATGACCCAGGCATCAATGTGTGAGCGAACGGATGTCAGGCAGCGTTCGATGACCGCACTCTCGTTTTTGACAATCATGTTCAGGCAGATACGAGGGCGGCGGGGATCGATAGTTGAACTCATCAATGCGTCGTGCAGCGGTGGTTATAGTTGAGAAGGAGAAAGATGATGAACAGTGAGATGAGAATATTGCCGTGACACCAGTACAGAACCCCGCCTTGGGACGGACTTGCTGATACATCGATCGGCGTCACACGGCGCCTGTCGAATATCACTGACCCACCGCGTAAGCGACTTGTCGGTGACCCCCAAATTGAACCAGATCGCAGCCATTAGCTCGTGCCTGGCGACGATGCGACCCGCGTCGTCAAGGGGGCAGATCCGAAGGTGATAGCAGACCGCGCGAAGCTCGACCTTGCCGTCGCCTTGACGCAGCGCACGGCGGGCGGCTTCGAGTACAAAGGCTTCGAAATCGAAGGCAATGGCGTGCGGTTTATTATCCCAGATTTTCCATTAGCAAGATTTTCTAATGGCAGCCATTAGCGCAAGTGCCTGATTTAATTGAGCTTCAGGGGTGGAATTGGGTTGGGGTTTGCGGTAGAGTTTCAGTGCAGGGTTGGCACTGAAATTCAGGGGTGTTTGATGCGAGACTTTGAGCTTCAATTCGGCGACAAACTCATCACCCCATGGGGCGGCATGGCGCTTGTCAAACGCATGCTCGATCACATCGGCTTTGATCGGGCGCTGTCGCAGGCGGGCCTGCCGCCACCGGGTAGTAATCGCGGGTATCGACCCGAGCAGCTCATCATGCAGATGATGCTCTCGGTCTGGTGTGGCGGCAACCGGTTTGAGCATGCCGAGGTCACCCGCTTTGATCGGGT
>JAYUWL010000095.1:0-6067 GCA_043753585.1 Burkholderiales bacterium
TCACGTCGAGCATGTATCACCGCTTTCATGCACCGCTGGATTGTCGGGTGCAACAGGTGAACTACATTTCGGGCGACACATGGAACGTAAATCCGATCGCACTCAAGCGGGTGCAAAGTCTGTTTTGCAAGAACGAGCGCGCAGTGATTCACGCCAAGCACACCGTGAGCGGCGAGGAAGTGCTCCTGGTTGCCGTCGCCGCTATATTGGTTGCGAGTATTCGATTCCACTTTCTCGACGTGTTGTTGCACTTGCGTTATCGCGGACCGAATCTAATGCGCTGTGATGCAATTTTCAACAAGGGAGACGAAATGGGCTGGTTTCAGCACGGCTCAACCATCGTCGTGTTCGCGCTTAAGGGGTTTGCAGTGTGCGCCAACATTGCCGACGGTACGCCCCTCCTCATGGGACAGCCCCTGATGCGCCTGCCTGATTGATGGACGCCGTCCCGCATCCGAAAGACCGCGCGCAAAGTGCGCAGGAAGAAATTGCCAACAGTTTGATCCATGGCCTGATGCTGCTGACCGCCGTGGTTGCTGCGCCGTTCCTTTTTGTTGTGCGGTCCGGCCATGAGCTGCGCGTCATGGAGACCATCGGGCATGCCGTTTTCGCTGCGACGATGGTGCTTTTGTATCTGACGTCGACGGTCCATCACGCGCTCCCTGACGGATCGTCCAAGCGCATCTTTCTGCGACTCGACCTCGGCGCAATCTACCTTTTCATTGCTGGCAGCTACACGCCTTTTGCGATGATTGCAATGAGTGCGTTGGATGGCTCGGCTGACCCATGGGCGTGGGTGCGATTGGGCGGCGTATGGGTGCTTGCCGTCACGGGTGCATCGCTGAAAGTATTTGACCGACTCTCCCATCCCCTTATCTCGACCGGACTCTATTTGGTCATGGGATGGACGGTGCTGATGGCCGCGTTTCCGCTGATTCAACGTGTGCCTGCATCCAGCGTCTTCTGGCTTGTGGCTGGTGGCGTTGCCTACACCGTAGGCGTGATCTTCTTCGTACTGGATTCGCGGCTGCGATTCGCTCATGCCGTATGGCACGGGTTTGTGGCGACGGGCACGGGCTGCCACTTTGTGGCCGTAATGAGCTACGGCGCTTAACGAAAGTCGTCAAATTCAGGCGGAATCAAGTCTCCGCCTGAACTGGCCCGGTATCCGCGAGTTACTTCTTTTGCTTCTTCGGGCGACCAGTTTTCACGGGATCGAGCTGGTTTAGTTCCATCAGCTGCGTCGCGGGCGCCAGCGCCGCGAAGTGGCGCAATGCCGCACGCACGACTTCGCTCTTTTTGGTGCTGTCACGGCCTGACTTGATAGCGTCCAGTTTGCATTTTTTAAGGAGTTCCTGATCCGCAGTGGTCATGGTGAAACTATCGCGCATGATGGGTGAGACGGCTTTGGGTGAGCTAACGGGCCTGGTTGTTACGGCCTTCGCTGCGAGCCTGGCAACTACTTTGCTTGTAATTGCAGCCTTTACGGCTGGCTTGACGGCTGGTTTGGCGACAGGCTTGGGACTGGTCACTTTAGCGGTAGGTTGTTTGGTGCTTTTTGCTGCGACTTTCGCTACGGGCTTTGCGAGCTTTACTGGTGGATTCATTTTCTTAGCAATCACTATTCTTGAAACAATAATATTGTATTACCGTTAATTTGGATTTGTAAACCCCTTACGCACCGAAGACAAGTAAGAAAAGCGCCCGCAGGCGCTTTTCTCATGCAGAGTTGCTCTAGCTACCGATACGTCCACCATCAATTTTGGTGATCACAATCGTGGCCGAGCGAGGCCGCTTGCCAGCACCGTAACCAGCGTTACTAGGCCATTGGCTTGCGTATTTCGTAGGATCAGCGAGATTTGCCTGCGCCGTCGTTTCGCCCGGATGCTGGATGTTGATGAACATCGTTTTGCCATCAGGTGTTTCGCATAAACCGGTGATCTCGCAGGCTGATGGGCCCACTAAAAAACGCTTCAGCGTGTCGGCGGTCGGTGTTGCCCCGATGCGTGTGTTTACCACCAGATCGCCGCCGGTGGTGCGCGGATAGGTCAATGCTTTGACTGTCCCGTCACCGACCTGACCCGGTGCTGCTGCAAGCATCATGCAGTTGGTGACATCCGTATACGCACCGTCGTCGGTTTGAATCCAGCACAAGCCCGTGTATGGGCTGAACACCAGTCCGTCAGGACTGGAAAAGTCTTGATCGCCGGTCAGGTTAGACATGTTGACGGTGCCCTTATCGGCACCCGCTTCCGCGCCGAACAAATACACGTCCCACACAAAGGTGGTGGCGACTGAGCTGGCGTCTTTCAGACGCAGGATGTGACCGTTCGGGTTGCCGACTTGCGCAGTCGTGCCCTTCATGTCCGTGTACACGCGCGGGTTGGCAGCGTCGGGGGCAGACTGCGCTGACGACGCCGGTTCGACGCGGCGGTTGCTATTGTTGGTTAGCGTGAAGTAGACCTCGCCGTTGACTGGGTTGACCCCGTTCCACTCCGGGCGATCCATCTTGGTCGCTCCAACAGCGTCGGCAGCGAGACGCGCGTTTACCACCACGTCTCCGTAATCGGCAAATTTGTAACCGGCGAAGCCTGAAATTAGCGCGTTCGTCATCGACAGTTCGACCCATGAGCCGGTACCGTCTGCCGCAAACTTCGCTACGTATAACTTTCCGCTATCGAGGTACTTGTCGCCCGCTACCATGCGATTGGCGGTGTTTGCGTCGGCCGCATCCCAACTTGCGGCTGAGACGAATTTATAAATGTACTCGCCACGGGAATCATCGCCCATGTAGACGGCCAATGGCTGGCCCACTGCAGCTTTTCCGAACGATGCGCTTTCATGGGCAAAGCGCCCGAGGGCGGTGCGCTTCTTCGCTAGTTTTGCTTTGTCGTAAGCGTCGATTTCTACGACAAATCCCATTCCGTTCCCCTCATTTCGGTAGTCATCGCTGCCATCCGTTGAGGCGCCGATTTTGCTGTTGTTCCAGCGAACATATTTGTCGTCGCTGCCGCCGGTTTCCCAGCCGTGGCGACTCGCAGAGCCTTGGATCCGGCCGTAGCGGTTGAGCGACGCGACGCTCTTGTCGTTGCCGCGTGCGGCGTTGTCGGTGGCGGAGCGTGCGAAGTAACCAGCCCAGTTTTCCTCGCCCGTCAACGAGGTGCCCCATGGCGTTTTGCCGGTACCGCAGTTGTTCAACGTGCCGCGGGTTTTGGTGCCGTTAGCTGAATACTTGGTGACCATCAGAACATTGCCACGCGCTGGTCCGCTGATTTCAATGTCCGTCAGCGGCGTGAAGCGATGATTGAACGCTGAGCCTTTGACGTATTCCCATGCGTTTCCGTTTTTACGCACTTCAACTAACGACACGCCGTGCAGCGCAACTTCCTTGTCGACCTCGGTGGCAGGACGTGGCAGTGTCGTCGTTCCGCCGTTGGCGTGGATGAAGAACGAACTCAACCGTTCGTCGGTTGTAGCTTCATGATTAATGGCCAGAATGCCCCGATCTGTTGCGATGGAAGATGGGCTGCTGGTGGCCGATAGTCCAAACCATTCCATCCCGTCGTGATGGTCGCCCGCGCGCTCGTCCAACGCAGTGTCAGAACCGTCATTTTTGTACGACGCGGTGCTCGCGAACAGCGGATCACCCAACGCATAGAGTACGGAAACGCTGTAGCCGACCGGCACCGAAACTCTATCGGCCAGGCTCTTCGAAACTGCCGCGAAGCTGAGCAGCTTTTCTGTCGCCGCGGGTGTGGTCGGGACATCGGTGTCGCTGCCACAGCCAGCCAGCCCGAGTGTGGGCAGCGCGACAGTCGCGGCCATGCCCACGCCACCGCGCAACATGTTGCGGCGGGTCATGCGCGAATTGAAAATAGAATCGAATGTCGGATTCGTTGAACTGTTGGAATTTTCGTCGTTGAAATTGACAGCTGAGTTGGAGGAGTGATTGGGTTTGTTCATAAAGGGTCCTACTTCAAGAGACTAGATTTAGCGTCCACCGAAATGGACAGCATACGAAAGAAACGGACTATTGCCGACGAAACCGCAACACAAGTCCGGTGGACAACAGCAGCCCAATCAGACCCAGTAGCGCCGCCGCTGACATCGTTGGAACTGTCGCCGCAGTTAGCGCTGCCGGATATGCGAATTGCTGCGCCTGAAAAGCGGGTAGGTCGGCAACATTGAACGCGAAGACGTAAAAATTATTCGGGTTCGCAGGCAGGAAATCGTTGTCATTGGTGACCACCAGCGTCTGGCGACCGTCGGGCAACTGCGAGCCGAGCGCGAGACCTTCGATCTTCTCGGGGAAGTTCGCGCCGCTCAAACCGAAACTCGGCAAAAGCAGATCGATGAAGAGGCTTTTTGTCGCAGCGACCGTGCCGCCCGGAAGACCAGTAAGCGGTAGCGCAGCAATCGCGCTAACGTCGGTTGCGGCGGCAATATTGATGCTGTAAATTTTCTTTTGAACCGCAGCAGCGCCAGCGGCACCATCACGTTCTATGAGCAGGAATTCGGTGCCGCTCACCGCGACAATTTCGTTCACATTAAAGCTCTTGTTGTCGAGCTGATACACGAGCTCGCGTGTAGTGCCGGTTGTGATGTCGATGACCAGCATGCGCACGTTGAGCCCACTGCGGCCACCGTCCTGAATTAGCGGGTTCTGCATAATGCCGACCAGCGTCGAGCCGTCTGGCGTGATGGCTAATCCCTCCATGCCGCGATTAGCTACGCGACCGCTGGTGTTGCCGGAAATTTCTGTGGCTGACTTCGCCGTTGGCATCGCAATTTTGAACTTCGCGGGCACGTTGAAGACACGAATTCGGCGTCCTGTTGTGCGGTCAAACTGATAGACGAACGGGCCGTACTCATCGGAAATAAAAATCGACTGACCGTCGCGCGACACACGAACAGCCTCAGGATCAAATCGGGTGCTGGCGCTTGAGTTTGTGGCGTCGAAACCAGACGACAAACCGGTCAATGGCGCTCCTGCTTCGTTGCTGAGGAGTGTGGTCTTGATCAGCGTCGGCGTTACCGTTGCCCCGGATAAGGCAAGATCAATGTCGTGAAAACGGGCCTGAAACGACGTGGTGTCGTCAACTGCTGTGTTGTATGGCGCAGCGTTCGGCCCGCGATCAGGTACCGCGATGAAGCGATTGCCTTGCCCCGTGTAGGCAATGCCGGAGCCGAACGCACCGAGCAATGACCTGGAGCCACCGTTTTCCAGCGTCCCGGTCAGACCAGAAAAATCGCTGGCGTTGGAGGGAAACGAGCCTGTGCCAAGCAATGACACTGCGCCTTGTGCGCTGCTGGCGGCAATGGCGACCGCGACACACAGCGTTCTAAATACTAACTTCAAAATACACCCCTGATAGTTTTGTTGGTTTGTCTACGAAAATGAACAATGGGCAGCGCAGCCCGCGCCATCAGCAAATTTGATCCGCGCGCAACTTATTGCGCTGTACGTGCGCCCAAAAAGTGCTGCGCGTACCGCGGCACCATGCGCTCAATCGGAAGCAGCACGAAGAAGTCCGCGCTGTCGAAATCCGGATCCCATGCAGGTTCGCCGCAGACCCATGCGCCGAGACGCAGGTAGCCTTTGAGCAAAGGCGGTGGCGAGGGGCGCGCGCCCATCGGGTCACCCAGGGATTGCAGGCCGCGAATCGGTTCGACGCGGAAGTCCACTGGTGCCAGATGTTTGGACATCAACTCGGCACGCAGCGAGCCCAGGTTGAGCGAGCCGCTGTCAAGCGGAACACTGGCGCAGCCAGCCAGATACTTCACGTTGTTCTCACGCACGTAAGCGCCAAGGCCTGACCAAAGCCGCGACAGCGCGGCCCCGCCACGGTAGGCCGGATGAATACAGGCGCGACCGACTTCAAAAATGTCGTGAGCGATCGGCTTTAACGCATCAATACGAAACTCGTTTTCTGAGTACATGCGTTTGACCGAACGCGCGCCCCAAGGCGACAGGATGCGATAGGTGCCCACGACTTTGCCGAGCGTTTCATCGACGACGATCAAATGCTCGCAGGCGGGATCAAACATGTCGACGTCGCGCCCATCG
>JAYUWL010000096.1:0-18023 GCA_043753585.1 Burkholderiales bacterium
TTGTTCAGCCGGCTGAATGATGTGCTCGGCCAGCAGTTCATCATTGAAAACCGGCCTGGAGCAGCGGGCACATTGGCCGCTGCGGCAGTGGCGAGATCGACACCGGATGGCACCACGCTGTTGCACGACGCCACCGCGCATTCGGTCAACCCGGCGCTATTCCCGCGCTTGCCCTACGACACGCGGAAGGACTTCGCCCCGGTATTCCACGCCATGGTGACGCCGAGCACCTTGCTGGCCAACAACATGTTCGCGGCGAAGACGGTGCCGGAGTTGATCGCCATGGCCAAGGCGGCACCTGGCAAGTTCAATTACGCGTCCAGTGGCCCCGGAACGCCCTATCACATGGCTGGTGAATTGTTCAAAAGTATGGCGGGTGTTTACCTTGTTCACATCCCCTACCGTGGCAGCTCTGGCGCGCGCACCGACATCATCGGTGGCCAGGTGGATATGATGTTTGATGCGGTGACCACCATGACCGAACAAGTCAAGGCGGGCAAGGTCAAAGCCATTGCGACCAGCGGGCCACAGCGCTCGACCGTGTTGCCGGATGTGCCGACGCTGAGCGAGGCAGGCTTGCCCGGTTACGACGCGACAATCTGGGTTGGGCTGATGGCCCCCAAGGGCACACCCAAAGCGGTGGTCGACAAACTGAACGACGCGGTGACCAAGGTCGCCAGCAGTGCCGAGGTCAAAGCGCAGTGGGGCAAACAGGGTGCAGCGCCTATTCTGCTGACCGCCGAGGCGTTCGATAAGTACATCAAAGACGACATCGACAAGTGGGCCAAGGTCATCAAGACCGCGGGCATCAAGGCAGACTGAGCCCGTGAAGCGACCGACCTAACCCATGGGTGAACTCCAACAGCCCGCGAACTCGCTCCACCTCTTGAGCGGCGGCGCAGCACAGGGCTTGGTGACAGCGTTGCGTGCGCGGTTTGAAACGCCACCCGGTTTGACCCTTGCCGCTGAATTTGGGGCTGTTGGCGTCATGGTGGAGCGGCTGCTGGCGGGCCGCCCGTGTGATGTCTTCATCGTGACGCGGGCACTGGTCAACCAGCTCACCGATCTCACCCATTTGCGCGCCGGGTCGTCGCACGATCTGGGTGTGGTGAAAACTGGCATCGCCGTTCAGCACGGCCAGGCGTCGCCGCGCGTGGATACCCCCGAGGCGCTGAAAGTCGCTCTGATGGCCGCCAGCGCCATTTACTTTCCTGATCCAGTCAAGGCCACCGCCGGTATTCACTTTATGAGAGTCATGCAAAGTCTGGGTATTGCCCACGAGGTGGCGAGCCGCTTGAAGCCATTTCCGAATGGTGCTACAGCCATGCGTGAAATGGCCGATGCGCGGCTGCCCGGCGCGATCGGCTGCACGCAGGTGACCGAGATTCTCTTTACCCCCGGCGTGAAGCTCGTGTCGGTGCTGCCTACGGAGTTTGAGCTGGCCACTGTTTACACCGCTGCCATTAGCACGAACGCTCAGCGGCCTGATGATGCAATGCGCCTCATCAACCTGCTGGTTAGCGCTGAACATGCCGCGTTAAGAAGAACTTCCGGGTTCGAATAGATCTGCCCCGATCACCCAGTGGCGCAGCCGCTGTTCAATACAGCGACAATAGAAGTCTTTTGCCCAAAACTTCTCAATGGCTCTTATTACGCTGCTTAACGCGCAACTGGCTTTTGGCCACGTTGCATTATTGGATCATGCCGACTTCGCCTTGGAGTCCAACGAACGGGTGGGGTTGATTGGCCGCAATGGGGCGGGCAAGTCGTCGATGTTGCGGATTTTGGGCGGGTTCGAGAAGGCGGATGACGGCACGCTTCAATTGCAGACGGGGCTGCGCATCGCGTTTGTGGCGCAGGAGCCATCGCTGGATCAGGAGGCGACGATTTTTGTGGCGGTAAGTGAGGGGCTCAAGCGCGTCATCGCGCTGCGTGAGCAATACCTGGCGCACGAAGAGGGCGTGGATTTGGACGCGCTACAGTCGGAGATCGAAGCCTACGATGCCTGGAACTGGGAGCAGCGGGTGGACGAGACGCTGCACCGCTTGCACCTGGAGCCGGATGCCATCATCGGTACACTGTCGGGCGGGATGAAGAAGCGTGTGGCGCTGGCGCAGGCGCTGGTGGCCAAGCCGGATGTGATGCTGCTGGATGAGCCGACCAACCATCTGGATCTGGATGCCATCACCTGGTTGGAAGACTTGTTGATTGATTTCAAGGGCAGCGTCGTCACCATCACCCATGACCGCAGCTTTTTGAACCGAGTGGCGACGCGCATTGTGGAGCTGGATCGGGGCAAACTCAACACCTACCCAGGCAACTTCAAACAGTATCAGCTCTTGAAAGAAGAGCAACAGGCACAAGAGGCGGTAATCAACGCGCGGGCCGACAAACTTTTGGCTGCCGAAGAGGTGTGGATTCGCAAGGGCGTGGAAGCACGGCGAACCCGTGCGCAGGGGCGCATCACGCGCTTGGAGCATCTGCGGGATGACCGTGCGGCGCGGCGCGACACGCTGGGCAGCGTCAAGCTCGATGTGGCCAGCGGCGCAGCCAGTGGCAAGATCGTGTCAGAGCTAGAGAACGTGAGCAAATCCTACGATGGCAAAGTCATCGTGTCGGGCTTTACGGGCACCATCCTGAGAGGTGACAAGGTTGGCTTGATCGGCCCCAATGGCGCGGGAAAAACGACCTTACTCAAGCTGATTTTGGGCGAGCTGGCCCCTGACAGTGGCAAAGTTCGCCAAGGCACCAAGATCGAAGTCGCCTATTTTGACCAGATGCGCGACGCGCTGGATTTGGATGCCACGCTCGAAGATTTCATCAGCCCCGGCAGCGAGTGGATTGAGATTGGCAACAGCCGCCAGCATGTAAAGAGCTACCTCGGTGATTTTCTGTTTTCCCCTGCTCGGGCGCGCTCACCCGTGCGAAGTTTGAGTGGTGGCGAGCGCAACCGCCTGCTGTTAGCCCGCCTGTTTGCCCGGCCCGCCAACGTGCTGGTGCTGGACGAGCCGACCAATGACCTGGACATCGACACGCTCGAATTGCTCGAAGACCTGCTGCAAAACTTTGATGGGACGGTGTTCTTGGTGAGTCATGACCGGACGTTTTTGGACAACGTGGTTACCAGCACCCTGGTCGCCGAGGGCGAAGGTTTTTGGCGCGAGTACGAGGGTGGGGTGCAGGATTGGCTGGTGCAATCGGCCCGTGCCAAAGAGATTGCGTCGAAGGCGGCACCGGCTGCGTCCGCTGCGCGATCAGACAAAGGCATCGCCGCGCCTTCCTCGGTTGCTGTGGCCGATGCCGCACCTAAAAAGAAGCTCAGCTTCAAAGAGCAGCGAGAGCTGGAGGGTCTGCCCGCGTTGATGGCCCAACTGGAGGCCGAGCAGGCCAAGACGCGTCAACTGCTGCAAGACGGCAAACTGTACACGCGCGACCCAACCGCCGCGTCGCAGTTGCATGCGCGAGATGTAGCAATTGATGAGGAACTGCTGGCGGCGCTGGAGCGGCAGGAGGCGCTGCAAAACCGGATTTAGTGGGAATTTACGCCCCGGTTCTGTGCCGGTTCAACGCTGACTCGAAGCGCGTAAATGAGGCAGCCAGTATCGCCACCAACGCGTCCACCACGTTCTCTCCCGCACTCAAGCGGGCATGCTGCTGCGAGGTGATTTCTAAAATCTCCATCGCGCCAATGGTGGCGCTGGTGGCCCTAAGCGTGTGTATCTGCATGCGCAGCGCGTGCGCATCGCTCTGTGTCAGAGCCTTGTCAATCGCCTGCAGCGCGTCAGGCCACGACTTCACAAACTCGCCGATCACATGGCGCTCCAGCTCGGCGTTTGAGGTTTCAGTGCCGAGCAGGGTTGGAAGCACCGAGGCATCGTAAGGTAGAGCAGGAGCAGTTAGCGTGGGTGGTTTGTCGGTGACCATCGGGGTTCTCGTGGGAGGGACGGGCGTGACATTACGGACGGGGCTGTCGGTGTACTACAGTTTACTCACCCGGCTGTGCTGCGTCCATTGCGGGACAGTAGCGCACAGCAAAGTGGCCAGAACGAGTTTGCTTAAAAAATCGTTCATGCCCGCAGCCAGGCATGCCACGCGATCTTCATCAGACCAGCAGAGCATTCACCCGCTTAACATAGGCCGCCGGGTCGGCCGGCATGCCGCCCTCAGCCAGCAGCGCCTGGTCAAACAGGATGTGGGCCAAGTCGTTGAAGTGCACCGAGCCCTCCAGCTTCTTCACCAGCGCGTGCTCTGCGTTGACTTCCAGCACGGGCTTGACATCGGGCGCGGTTTGGCCGGCCTGCTTGAGCATGCGGGCCATTTGCGTGCTCATGCCGTGGTCTTTCACGACCAGGCAGGCGGGAGAGTCGACCAAGCGGGTGGTGACGCGCACGTCTTCGGCTTTTTCTTTCAGCGCTTCTTTGAGCTTGGCCAAAAGCGGTTTGAAGGTCTCGGCAGCTTCTTCAGCCGCCTTCTTTTCAGCCTCGTCTTGCAGTTTGCCCAGGTCAACTGCGCCTTTGGCCACGCTTTGCAACGGCGTGCCGTCGAAATCGTGAACAAAGTTCAGTGCCCACTCGTCTACCCGATCCGTCATCAGCAGCACCTCGATGCCTTTTTTCTTGAAGACTTCAAGCTGCGGGCTGTTCTTTGCGCCAGCGATGGTATCGGCGGTGATGTAGTAAATCGCCTCCTGACCTTCTTTCATCCGGGCTTTGTAATCGGCAAAACTGACGCTGACAGTATCGGTGGTTGACGACGCGAAACGCAGCAGTTTCGAGATCTTTTCACGGTTCGCGAAGTCCTCGCCCAAACCTTCTTTGAGCACCGCACCGAACTCACCGTAGAACGCGCTGTACTTTGTTTTTTCGGCGTCGTCGCCGCTGGTCGCCAGGTCTTCCAGAACGGTCAGCACGCGACGCGTATTGCCTTCGCGAATCGACTTCACGTCGCGGCTTTCCTGCAGCAATTCGCGCGACACGTTCAGCGGCAAATCAGCCGAATCGACCACGCCTTTGACGAAGCGCAGATACATTGGCATCAGCGCCTCGGCATCGTCCATGATGAACACGCGCTTGACGTAGAGCTTGATGCCCGCCTTCTTCTCGCGGTTCCACAAATCCTGCGGTGCCTTCGACGGGATGTAGAGCAGCTGTGTGTACTCGGTCGAGCCTTCCACGCGGTTGTGGCTCCATGCGAGTGGCGCTTCCTGATCGAAAGCGATCTGTTTGTAGAACTCGGCGTACTGCTCGGGCGTAATGTCTTTTTTTGGACGCGACCAGAGGGCGCTGGCCTTGTTGACGGTTTCCCAAACGCCTGTGGCTACCATGCCGCCGTCTTTGCCGTCCTCGCCCTCTTTCCACTCCTCTTTGCCCATAAGGATCGGCAGGGAAATATGGTCGGAATATTTGTTGATGATGGACTTGATGCGCCAGCCGTTGGCATAGTCCATCGCATCGTCGCGCAGGTGCAGGATCACGCTGGTACCGCGCTCGGCGCGATCAATGGTTTCGACCTCAAACTCGCCGGTGCCAGCGCTCACCCAGCGCACGCCTGCGTCGGCCGCTGTGCCCGCTTTGCGCGATTCCACCGTGATCTTGTCGGCAACCATAAAGCCTGAGTAAAAACCCACGCCGAATTGCCCGATCAGCGAGCCTTGCTCTTTGGCGTCCGCTTTTTGCGACGCTTCCAGTTTGCTAACGAAATCCCTGGTGCCGCTCTTGGCAATGGTGCCCAGATTGTCAATCGCTTCCTGCTCGGTCAGGCCGATACCGTTGTCGGTAATGGTGAGCGTTTTTGCGTCTTTGTCGAACGAAACGCGCACTTCAAGATTCGGCGTGTCTTCCCACAACGCGGCATTGGCCAGCGCCTCAAAACGCAGCTTGTCGCAGGCGTCAGAGGCGTTGGAAATTAGCTCGCGCAGGAAAATCTCCTTGTTGGAATACAGCGAATGGGTAACTAGATGCAGCAGTTGTGCAACTTCGGCTTGAAAAGATAAGGTTTGTTTGCTCATGGGGTTGTGATCTGCGGGCACAATGGCCGCGCATGTGTTGTGGTTTCTCAGTCGAGATGAGGGCACTCCAGAGCGTTTCAAGGCCCCCGCGAGTCATTCCGCACCCGGCAAAACGCCTACTCGGGAGCTGCTTCGAGCGGGTCAGGCTGGCTCTTCCGGTCGCTCAACAGCATGAACAAACCCGCACCAACGAGCAGGGCAATACCGCCCCAGGCGAGTCCGTTCGGAATCTCGCCCCAGACCACAAAACCAATGGCCAGCGCGATCAAAAGCCCCATGTAGCGAAACGGCGCGATCAGCGCAATCTCCCCGGAGCGCATCGCGCGGATGAGCAAGAAATACCCTGCGCTCAAAAACACTGACGCTGCGGCAAGAAGGCCAAGATGCGACAGTTTCATGGGCTTCCAGCCTTGTACGATAGAAATCAGCCCGGCAAGTACCGTCACAGACACGGCTGTGCCAATGGTGATCAAAATCGACGGCATCTCGAAGTGAATCTTTCGCGTATACAGGTCGCGACCCGCATGTAGCAGGGTTCCGAACAAGCAAAGCAATGCATAGCCGTTAAAGCCGTCAGCCCTGGGTTGCACGATAAGCAGCACACCCACAAAACCCAGTCCGATCACGAACCAGCGTGCCCGGCCAATACGCTCGCCCATCCACAGCACCGCGAACAACGCAATGAACAGCGGCGTAGCCATGTTGATTGCGGTGGCGTTCGCCAGCGGAAGGTGGAACAAGGCGGTGAGAAATACCAGCGTTGCTGCCGCATCAAGCGCCGACCGGATCAGCACCGGGCGATGCAAAATCTCCCGCGCCCGCGACCCAGGACCGACAAGAAGCCCCATTGAAGCGGAAATGGCGAGCAGCAAGACCGTCGCAAACAGGCCTCGTATGAATATCAACTGTGCGCCGGCCAGCGACTGACTCGTGTACTTTACAAGCGCATCGTTCACCACGAATGACGCCATTGCGCCGGTCATGGCAATGATGCCGCGGCGGTTAGCCGCGACGGTCGTAGACGGAATCATGACTTCTTGTTACTTTCGCGAAGCGCATCCAGTTTTGCTTTAATTTTTGCCTCCATCCCGCGATCTACAGGCTCGTAGAAGCGTTGCGCTTTCATGTCATCCGGAAAGTAGGTTTCACCCGCTGCGAAGCCACCCTCCTCGTTGTGCGCGTAGCGATAGCCGTCGCCGTAGCCGAGGTTTTTCATGAGTTTGGTGGGGGCGTTTCGGAGGCGCAGCGGTACCGGGCGGGTGCCGCTTTCGGCTGCGGCTTTTCGGGCGGCTTTGTAGGCTGTGTAGACGGCGTTGCTCTTGGCTGCGACGGCGAGGAACACACAGGCTTCGGCTAAAGCAAGCTCACCTTCGGGGGAGCCCAGTCGTTCAAATGCAGCGACGGCGGACAGCGTGATTTCAAGCGCACGGGGATCGGCGAGACCGATGTCCTCAGACGCCATGCGCACCATGCGACGTCCCAGATAAAGCGGATCAGCGCCACCTTCGAGAATCCGGCAAAACCAGTAAAGTGAAGCGTCCGGATCCGACCCGCGCACGCTCTTGTGCAGCGCGCTGATCAAATCGTAAAACTGCTCACCGCCTTTGTCGAAGCGGGCTCTGGCGCGGGTGATCGAAGCCTTGACGACGTCTAGCGTTACCTGCGAGAGCTTGCCTGCACGTACCGTCGCGTCAAGCTGTTCAATGGAGTTCAGAAATCTGCGACCGTCGCCATCGGCATAGTCAATCAACAGCTGTTGTGCATCGTCATCCAGCGTGTACGTCGTCCCGAGAGCAGCCAACGCCCGCGAAAGCATCACCGCCAGCGCCTCGCCGTCGAGCGGCTCCAGCACGTAAACCTGTGCCCGCGACAGCAGTGCAGAGTTCACTTCGAACGACGGGTTCTCGGTGGTCGCGCCGATGAACGTAAAAAGTCCTGATTCCACATGCGGCAGAAATGCATCCTGCTGGCTCTTGTTGAAGCGATGCACCTCGTCAACAAACATGATGGTGCGGCGACCGAATTGATCGCGCGTCAGCTGCGCGCGCTCGATGGCTTCGCGGATGTCTTTCACGCCTGCCATCACGGCGGACAGGCCAATCATTTCGGCGTCGAACGCCTCGGCCAGGAGGCGCGCCAGCGTGGTCTTACCGACGCCCGGCGGGCCCCAGAAGATCATTGAGTGCGGCACACCCGCCTTTATCGCGTTAGCGAGCGGCTTGCCCGCGCCCAGCATGTGCCGCTGGCCGACGATTTCAGCGATGGTTTTGGGCCTCAGGCGCTCGGCTAGAGGCGCTCTGGTTTTATCGGCGGCGAGAGACTGCATGCTGCAATCGTAACAACCCCTTGCTGCGCGGACGCTAGCCCGCGTTGTCGCGAATGAAAGTATCGACACGATCAACCACCTTGCCGTCGCCGCGCAGCACGCGCGTGAACTTCGCGATGATTGATGTGTGATCGATTCCAGGCAACAGGTCGAACTCAACTTTTGCACCTGCTGCGCGCAGTTCTCGCGCCAGGTTGATCGAGTTCTTCGGGCGGACACGGGTGTCGGCGTCGCCATGCATCAGCAATGTCGGCGGCGCACTGCGCACCGCGCGCGGCTGGACATAGGAGATCGGTTGCGTCATCGCGAGATTTTTCTCGGAGGAAAAAAGCGCGATCACATTCGGCTCGGTCAACGGCAAAAAGTCATACGCACCGGCCAGCCCGATCAGGCCTTTGATCGAGTCAGCGGGCACCTTTTGCGCGGCAAGATAATCCGGATCCAGCGCGAGCATGGCGGCGATGTGCGCACCCGCAGAGTGGCCCATCAAAAACAAACGCGACCGATCACCGCCGTAACGCTCGATGTTGCCCCGGGTCCACGCGACCACCGACGCACCATCGTGCAGGAAATCGGGATACATCACTTCCGGATACACGCGGTAATCCGGTAACACCACCACGTAGCCGCGCTGGGTCAGGGCTTCGGCCACGAATAGATAGTGACTGCGCGAGCCCTGCTGCCATGCCCCGCCGTAGAAAAACACGATAACCGGGCGCAGCTTGCCGACGTACTCAGCGCCGCTAGGTTGATATACGTCGAGTCGATGCCGCTCGTTTTTACCGGCAACGTAAGCGAGGTCGGCTGTTTTCAAAAAGCTGGAGGACGGGGTGATGGCGTTGACCAGCATGACGGGCGAGCAGGCGGCGAGCGCTCCGAGCACCGCCAGCGCAACGACGGACATTGCGACAGCTTTGGCTTTGATCGACATGCGTTTCCAGTGTGTGAAGAGTTTCATTGAACCTTACTACGAAGGCAAATTCGATTCGGTTTGCTCAAACGCCGTTGCAATGGCGGCGACTAAACGGCTCAGCCTGAATTCGGACTAAAAGTCTCGCGACAATAGCGATGGAAGATCATAAGCTTTTGCCGCTTAGCCCTATTTATCCTGGGCCGAGCCGACAAATACCATTATGTCGACTATCCAGTTTTCGCAGCGGTAGACCTTATGCAACAAAGGGATAAATAAAAAGCTGATGATCTACGCTTTCAGCCCGGAGGCTAGCAAAAATAGCTCCGCACTGCGGTCACGCGACGCCTCCGGCTTGCGGCTTGCCACGGTTTTGAACTGCTGTTTCAGTTGCTGAAAAAATTCTTCATATCCCGGGCCCTGATACGCCTTGGTCAAAAATTTGCCGTCCGGCTTCAAGTGAGCAAGCGCAAACTCCGCCGCCAGTTCGCACAGATAAAGCGCCCGCGCTGAATCAATGGTCGGGACACCGCTCATGTTCGGCAACATGTCGCTCATCACTAAGTCCACTTTTGCGCCCGCCAGCATCGCCTCAAGCTGCGCCAGTGGACCGGCTTCGCTGAAATCGCCCTGAATGAATTCAACGTGGCCCATGCCCTGCATCTCCAGTAAATCAATTGCGATGATGCGCCCGGTATTGCCTATTTTTCGGGCAGCTACCTGACACCAACTGCCCGGTGCAGATCCCAGATCGACGATCACGTTGCCCGGCTTGATGAGCTTGTCCTTGTTGTCGATTTCGATCAATTTGTACGCCGCGCGAGAGCGATAGCCCTCAAGCCTCGCCTTCTGCACGTACGGGTCGTTGACATGCTCCTGCATCCAGTCTTTGTTCGACTTGTGGCGTTTGGCGGACGGGTTGAGCATGGCGTGAGTTGAGCGGGCGTGGTGCGTGGATGCACAAAAGGGCCTGAATTATCGACGTTTAGGCCATTAGCTCCCGCCTGAACGGGCGTCAACGCGAGATAATTCAGGCAATATTCTCCGAAAAATCAGAAATTCCAAGATGACTGCCGCCACCTCCACCCTATCCTCCAGCGCCCGCCGCGCTCTGCGCGCCGCTGCGCACCATCTCGATCCGGTGGTGATGGTCGGCCAGCAGGGGCTGACGCCCGCCGTTCTGCACGAAATCGACCTTGCACTCACGGCGCATGCCCTGATCAAAGTGCGTGTCATGTCCGACGAGCGCGATATCCGCGCGGGATTCCTGAACGAAATTTGCGAGAAGATGGGCTGCGAAAGCGTGCAGCATCTGGGCAAATTACTCGTGCTGTGGCGCAATGCCGCTGGGGACGCGGCGGCGGATGATGACGCTGAGCAGGATGCGGCGAGCGTCAAGGCCAGCAAATCAGGGCGCGGGCCGCGCACCAAACTGCCCGCTGAATGGGCGAATGCAGAAGCGCCAACAGGCGCACGCTCGGGCTCTGCGTTGCCTCCTGCCGAGCGCCGCCGTTACGGAGAAATCCCGCCTGCGGCACGGCGCGAAGGCTGGGCTCCGAAAGACCGTCGGGGTGCTGCGCGCGCGGGTGGTGAAGAAGCGCTGGGTACGCGCCGTCGCGAAGAAAAAGATGGTTTCGCCGCCGCGGCACCGCGCGGGCGTGCTCCTTACGGCGCTGGCGCATCGCGCGGTGGTGCGGGCGGCGGTAATCGCGGTGGGTATGCCGGTGCTGGCAACTCGGGCGGCGCCGGTTACGGCTCGCGATTCGGCAACTCGGGGGCGGGCGGTGCAGGTGCCGCAGGTGGCCCACCGCGTAGCCGTAGCGGGTATGGCGGCAACACGCCGACCGGTGGTTCGGGCTACGGCGGTGGCGGTGGCGGTGGCGGTGGCTACGACCGCAACGGCGGCGGTTCGGGCTACGCAGGCGGTGGTAGTGGCTATAACCGCAGTGGCGCGGGCGGCGGTCAAGGCGGCGGCTTCGGTCGCAGCAACGATGGCGGCGCAGGCTCAGGCGCGCCACGCGCACGCTGGGGTGATCGCCGCGAATCGTCAGAAGGTCGCAGCGGCAGCGCTGGCGGCGGCAACGGTGGCGGCGGCGGCTCGGGCGGCTACAGCGATCGTAGCGGCAGTGGTGGTGGTGGTGGCGGCTTTTCAGGCGACCGTCGACCCGCACCGACAGGCGGTTTCAGCGCTCGCGGCGGCTCCGGCAACCGTGACGGAGTCACCGGCAAACCAAGCGGCTTCACCCGCAGCGGCTCGGGCGCAGGCGGCGGTGCTCCCGCGCCACGCACGCGTCGGCGCATGGGCTAGTTTCTGGCCGCAGTAAAAAGTGCTGGCGTTACGTCCGAACTGCGAATGCTGCGATAAGGACTTGCCGAACGAATCGACTGAGGCGCGCATCTGCACATTCGAGTGCACGTTTTGTGCGGACTGCGTTGTGACCAAGCTACTCGGTGTTTGCCCGAATTGCGGCGGTGAACTGGTCGTACGGCCACGCCGTCCGGCAAACAAGCTCGGTAAATATCCGGCTTCTCTGGAGCGGGTCTACAACCCATCGGGGTGCGCCGAAAGAGCTCAGTAACGCCAACATCGCAGCCTGCAGGAGCGGCTCCGCCGCGATCGCACACATTGGCGTCGAAGCTGAGTCGCGGCAGAGCCGCTGCTACAAATCAGCTCGCATTGTTGTTTCGCACCGCGTGCAATGCCGCTTCAATCTGTTCGGCTGGACTCAACTCTATCGAGACCGTGATTACGCCATCTGGACGCTCCAGTGCTTCAAACTGGCTGCGCAGCAACGATTCCGGCATGTAATGATCGGCGCGGGCGCGCATGCGTGCAGCGATTTCCTCGAAACTGCCATCCAGAAAAATCCAGTCCACGCGAGAAAGCTGCGCACCTATTGCGTCACGATAACGACGCTTTAGCGCAGAGCATGCGAGCACCACACGTTCGTCGCGTTGGTCACGTTCACGCAACTCGCGATTGAGCGTTGCTAACCATGGCGTACGATCTTCATCGTTGAGCGGTGTTCCTGCGCACATTTTTTCGACATTGGCTGCGAGATGGAAATCATCGGCGTCGAGAAAAGTTGCATCGAGTCTTTCGGCCAGCGCACGACCGACCGTGGTTTTGCCACACCCTGAGACGCCCATGATGATGATGGAGTTCACGCCAATGCCACCGTGGTTGCGGCTTCCACCGTCCCCCCTAACCCTTTCCCGCGAGAAGCGAGGGGCGAGGGGCGAGGGGCGAGGGGACAACATGCGAGATTCATCTTCGATAAATCATTGCTTTTTGACCGCATGTCCGCCAAACCCGGCGCGCATCTGCGCAAGCAGTTTTGCCGCGTAATCGCCCTTACCTTGCGTTGCAAAACGCGTCGTCAATGCGAGCGCCGTGACCGGTGCCGGAACGCCCAAATCAAGCATGGCCTCCACCGCCCAGCGGCCTTCCCCGGAATCCGCAACATAAGGCGCAATCGATGCAATATCGTCCGGCTTTTTAAGCGTTGCCGCGGTCAAATCCAGGAGCCATGAACGCACGACTGAACCATCGCGCCAAGCCTCGGCAATATCGGCAATCGGCATCGCAAAATCTTTCTTCGCCTCCATCAGCGCGAAGCCCTCAGCCAGCGCCTGCATCATGCCGTACTCGATGCCGTTGTGAATCATCTTGGCGTAGTGGCCTGCGCCGACCGCCCCCGCATGCACGATACCCTGCGTCTTCGATGGTGCGAGTACTTCGAGATACGGTTTGAGCATGGCGTAGCTATCAGGCGTCGCGCCTGTCATTACGCAGTAACCGTTCTGCAAACCCCACACACCACCGGACACGCCAACGTCGGCGTAACCGATCCCGTCGGCATTCACCTTTGCAGCGCGACGCACAGAGTCTTTGTAATTTGCGTTACCACCGTCAACCAGCAAATCGCCTTTGCTCAACATTGGGATCAACGTGTCGACGGTGTTTTCGGTAATTTCACCGGATGGCAGCATCATCCAGACAATGCGCGGCGTGGCCTCTTGAGCCAATGCTTGTGCGAGCGACTCAACTGGCGTGATGTTGGCCTCAACGACGGACTCACGTGCCTCAGCGCTGCGGTCAAACGCCACCACGTTCACGCCACCACGGCCCCAACGCCGGGCCATGTTGGCACCCATTTTTCCAAGACCAATCAATGCAATTTGCAAAATCTGCTCCTTTAAATCTCTAAACCGGCGGCGCGACGCGCTCGACCTCTGCCACCGTGGTCAGGCCCGTAGCAATCTTGTGCGCGCCAGACGCCCGCAACGGCTTCATGCCGTCGCGAAAGGCCTGCTCGCGCAACTCGTCCATGTCCGCACCCTTGATCACGAGCTTGCGCAATTCCGGCGTCATCACCATGACTTCATACAAACCTGCGCGACCGCGGTAGCCTGTCATGCGGCATTCAAGACAGCCCACCGCTTTGTACGTCGTTGTCGGTTTCGTCGCGCGATACGGCTTGGTCAGCGCGGCCCAGTCGTCGTCGCTGATCGGCTCGGCGTGCGCTTTGCAGCTTGAACACAGCGTACGCACCAGGCGCTGCGCCATCACGCCGCCCACTGTTGAATTAACAAGATACGGTGCAACGCCCAGATCAATCAAGCGGGTAATCGCAGTGGGCGCATCGTTCGTGTGCAGGGTTGTGAGTACAAGGTGGCCGGTCAGCGCGGCCTGCACAGCCATTTCAGCGGTCGGCAGGTCGCGAATTTCGCCGACCATGATGATGTCGGGATCCTGCCGCATCAGCGTGCGCACGCCGCTTTCAAAATCCACGCCAATTTGCGGCTGCACCTGCATCTGGTTAAACGATGGCTCGACCATCTCGATCGGGTCTTCCACCGTGCACACATTGACCTCGGGCGTGGCGAGCGTCTTCAGAGTCGAGTACAACGTCGTCGTCTTGCCCGAGCCCGTTGGCCCGGTGACCAGAATAATGCCGTGGGGTTTGCCGATCATCGCTTCCCAGCGCGAGAGATCGTCATCGCTAAAACCAAGATCGCGGAAGTCGCGGAGCAGCACCTCCGGATCGAAGATACGCATCACAATTTTTTCGCCAAACGCCGTCGGCATCGTCGCCACACGAAGTTCAACTTCAACGCCTTCTGGCGTCACCGTTTTGATGCGGCCATCCTGCGGGCGACGCTTCTCCACGATCTCCATGCGTGCCAGCAATTTGACGCGACTGACCATCGCGGTGTGAACGGCCTGCGGAATTTGATAGACCTGATGCAGCACGCCATCAATGCGAAACCTGACGACGCCAGAATCACGTCGCGGCTCAAGGTGAATATCACTGGCACGCTGCTCAAACGCGTATTGCCACAACCAGTCCACGATCCGAATAATGTGACGATCATTGGCGTCAGGCGTGATGCCGCCGCCCTGCGCGCCGAGCTGCACCAACTGCTCGAACGACGAGATAGCACTCTTGTCGTGAACCGACTTTTCCTGCGCGCGGCGCACCGACTGCGCCAGCGCAAAAAACTCGGCGACGTAGCGCTTCACATCCAGCGGATTGGCAAACACCAACTCCACACGACGGCGCAGCAAGTTCGACAACTCGGGAATCCAGGACCGCACAAAGGGCTCGCTGGTTGCCACGGTCACCGAATCCGGCGTCACCGCGACCGGCAAAATGCGATAACGATTGGCGTAGCTCGTGCTCATCACGGAGCCGACCGCCGAGAAATCTACCTTCAGCGGGTCAATGTGCAGATAGGGAAGCTTCAACCGACCAGCTAGCCATTCAGACAGCGCCTCCAGCGTGAGCACGCGTTTCGGTGGTTTGTTGCTGCGCCACTTTTGTTCGGCAAGCAACATCAGCGGATGTTCGTAACTGCGAAACTTCGCGAGCGTGCGCAGTTCGTCAATCAACGCGACGTCGACAAGCTCATCGGCCGCCAGCTCGCGCAGCACTAACTCCAGCGTCAGCGCACGGTCACCCTTTGACGAGCCCGGCGAATCGGGCTTCTGGGAAGCGCTGGATTGCGCAGGCAGGGGAGAGGACTTAACGGAGGCCATCAGCGTATTTTGCTACAGGGCGGCGCGGTGCGCCGATTGGAGCTACAGCTTTACCCGCCCCAAAACCTTGATGCCCGTGCCAGCAGGTTGCACAAGCACCCCCTCTCCGGGTACTGGCACGACGCCAGTCGTCGCTGTAATGTTGACCTGGTGAGTCACCAGCAACCAGCTTTCGTTGCCAGGAATTTGCCTGATCTTTGCGACGACTTGCGCGTTAGCGCTGTCAACCACGGCGTTGCCCGAAAACTGTGAGTTAAGCGGCACCCAATCCGCAACGCGTCCGGACGCGCCCGTCAACAGCTTTGCAGTTTCGCGGCAACGGCACCATTGGCTCGTGAACGTGCGGGCGAAGCTGACATTGGCACCAGAAAGACGGGAAGCCATGTCGCGCAATTCGGCACGTCCAACGTCCGAAAGATTGCGCTGCGTCGAACAATTGTCGAGCGTAAATCCGGGCGGATCGCCAATGCCCGGCTCCGTCTGTCCATGTCGCAACAGAAGCGCGACGCCGCCCTTGCGCAATAGCCGATGCGCCTCGTCTTGCGTTAGAAGCGCTTGTGCGTTTACTGCCGGGAGCGCGATACCCAGCGCGAGTGCCGCGAACGAGGCCCATGACACAAAAACAGCGCGACGCATAATTGATTGCATATCGATCCAGACCGCGACCGCGGCAGCAAAGTTCAACCATGCTTATAGATTGCGCCGCATATGTCAACGGCGTCCGCCAGGCTCCGATGGAAATCGAAGCGATCAGCAATTTTCTCGATGCGCCGCAACCCGCGGGTGCGTTCGTCTGGGTCGCGCTGTTCGAGCCGACCGCCGAAGTACTCGAAAACATGCAGGAGGAGTTCAACCTGCATGAACTAGCCATTGAGGACACCAATCGTGGATCACAACGCCCGAAGATTGAGGAGTACGGATCAACGCTTTTTCTGGTTTTACACACAGTCGAGCAACATGGGGGCGACTTTGTCGACGGCGAGTTACACATTTACTGTGGCGAGCACTTCGTGTTGACCGTGCGCCACCGTGCCGAAACCGGGTTCAAGGCGTTGCGCAACGAGCTTGAGCATGACCCACAATTCCTGGCGCTCGGGCCCGGTGCTGCGCTGCACGGCTTGATCGATACAGTGGTTGATCGTCTGTTCCCTGAGGTCGATACGCTCGAAGATCGACTCGACAAGCTGGAGGAAACGATTTTTGATGCGAAAACCGACAAACGCGTGGTTGCTGAGGCGCTGTACGCGCTCAAACGCGACACCATGTGTGTGCGCCGCGCGGTGACGCCACTGGTCGAAATTTGCAGCCGGCTGCTAACGCAAAAGCACCCCATTTTTCGGGAAGAATTGCGCCCTTACTTTCGCGACGTGCTGGATCACGTCACGCGCATCAATGAGTCACTGGACAACCTGCGCGACATGGAAAACAGCGCCACGCAAACCAACCTCTCGCTGATTACGCTGGCCGAAAGCGAAGTCACAAAAAAGCTTGCGGGCTGGGGCGCAATTCTGATGGTTCCCAGCATTGTCGGAACCATCTACGGCATGAATTTCAAGCATATGCCGGAGCTTGAATGGGCGTACGGATACGTTTTTGCCCTAAGCTTGATGGTGGTTGGCAGCGTTGCGTTGTGGGCGTTTTTCCGGAAGATTCGCTGGGTTTAGCGAGAAAGCGGCTTTCTCCTCAAGCGCGAAGCGCCCAATCACCTTCATTCGCTGTCGCGTTTTGCTGATCCTTTACGTCTGATCCGCATAACCCTTCAACGAGCAGGAAAACCGCATGGCCACCGCAGATGCACCCAGACAAGTCAGCGTCAATTTCGGCCGCATGACAGACGCCGATATTGCCGCCAATATTGGTCGATCAGTGCGGATTACAAAAGGGCGCCCCGGTGCGAAAGGCTTCGGGCAACAAACGCTGATTCGCGGCGCCATTGATGCGTTGGCAACAATTTCTCCTTCCCGCGCCGGACTGCTGCCCAGTTTGGCCGCAATGGCCAGCAGATCCCCATCGATTAACTACATCGCTGGCCCCGCGCTGAGCGTATTGAGGGGTGGCGAATTCACTGTCGCCGAGGGCGTCGTTGCCTCCGGCGGTGCGGGCATTACAGCCGGCCTGGGTGCGGGCGTGTACGCATGGATGAAGCGGCCAGGCGCAGAGCTTGGCCTGTACGGATCGATATCGGTTGGCGCTATGACCAACATTGGATTTGGTGCCGGCGCGTGCGTATCGCTGATGTTTGGCCCAGCGCCCGCCGTGTTGGGTGGTGAGAGTATCGCGCTGGAGGTCGACATCGGCATTGATGTCATGACTGTTAGCGGTTTGCTCTACCTGAGCGCACCGACAGTGACCTCGGTGTGGCCTCCAGCAATAGGTCCGGGCTATAGCCCCCAGGTCATCGGCATTGGCTTTCAGGTAACGGCCGGCATGAGCGTGTTGCCAGCGAACTACGCGGTAAGCGCATCGCGAACCTGGTTGCGCCCGGTGGCCAGTTCGCCGTGACGACCTGGGGTTTGGTCCGCACGTTGCGCGCTACATCTGCTTGAACAAATGCGAGAACGGGCGGCTGACCTTTAACTGCTCTTTGTGATGTTTCACTTTCACCGTCGCATCGCCACGAAAGTCCCGCGTCACACCTCCGATAGCGTTGACGTTTACGATGGTGCCGCGATGGATTTGCCAGAAGACATTGGGGTCGAGCTCATCAAGCATTTCGCGTAACGGCTTTCTGATCAAA
>JAYUWL010000097.1:0-5960 GCA_043753585.1 Burkholderiales bacterium
GGCGAAATCAAAGCCCGATGCGCTGAACTTCGCCTCCAGCGGCAACGGCACCATCGTGCATCTGCAAAGCGAATTGTTCAAGCTGATCGCGGGCGTCCAACTCACGCATGTACCGTACAAGGGCACGGCGCTGGCGATCCCGGATTTGATCAGCGGGCAAACGCACTTGCTCTTCGACTCCCTGGTTTCAGCACTGCCTCACATCAAGGGCGGCAAGGTGAAGGCTTTGGCGGTCACCTCGACCAAACGCACGCCGTTGTTGCCAAATGTGCCCACGGTGATTGAGTCCGGTTTGCCGGGCTACGAGGTGAACACCTATTTCGGCCTGTTCGCGCCTCCCGGAACACCGCGCGACATTATTCAACGCTTGCAGCGGGAGGCCGCCGCCGCCGTGCAAAGCACCGAGGTGAAGGAGCGCTTCGCCAGTCAGGGCGCGGAACCTGTGGGCGGTACGCCGGAAGCCCTGTCGGCGCTGATCCGGATGGAAACTGTGAAATGGAAGCGGGTGATTGATGCCGGGCAGATCAAGCTGGATTGATGGTCTTTTGAGCGTGAAGTAGTTCGCAAAAAGTGAGTATCTTTTCGGCGAAACCCAAATTACATCAAGGCTGAAGCGTATTTTATCGAAAAGTCGATAAAGTAGATTTTATTTGCTTAGCCCATATATGCTGGTTGTTTTGATCAAAAGCTGTTGATCCGATTTCGGTCTCGTGCCTGATTTTTTGACGACCCGCCTGCTGAGCGTTAAAGTGGCACAAATTCGCAATCAATTGCGTTTTTAAAGTCATGTTCACCGAATTCTCGACCGACGTGCGTCGTCGCCTGACGAAATACGTCCACGAGACCTACAGCTACCACCTGTCGGGTGTTTTTGCGCGTGGTTTGGACGATGACGAATCCGCGAAAGTCGCGCCGAACCTGGCGCAGCACGAACTGAACCACGTCAAGCTATCGCAACGCACGCTACTGGTGACCGATGCGGCGAGCGATTTGCCTGCCGAATGGCGGGCGAAGGCGGGCGTCTTGCTGCTGCCCGTCAAGTTACGCATCGGCAAGATTTCACGGGTTGACAACGGCGATGAGGCGACCGCCGTGCACTTCGCCGCGCAACTTCTTGCGCAACTTGATGGCCCGACGCATACGCTTGCGGCAAGCGCGGAGAGAACGGGTGAACTGATCGGCCAGCATACGAATGACGATACCGATTTTGTGCTGCAAATCGCGATAAGTTCGATGCGCAGTAATAGCTACGCCAACTCGCTCACCGCTGCGCAAAAGCTTATGGTTAAAAGCTCAAGAGATCGCCGCCGTGCCAGCAATACCCGGCCTTTCAAAATGTGGGTGGTGGACTCCGGTACGTCGTTCAACGGGCATGGCGTATTGATCGCTGAGTGCGCGCGATTGCTGCAAGCGGATGTCGCGCTGCCGCAGACAGTGCAACAGGTCGACGCGCCACGTCGAGAAGTCAAAACGCTGGTCGTGCCGCGGGATCTGAAGCGGTTTCATCGCTGTGCGGCGTTGCCGGAAGCACCCGTTGCACATTGGCTCAGCCGCAGCGTCGGGCAGTTGTTTGACCGGATACCCGTAGCGGTTGCCAGCGGTGATGAGTTGCGCGTAACGAGCACGCAGAACGGCTTTGCTACGGCGGCTAGTGTGGCCTTTAACCACGCGATTCGTTGTGTGGAAGCTGGAGTTGCTGCGTTCTTCGTGTGCGCGAGCTATGCCGGTGACATCGCCGATTTGCGACACATCGACGGCTTTGTCGAACTCTCGGCGACGTGCGCCAGGCACGTCGTGACGCTGCTCACAAGCGCGATGAGCATGACCAACGCGGCCATGCTGGGCGGTGGCAGCGTGTTGATTTCGCTCGCGAGTTCGTTCGACTTCGAATAGCGCGTTCGGCTCGCGCGTTCCGCGACAACCAACGCAAATGACGCCGCACGCCAAGGCTGTGCCAATCGTACGATCGGGATCGCCGCCGATCACGTCGCACGCGGGCTGACGATTCGCACCGTGTGCGCGAGCTACGTGGGTGATCTGGACGACATTCGATCACTCGCCTCGTTTCGCGCGTTGTGGGACACCTGTCAGAGGCACCATATCGAGCTTATGCTTTCGGCAATGAGCGTGACTGGCGGGGTTAACGTCGGTATTGACGCCTTCGCAATCGCGTTCGCGTGTAACGAAATGGTGATTAAACAAGATATGAGTCGTCTAATTTGGCGACTCGGGAATAAACTTCGTGTTGTAGCGCTGCTGTTTATCTGTTGCGGCCCCTGTCAATCGATTTTGAGGATCTCCCCGATGAAGCGTCATCTGTTTCCCGCGTTGCTGGCAGCAGCCGGTTTATTGTTCGCCACGAGTGCGTCCGCGCAAAGTTTTTTCCGCATTAACACGGGCGGGGTTGCGGGAACGTACTACCCCATCGGCGGACTGATCGCGAACGCGATTTCGCAACCTGCCGTCCCCGGTCTCGTCGCTTCTGCGGTGGCGTCCAACGGCTCGGTCGCCAACATCAACGCCATTCAGGGCGGCGGCGCAGAATCCGGTTTCTCGCAGGCGGACGTTGCGTTTTGGGCCTACACCGGCACCGGCACATTCGAGGGCAAACCAAAAGTCACCGACCTGCGCCTGATCGCGAACCTCTATCCCGAGAGTTTTCACCTGGTGGCGCGCAAGGGTGCCAATATCAAAACCATCGCTGACCTCAAGGGCAAGCGGGTGTCGCTCGATGAGCCGGGTTCAGGCACGCTGGTGAATGCGCGCGCGATCCTCGCAGCGTACGGCGTGACCGAGAAAGACATCAGACCAGAGTTCCTGAAGCCCAACGCCGCTGGGGAAAAACTGAAAGACAACTCACTCGACGCGTTCTTCTTCGTCGGTGGTTACCCAGCGGGCGCAATTGCCGAGCTGGCCGCAACGGGCGGCATCGACATCATCGCGATTGCAGGCCCTGAAGCCGAAAAGCTCGCCAGGCAATTTGGCTTTTACGCTGTGGATACGATCCCGGCTGAAACTTACAAAGGTGTTGGCGCCGTGAAAACGTTGGCCGTCGGCGCGCAGTGGGTAACGAGCGCGAAGCAGGATACAACGCTCGTCTACAACATTACCAAAGCACTCTGGAGCGACAATGCGCGCAAGGCGCTCGATACGGGACATGCGAAAGGCAAAGCCATCGTACGCGCCGGCGCAATCGCGGGCGCGGGCATTCCGTTGCATGCAGGCGCGGAGAAGTTTTATAAAGAAGTTGGTTTGTTGAAGTAAGGCTCAGCGCCACGCAACACACGAGAAGGCCGGGGCACCGGCCTTTTTCGTTTGCATTTCATTTTTTGAGGCACCATGACCACGCTCATCATCGACGACAAAGCCGTTGCCGAACTGGAAACGAAATACGACAGCGAGATGCGCTTCCGCCCCATGGCGAACGTTGCGCTGACTACGGTAACGATCCTGCTGATCACGCTGTCGGCGTTTCACTACTACACGGCGGGTTTTGGACTGCTGCGCGAAGCGACGCATCGCGGTGTGCATCTGGCGTTTGTACTTGGGCTGATATTTCTTGTCTTTGCGTTCAACAAAAAAGCAGGCGTTCAACGCGAGCCAAGCTGGCATCATCCGCTCGGGTTGCCGCTTTACGACTGGCTCTTCGCGCTGGCAGCGATTGCCTCCGCGCTCTACATCCCCCACGTGTTCGATGACCTCGCCTTCCGCATAGGCAACCCGGACATGATCGATGTGGTGATGGGCACGGTTCTGATCGTGCTGTTGCTCGAAGCTACACGTCGCGCAATGGGCTGGCCGCTGCCAATCATCGCGATCTCGTTCATGGCCTACGCGATGTTCGGGCAGTCATTTCCCGGACTGCTCAAGCATGCTGGCGCATCATGGGCACAGGTTGTGAACCACCAGTACTTAACCAGCCAGGGCGTCTACGGCATTGCGGTTGGCGTTGTCGCGACTTACGTATTTCACTTCGTGCTGTTCGGCGTGCTGGCGACGCGCATCGGCCTCGGCCAGTTGTTTCTCGACGTTGCCTCCTCGGTCGCTGGCAAATATGCGGGCGGTCCCGCGAAGGTCAGCGTGTTTGGCTCCGCGATGTTTGGCATGCTTTCGGGCTCTTCCGTGGCCAACGCGGTCACGGTAGGCTCGCTCACCATTCCGGCGATGATTAAGGTCGGCTACCCGCGCCATTTTGCGGGCGGCGTGGAAGCGGCCGCGTCAACGGGCGGTCAGATCACGCCACCGATCATGGGTGCTGCGGCGTTCCTCATGATCGAGTTTTTAGGCTTGCCGTATGCGACGATCGTGATCGCCGCCATTGTGCCTGCCTTCATGCATTTTTTCGGTGTGTTCTGGCAGGTACATTTTGAGGCGAAGCGCACCGGATTGCGCGGCTTGACGGCCGACGAATTGCCGAACGTGAAAGAGAGTTTCCGCAAGCGCTGGCCCACGTTGATTCCGCTCCTGCTGCTGGTCGGAACGCTGATGAGCGGCTTCACGCCCTACGTCTCGGCATTCGCGGGAATTACCAGTTGCATCATCGTCGGCATGACGACAAGCGAGAAGAGCAACAGCCCAAAGGGACTCGCCATCATGTTTGTTCTGCATGCCGCGCTGGCGCTGGTGATTTCGGGGCAGCTGGAAACGTATGGTGTAGTGCTGTTTGCCGTCGCTGCGGTCGCGTTTGTCGCTGCGATCAAGGCGCTCAATTTGCCGGCACGCTTCACCCGCGCCGAGTTGATGGACGCATTTGCCACAGGGGCTAAATATGCGCTCGCGGTGGGTGCGGCAGCGGGCACAGTCGGCCTTGTCATCGGCGTAGTCACGATGACGGGTGTCGGCTTCAAAGTGAGCTACATCGTGAACGCTGCGGCCGGATCGATGGCTGATTTTTTGTTCACAGTTCTGCCCGCCTGGCTGATTGGCAAGCAGGCGTTGATGTTGCTCTGTGCGCTATTCATGACGGGCTTTGTCTGCATCCTGATGGGCTGCGGCATCCCGACGACAGCCAATTACATCATCATGGTCACAGTGGCTGCTCCCGCGCTGGTGCAAATGGGCGTGGAGCCCATCGTCGCGCATTTCTTCGTTTTCTATTACGGCGTACTGGCGGACATCACTCCGCCTGTGGCCCTTGCGGCTTATGCGGCGGCGGGCATGGCCAACTCTGACCCATTCAAAACCGGCAACACTGCTTTCCGGCTGGGACTGGGAAAAGCGCTTGTGCCGTTTGTGTTTGTCTTCTCCCCTGCGTTGCTTTTGGTGACAAAAGGATTCACCTGGAGTGCGTTTGCGGTGGTGTTCACAGCCTGTGTTTGCAGCATATTGCTGCTCGCCGCGGCACTCTCAAAGTACCTTCTGGTCGAGATGAAGCGCTGGGAGCAAGTTGTCGCTACAACAGCGGCGCTCATCCTGATAGCTCCGGGATTGATGATGCTCGCGTTGGGTACGATGGTCGCGTTGCCGGTGCTCATTTCGCAAATATTGCGGATGCGAAAAATGCCTCGCGCGCCTACTGTTAGGGCTGATTTCTGAGTCGGTAGCCGCGTTGTGCTGCATCGATGGTGTGTCCTACCGGGGATGTAGGACCCTGCCGATTGGCAGGCCGCCCTTAAATAGCCACAATGGCATTATGAACACACTATTTTCATCGCAAACTCCGAACCAGTCGCCACGGCCACTGTTAGCCCTTGTCCTGGCTAGCCTGGTTTTCGCACTGTCGCCAACGACAGCCGAGGGGAGCTCCGGAATCATTCCCTCAGCGAATGGCAAGTACCCCGTAGGCTGCAGCAACGTTGAGCAGGATTTTTCACGCCTGCGAGCGGGCGCTGCCCCTTCGGATTACTGGGAAGGCAATCCGCTCTCCGATGGTTCGCATTACGTGACCGAGCTTTTGGTCAGTCCTGCTAATGCGCTTACCTTCAAGGTTAACGTTCCGAAGGCCAGTGAGATTGACGTGT
>JAYUWL010000098.1:0-5944 GCA_043753585.1 Burkholderiales bacterium
GGCAGTTGCGCCCGCCGTTTCGGCGGCCGAATCGCACTTTCTGGCCCGCATCGCCTGCGACGAAAAAATTGAGCCGCAAGACGAAATGCCTGAGGCATACCGAAAAAGCCTGATTCGTCAAATTTCTCAGCATGCGCATTCGGAAGTCGTCGGCATGCTGCCGGAGGGGAACTGGATCACCAGAGCGCCGTCGCTGAAGCGCAAGGAAATTTTGCTGGCGAAAGTGCAGGACGAGGGCGGTCACGGCCTGTATCTTTACTCTGCTGCTGAGACCCTGGGCGCGAGCCGCCGCGACTTGATCGACGCCTTGCATTCCGGAAACGCGAAGTATTCGAGCATCTTTAATTACCCGACCGATAGTTGGGCGGACATCGGCACGATCGGGTGGCTGGTCGATGGCGCAGCGATCATGAATCAGGTGCCGCTGTGTCGATGCAGTTACGGGCCGTACGCGCGCGCGATGGTTCGGGTTTGCAAGGAGGAGTCCTTCCACCAGCGGCAGGGTTTCGACATCGTGCGGGCGTTGTGCGAAGGCACGCCAGAGCAGAAGCAGATGGCGCAGGAATCGGTGAATCGCTGGTGGTGGCCGACCCTGATGATGTTCGGCCCGCACGACAGCGATTCCGAGCATACGGGTCAAGCCAGCGCGTGGGGCATCAAACGCATCAGCAATGATGACCTGCGGCAACGGTTTGTTGATGTGACGGTGCCGCAAGCTGCGTTTCTTGACCTCACCTTGCCTGACCCGCTATTGAAATGGAATGCCGAGCGTGGGCATTACGATTTTGGCCCGATTGACTGGAACGAGTTCTGGCGCGTGGTGAAGGGCGACGGCCCCTGCAATGCAGAGCGCCTGAATGATCGCGTTGAAGCTTTTGAGCACGGGCGCTGGGTACGTGAGGCCGCTGCCGCGCATGCTGAAAAAAGTGCATCAAGGGCGGTTTCGGCAGCATCGGAAAGACTGGCCGCATGAGCACGAAATCTGACTCGGACTGGCCATTGTTTGAAGTGTTCATCCGCAACAAGCAGGGGCTGGATCACAAGCATGTCGGCAGCCTCCATGCCAGCGACCCTGCCCATGCCGTGACGCTTGCAAGAGACGTCTATACCCGTCGGCAGGAGGGCGTGAGCATCTGGGTGGTGCTGTCCAACGCAATCACCGCAAGCGACCCGGATCAGAAGGCCGACAACTTCGATCCTATGGCGTCGAAGATTTATCGCCATCCCACGTTCTACGATATTCCTGACGCGATCGGACATATGTAGCAACCAGCAAGTACAGTGTGCAACCAGCACCTTCAGGTTCTACCGTTCGCCCTGAGCTTGTCGAAGGGATCGTCGCATACCGCAAGGCTTTGACAAGCTTAGTCCGAACGGAATTTGGACAAAGTTTGCCTGCTGAGTAAAACCACGAACAGTGTTGGGTGCATAACCAACGCACTAAGCACGCCCTTTCACCTCAATTGATCCCTTGAATGTCAAACGCGCTCTCCGAAACAAGTCTTCTGATGCTGGCCGATACTTGCCTGCTATGGGGGCACCGGCTCTCGGAATGGTGTGGTCACGGTCCCGCGCTTGAAGAGGACATTGCGCTGACCAACACCGCACTCGATGTCATCGGTCAAGCGCGTGCGCTGCTGCAACTGGTGGCTGGGCGACGAACACCAGCGACAACTGAAGACGCGCTCGCTTACTTTCGTGACCCGCACGAGTTTCGCAACCTGACGTTGGCGGAATTGCCGAACGGCGACTATGCCCAAACCATGCTGCGCTCGTTACTGCTGGCTGCGTGGTTTGTACCGGTCTGGGAAGCGCTGGCAAAGCACGCTGATCGGCAGGTTGCAGTCATCGCCAGCAACGCCGCAAAGGAGGCTCGCATGCAGCTTCGCCATGCGAACGATTGGGTCGTTCGATTTGGCGATGGCACGCCTGAATCGCGCCAGCGGATTGAGGCCGCCATCGCTGCCTTGTGGCCGTACTGCGGTGAACTGGTGGATGCTGAAATTGACGGAACGGCGCGTGATGCGCGACGCGCCGCGTGGGTGAATGTCGTCACGGCAGCGTTCGCTGAAGCAACGTTGAATATGCCTGTTGGTAAAGCAATGCCCGCGCCGGATCCGTCGCACCGAGATCGTATTGCACTGCTCGATGAAATGCAGGCGCTAGCGCGTCAACATCCCAACGCGGTCTGGTGATTTAGTTATGGCTCAACATTTTCACTCTCTCGAAATCAAGGATGTGCGGCGCGAAACGGCGGACTGCATTTCAGTCGCATTTGCTATTCCTGACGAACTCAAAGAGACCTTCGCGTATCGGTCGGGTCAGTACGTGACACTGCGCGCTGAAGTGGCTGATCAGCAGCTGCGCCGTTCGTATTCATTGTGCTCCGCGCCGCATCACGACGAGTGGCGCATCGCGATCAAGCGCGTAGCGGACGGCATGTTCTCGCAGTGGGCGCACGCGCTGCTGCGCGCAGGCGAAACCATCGATGTGTTGCCGCCGGATGGACACTTCAAATACCCGGCGGATGGCGACCAACCGCGCAATGTGCTGCTGTTGGCCGCCGGAAGCGGCATCACTCCAATCCTGTCGATCCTGACGACCTTGCTGGAAACGGAAAGCACGACGAGCGTGACGCTTGTTTACGCTAACCGCCATGTCAAGGACATTATCTTCAAGGAGCAGATCGAGGATTTGCGAGACCAATATCTGACACGTTTTCAGCTGATTCACACGCTCTCCGGTGAGATGCAGGACGCGCCGATTGCCAACGGTCGGCTCGATGGCGCAAAGCTGGGTCAACTCTTTGCGACGTTGATCGATTCGACGAAACTTGACCACGTTTTTATCTGTGGCCCGAACGAAATGATCGCGTCATGCGTCGAGGCCTGCGAACTTGAAGGCGTTGCAGCCGGGCGCATTCACAAGGAATTGTTTGGCGCTCCCACGGGTGCACAGCGTCGTCCGCAGCGGGATGCGAGCAGCGGCGAAGGCGCGAAAGTGCTGGTGATTGCGGATGGCATTGGACGTGAACTCGTGGTTCCGTATCGAGGCGATTCGGTGCTCGATATTGTCTTGCGCGCGGGTATCGATGTGCCCTATGCGTGCAAAGCCGGCGTGTGCTGCACCTGTCGCGCCCAAGTGTTTGAAGGTGAGGTGCGGATGGACGCGAACTACACCCTTGAGCAGCATGAGGTGGATCGCGGTTTTGTGCTGACCTGCCAGTCACATCCGATTACGCCGGTCGTAAAGCTCAGCTACGACGCGCGCTAGAGGCTTCGGGTATTCGAACTTTTAGGGGAACGCTGAAAAAGTGAGCGAGACGGATGCAGTAGAAGGCGTGTGGCGCACAGGAACCTTCATTAGCGCCCTGGTATATGAGCGCTTTTGGCAAATGCGCAAGCACCACACAACGAAGTAATGCGCCGTCGCAGCCACTTGATCAGCGTTTCCCTAGAATGCGTGCATGCCTCGCGGTCCGTCTTCTGCTCACTCGCTCCAGCGAGAAACCATCCTCAATATTTCGGCTGATACCTTTGCCGAGGCGGGTTATCCGTCGGCGACGATGGCGGCACTCGCCGCGCGCTGTGGTGTGTCGAAGAGCCTGCTGTATCACTATTACCCGGCCAAAGACGCGATTCTGTTTGATCTGATGCATGAGTACATGACGCGGCTGCAACTTCTGGTGAATGAGGTTGCGCGACTGGCATTGCCTGCGCAAGAGGGTCTGGCGGAACTGGTGCGGCGCTTCGTGCGCGAGTACGAAACGTCACGCTCGCGGCACATCGTGCTGCTCAATGACGTCAAGTTTTTGCCACCGCCGGAACGGGAGCAGGTGATTGCGCTCGAGCGCTCGGTGGTGCAGGCGTTCGCCGACGTGATCGGCGCGACTTACAAGGTCGATGGTGCGCGGGCAAAGGTGCTGACCATGAGCGTCTTTGGCATGATTAACTGGACGTTTACGTGGCTCAAGCCGGATGGGCCGTTGTCTTACGCGCAGTTTGCTGAATCCGTGGTGGGCATGCTTGAAGGCGGGCTGGCGGGTGGTGCGGCACGCATAGGCGGTATCGGGCTCTTGAACGCCGACGATAACCAGCTGCGAGCCGAAGCTTAAAAAATTTAGTCTTTTGAAGAAGGAATTGATCCATGTCTGAACCTCTTGTTCGCGTTGAAAAATTAACTCAACCCGCCAAAGTCGCACTCATCACGTTCAATCGCCCGAAAGTGATGAACGCGCTGAACGATGCGCTGGCGGAAGAACTGGCGGGGCATCTGGCTGCGCTGGACGCTGATCCCGATGTGCATGTCATCGTGGTCACCGGCAATGAAAAAGCTTTTGCTGCCGGAGCAGACATCGCGGCGATGGCCGACTGGACCTACGCCAGGGTCTACAACGACAACTACATTACGAAACACTGGGAAGCCGCAAAGAGCGTAAGGAAGCCGCTGATCGCGGCGGTGTCCGGTTACGCGCTCGGCGGTGGCTGTGAATTCGCGATGATGTGCGACGTGATTATTGCGGCCGACAACGCCAAATTTGGGCAACCAGAAATCGCGATTGGCACCATCCCCGGCATGGGTGGTACGCAGCGTTTGCCACGCGCCGTGGGTAAGGCAAAGGCGATGGAGTGGTGCCTTACCGGGCGCTTTGTCACGGCTCAGGAAGCGGAAGCCGCGGGCCTCGTAGCGCGCGTCGTTGCCGCCGACAAATTGATGGAAGAGGTGATGGCGACTGCTGGCAAGATTGCGAGCTTTTCGCTGCCCGCAGTGATGAAAGTGAAAGAGACCATCAATGCTGCGTTTGAGACGACGCTCGCGCAGGGCCTGGCGTTCGAGCGCCGTGAATTTCACGCGACTTTCGCGCTGGCGGACCAGAAGGAGGGCATGCGCGCCTTCGTCGAGAAGCGCAAGCCCGACTTCAAGAATCAGTGATCACTTCATCGTGACGAAACGGGTATTTGGGTTCGCCGGTTGGTCGGGGAGCGGCAAGACAACACTGATTGAGCAAGTGATCGCGCATCTGGCCGCAGACGGCGTTCGCGTCGCGCTGATGAAGCATGCGCATCACAGCTTCGACATCGACCACATCGGCAAGGATTCGCATCGCCATCGCGAGGCGGGTGCGACCGAGGTCATGATTTCCAGCGGCAAGCGCTGGGCGATCATGCATGAACTGCGCGGCGCGCCGGAGTTAACTCTTGCCGAAGCGCTGGAGCGGTTGAGCCCGTGCGATCTGGTGCTGATCGAGGGCTACAAGCGCGAACCGCTGCCGAAGCTCGAAGTCTGGCGTAGCGCGGTCGGCAAGCCGCTGCTGTTCCCCGAGGACAGGCACATCATTGCGCTGGCGACCGACGATCCGTTGCCGACCGAGGGAACGAACAAATTGGCCGCTTTTGCCGGAACGGACGCGAGCTTCGTGCGCGTCGGTTTAACTGACGTTGCGGCGATTGCCGATTTGGCGCTGTTGCGAGCGGCCACACTTTAGCGCAGAAATGCGTTATACGCGGCGTTGTTGCTGCTGTCCGTGCTGTATCGAACACAGCGCGCTGGCTCACAAAACCTGTCGGTGTTGCGCAACATCCTCCGCGCCATTGGTCTGAACTTCTCGTTTACCCGACAGGCATCGTTGACAGCAAGCGCAGACCAGAGGATTATTCAGATATGTATTCACGAACCACAGGTATTTCAAAACAGATCGCCACGGCAGTTGGTGTGGCGCTGCTTGCGTTTAATTTTGGTGCAGTTCAAGCGCAGGAAGGCGGGTACTTTTCGGGCGTCCGCTTCGGTGCAAGCGAAAACGCATGGAGCTTTACCGCACCTGGCTTAAAGCTGGGTCACGCGATGGAATACGCCCGTGCTCGCGAAACTGGCAACACTGCCTTCACCGGCTACCAGTTCAACAGCGGTCTGGCGCTCGGCGCGGCAATCAATACCGACCCGGTGT
>JAYUWL010000099.1:0-5882 GCA_043753585.1 Burkholderiales bacterium
TTGGCTTCACGAGCGGCAGCTTGGCCGGATTGATCTTTGCGATCTTCGCCAGCACTTTGGCGGTGAGATGTTCGCCATTCCAGTCGTCGATGATGTCGATGACTGAGCGGGCGTTGCCCTCTGCGTCGATGATTCCCGGCTTTTCCTGGCCGGGTTTTCCGTAGCGGATGAGTTTCATGGGGTTTCCTGTGGGTAGTGAGCTGTGAGCAGTGAGTGGTGAATAGTGAGCTGTGAGCAGTTACGGCGACAGGCGAGCAACCTACTGCTCACTGTTCACCGCTCACAGCTCACTCAGATAGTGATTCCGCCATCAATCATGTACGCGTTACCTGTCGCAAAGGCTGATTCGTCCGATGCCAAAAACACCACCGTCGGCGCGATCTCTTCGGCCTTCGCCAAACGGCCCATCGGCTGTCGCGACACAAACATTTTGCGTGCTTCGTCAATGTCGCCAAGTGCTGCCATGCGGTCATGCAACGACGGCGTATCCACCGTACCGGGGCATACACAATTGCAACGAATGCCGCCTTTCACGTAGTCGGCCGCGACGCTCTTGGTCATGCCGATTACGGCGGCTTTGGTCGCGCCGTAGACGAAGCGATTCGGCAGACCCTTGATGCTGCCGCAGACGCTCGCCATGTTGATAATGGAGCCGCCACCATTGGCAATCATGCGTGGCAACGCGGCCTGAATGACCTTGAACGGTGCGCGAACATTCAGGTTGAACGAGAATTCCCAGTCCTCATCGCCGGTCTCCATGATGGTGCCCTGATGCACAAAGCCTGCGCAGTTGAACAGCACGTTGAGTGGCGGCATACCTTCAAGCGTGAACTTGATCTCCAGATCGTTCAACACATCGAGCTTTTGCGTGATGATGCCGGGGTAGGCTTTCAACGTTTCCAGCAGCTTCAAATTGACGTCGGTCGCATAGACCGTCGCTCCCTCAGCCGCCATCGCAATTGCCGTCGCGCGGCCAATGCCCTGACCGGCCGCTGTGATCAGGCAAACCTTGCCTTTAAGTCGCTCTCCCATGTTCCTCCTTTGCGCTGTGCGCTTTCGCTTTGACCCATTATAGGAACGACGTAGCATTAGGTTCCCCCGCGTTTCAATCAGTCGCCCATGCTCACTGCCGCCCAACTCACGATTCGCCTGCACCCGAACGACGACGTCGTCATCGCCCGCGTGCAACTCATCTCCGGCACGCAGTTGCAAAGCGACGGCGTTACCGTCAAAGGCATGGTGCCGCCGGGTCACAAGATTGCAACGAAAGCCATCGCACAAGGTGCGCCGGTGCGCCGCTACAACCAGATCATCGGATTCGCCAGCAAGGCGATTGCTCCCGGCGAGCATGTGCATGTAAATAACCTCGCGATGGGCGACACGTTTGAGCGCGACTACGCGTTCGGCGTTGATGTGCGACCCGTTACACCCGCGAGTCCGCAGGCTACATTCATGGGCATCAAGCGAGCCGATGGCCGCGTTGCGACGCGCAACTATATTGGCCTGCTATCGACGGTGAATTGCTCGGCAACCGTGTGCAAATTGATTGCGGATCACTTTCGCGGTGACGCGTTGAAAGACTATCCGAACGTCGATGGTGTCGTCGCCGTAACGCATTCGGTAGGCTGCGGTATGGACGTGCATGGCGAGGGAATGACGCTGTTGCGGCGCACGCTCGCAGGCTATGCGCGGCATGTAAATTTTCATTCGATTCTGGTGATCGGCCTCGGCTGCGAAGCTAATCAAATCAGTTCATTCAAAGCGGCCGAAGGTCTCGATGACGGGCCGAAATTGCACAGTTTCAACATGCAGGATGTCGGCGGGACTGGCAAAGCGGTTGCCAAGGGTATTGCGCTGATTGAATCGATGCTGGTCGACGCCAACAAAGCAGTGCGTGAATCGGTGCCCGCATCGCACATTACAGTCGGACTGCAATGTGGTGGCAGCGATGGTTACAGCGGCATCAGCGCGAACCCGGCGCTGGGTGCCGCGGTCGATTTACTGGTGGCGCACGGCGGCACCGCGATCCTTTCCGAAACCCCGGAAATCTACGGCGCTGAACACCTGCTCACGCGCCGTGCCGTCACTCGCGAAGTCGGCGAAAAAATAGTCACCCGGATCAAGTGGTGGGAGGAATACACCGCGCGACTCAAAGGCGAAATGAATAACAACCCGAGCCCCGGCAACAAGGCGGGCGGGCTCACCACGATCCTCGAAAAATCGCTCGGCGCGGTCGCCAAAGGCGGCACTACGCCACTCGTCGACGTATACGAATATGCGCAACAAGTGGACAAGCACGGCTTTGTCTATATGGACACACCGGGCTACGACCCGGTCAGCGCCACAGGTCAGGTCGCAGGCGGCGCAAACCTGATTTGCTTCACCACTGGACGCGGCTCGGCCTACGGTTGCAAACCATCGCCGTCACTGAAACTCGCGACCAACACTATCCTGTGGAACCGGCAGGAGGAAGACATCGATATCAACTGCGGCGACATCGTTGATGGTGGCGTATCGATTGCCGACAAAGGTCGCGAGATTTTTGAGATGATCCTCAAGACTGCTTCCGGCAAAGCCAGCAAGAGCGAGCGCTGGGGTTATGGCGCGGACGAGTTCGTGCCGTGGTATATCGGCGCGGTGATGTAGGACTGCGCTAACTTGAAGCTTGACGTCAAGAAAAGTGTCGTGTCGAGCGCGGCGAAGGATCAGATGCCAAAGCGTGATGCTTCAGCCGTGCAGCACTGGCGCTATGCAACCTGATCCCCGGTATGTAGCTCAGGATGACCGAATGATTGCTTCGATTGTCGTTCGAAGGTCGTGAAATGAGCGACCCCACCCCGGCCCAAAGAGGCAGTCTCTACCGCAAGGAAGCCATTGCCCATCAGCGTGAGCGCGCCTGGGGTGAGTTGGTCGTTTCCACGCCGCGGTTCGCCCGCGTTTGCGCCTGGGTCGGCGTGTTACTCGCCGCCGCGTTCATCGTCTTTTTAGCCACCGCCCAATACACCCGGAAGGCTCGCGCGCCCGCAGTGCTCGCTTTTGCAAACGACCCGATGCTCGTTGCTGCGACCGAGGCTGGAATGGTCGCAAGCATCGACGTGAAAGGTGGCGAGCGCGTCAAAGCGGGCCAACGCCTGGCAACGATTTCTACCGAGCGGACAGCCGGCGGCGAAGCCGTGTTTGCAGCAGGCGCACGCGATGCTGATACGCGCCGTGCCGCCATCGCCAGCGAGCGTAAACAGGCACAGGCGCTGCTCGCTGCACAGCAGGCCCAACTAGACTCGCGGATCAAAGCACTGATTGCAGAGGACGCGCAATTGGGCCGCGAAACCGATGCGCAGAATGATCGCGTGACGCAACTCAAAGTTCAGGTCGAACGCTACCGTCAACTCGCACGCGACAAATTTGCTCCGGAATTGCAGGTTCAACAAAAGCAGGACGATCTGGCGGAGCAGGTGGTCAAACTTGAATCATTGAAGCGCACGCGAGCAGGTATCGACCGAGAGCTGGCGGTCGCACGCACTGAGCTACCAGCGTTGCGTGCGACGATGGAAGGCAAGCTCGCCGCCCTGTCGCGCGACGAATCGACGCTTACACAATCGTCGCGTGAAAATCTTGCGCGGCGTGCGTATGAGGTGACCGCCGCAGGCGAGGGCACGGTCGAGCGCGTGATTGCATTGGCCGGGCAGACCGTTGCCATCGGCGCGCCACTTGTTCAAGTTCAAACCGGGCCTCGCGTGTTGATGGCCGACATTTACGTGCCGACACGCTCCGCAGGTTTTTTGCGCGAAGGACAAACTGTGCGCCTCGCGATTGACGCGTTTCCGATGGAGCGGTTCGGCCACGCTACGGCCACTGTTGTCGACGTCGGTCGCGCCGTCATGGCGCCCGGCGACGCAGGAATCCCGGGCTTCGTTAAAGAGCCAGTGTTTCGCGTCCGTGCGACCCTGGCATCGCCCATGGTGACCGCATACGGCCAAACCTATCCACTCAAAAGCGGACTCAGCGCACAGGCCGACATCGCGCTCGATGAACGGCCTCTGTATCGATGGGTGATTGAGCCGGTATTGCGCTTGCGGGGTCGGTTGTGAGCAACGCGCAAGCCAGTCTTAACAAGCTCAACTTCTTCCGTCGTAGCGTGCCGCTCATCATGCAGACGGAGGCCGCCGAATGTGGCCTCGCGTGTTTAACGATGATCGCGGGTTATCACGGCATCGAAACTGATTTGCAGTCGATGCGCCGCGATCATTCGGTGTCGCTCAAGGGGTCCACGCTCAAAAGCCTGATTGATATCGCCGACAGCATGAATCTCGCTGCGCGACCACTGCGCGTTGAGTTACCTGCTCTCACGCAAGTGCGCTTGCCTGCCATCGCACATGTTGATTTTAATCACTTCGTTGTGATTACCGGCGTCGCGAAAGACACGGTGGCGCTGCACGATCCAGCGCGCGGCGCACGCACGGTGCCGTTCGCCGAATTTTCCAAGCACTTCACTGGCATCGTGCTGGAGTTGACGCCGACACCGAGCTTCAGCAAACGCAAAAGCGTTGAGCGGCTTTCCATCTGGTCGATCATTGGCAGCGCGCGCGGATTTCGCGGTGCGCTGTTACGGCTCGTCGCGCTGGCGCTTGCGTTTGAAGTTTTCGCGCTCGCCATGCCATGGCTCACCCAACTCACCGTGGACGAGGTCATCGTTTCTGCTGATCGTGATTTGATGACGGTTCTGGCGCTTGGCTTCGCGTTGTTGATATTGATCCAGACGGCGATTTCTGCGCTGCGCGGCTGGCTGCTGTTGCACCTTACCAGCACACTTTCACTTCAAGTCCTGACCCAGCTTTTCTCGCACTTGCTGCGCTTGCCGCTGGCGTTTTTCGAAAAGCGCCACGTCGGCGATTTGCTGTCGCGTTTCGCTTCGATGGACGCGATTCAGCGCACGCTGACCGGCAGTTCGCTCGAAGTGCTGATCGATGGCGTGCTCGCGATCAGCATGTTCATCGTGATGGCGATTTACAGCGTGCAGCTCACGCTGATTGTGCTCGCTTTTGCGGTGATTTACGCGCTGCTGCGCTGGGCGATGTTCCGTCCCATGCGCGAGGCCGTGAACGAGCAACTTATCTTTGCCGCCCAGCAGCAAACGCATTTCATCGAAAGCCTGCGCGGCATGCAGGCGATCAAGCTGCACATGGGCGAAGCCGATCGCCTGTCGCGCTGGCAAAACGCGGTGGTCGACACCGTGAACGCCAGCATTCGCGCGCAGAGCCTCACGCTGACTTACAAAATCGCGAGCTTCGCCCTGTTCGGGCTGGAGAACGTTTTGATCGTCTGGCTCGGCGCGCGAGAGGTGATTTCCGGCGGCTTCAGCGTTGGGATGTTGCTAGCGTTCATCGCTTACAAATTGGTATTTGTGACGCGTTTGTCCAACCTGATCGACAAGTTCACCGAGTTCAAATTGCTTGATCTTCACGCCGAACGCGTCGCTGACGTCGCGCTGGCCGGCGTTGAGTCCCGGGGTCAGGCCCCGGCGCCTGACCTGTCGAAAGCGACCTGGGTCGTGGAAAACCTGGGTTTTCGCTACGGCCCGCACGACCCTTTTATCTTCAGAAACGTGAGCTTCACGGTTGAACCGGGCGACTCTGTGGCGCTAACAGGCCGTTCCGGGGCGGGAAAGACCACCCTCGCCAAGGTCGTGGTGGGCTTGTTGCCCGCGACGGAAGGCCGGGTGCTGATTGACGGGCTGGACATTCGCGAGATTGAGCCTACGACGCTCAGGGCGCAGCTCTCAGCGGTGATGCAGGACGACTATGTGTTCGCCGGGTCGATCGCGGACAACGTGAGCCTGTTTGACACCGAAGCCGACGCGGCGAGAGTGAACGAGTCGCTCAAGG
>JAYUWL010000100.1:0-5816 GCA_043753585.1 Burkholderiales bacterium
GGGGCTTTTTTGAATCTTTGGGGCGACCGACGGGGTTCGAACCCGCGACAACTGGAATCACAATCCAGGACTCTACCGCTGAGCTACGGCCGCCATTGAAACAAATGCAGATTAGTGAATAGCGGACCAATCTGGCGCGCCCGACAGGACTCGAACCTGTTACCCCCGGCTTAGAAGGCCGGTGCTCTATCCAGATGAGCTACGGGCACATGAGCTCGTGCTTTTTTGTGCCTTGGCACCATCTCTAATCAAGCACATCGGTAACTAATTCAAGTCTTGCAAACAACATCCAAGAACTTCAAGAATTGGTCGGGGCGAAAGGATTCGAACCTTCGACATCCTGGTCCCAAACCAGGCGCGCTACCGGGCTGCGCTACGCCCCGAAGCTGTGAATTATAGCCTGTACTGCGAACCAATGCACGCGCCGACTAGCCGCCGCTAATTTATTGCGTTTCCTGCACCGTATCCGACAAAATTCTGGTGCCGGAAATTGAAGTAGATTTTTGCCTGGGTTGCCACCGCCACACCGTCACAACGCGCCGGCACAAACGACCAATATTGCAGCGAATCTTGGGCCGCCTTCACGAAGGCCGCGTCGTTTGCGAGTGCCTCGACCAAGCCGTCATAGCGACCACTCTGATCAATCTTGATGGTCAATGCCGCCGTGCCAGCGAGCCCACGAACTTCCCCGGGCACGTCCACCTTCATGCGACGCTCCGGCAATGGTGCCGTCCAGTCTTTACAGCCATCGGGCGCGCTCGATTGCAGCGTGCGGTATCGCGAGGGAAAGTTGGTTTCGTCGGCTGAAGCGACGCTGCAAAAACCCGCCGCCGCAACGATGACGGTAGGCAAATAAAAATATCGGGAAACAGATTTCATGAACGCCTCCTCTTTACAGAACCAACACCCTACTCCGCTATCCCCAATCCGTCAATCCAGTATCGCGTTGGCTGCGGCTTCGCCGGTCGCGACATTCACCCTGGCCAGAAGCGCCAGCCCAATCACAAACATTACACCGGTGATGAGCAGAGCGAGACGATGATTTCCCTGCGTCATCCATGTCACGAGCCCATAGAGCATCGGCCCAATGATTCCGGATAGTCGAACCACGAGACCCCACAGCCCGTAGAACTCGGCAATCTGCGCCTTCGGACTCATCACGCCGACCAGCGCCCGCCCACCGGACTGCGATGCGCCAAGGCACAGGCCCGCAAGATTGGCGGCAACCCAAAATCCATTTTGCGTATGCCAGAAATAGGCGATAAGCACGGTGGCGATCCACATGACAAGTGTGATCGACAACGTGGTTTTGTGGCCGATTTTGTCCTGGACGTAACCAAAAATGAAAGCGCCAATTGCGGCAGAAACGTTTACGACCAGCAAGAGCTTGATCGTGTCGGCCATCTTGAATCCAAGCGCCTGTTCGGCATACACGGATGCAAGCGTAATTACCACCGACAGACCCGCCTGGTAAGCCAATCCAGCCCAGAAAAAACGGCGCAAATCGGGGTAGTGTTTGAGCTGCGTCAGCGAAAGTTTCAGTCCATTGATCAGGCTCTGCGGCGCGATATGTGGCTTGGGTATTGCGCGTTCTCGCAGAAAGAGAAAAATCGGCAGGCTCGCCGCCGCATAAATCGCGGCGGTAATCACCAACGTCCACGGCACATACTGCACCGCCTTTGCGCCTGCCGCTTGCTGCACCGTGACCAGCCACAAGCAGACGCCCAACGTGAGCAGTCCACCAACATAGCCGAGACTCCAGCCCCAGGCCGACACTTTGGCGATTTGCTTGCTATCGGCCAGCTCGGGCAGGAACGCCGCTGTGAAATTTTCACCCAGCGCGTAAAACACATTGCTCGCAATGAACACGACGCAGGCAAGCCACAACAACGCGCCGCCCTCAGCCGCAATTGGAGCGAGCGCAAGCGTCGATGCGACGCAGCCAACTGTCGCAATCGCCAGCACTTTTTTCTTTGCCGCACGACGATCCGCCCACGCGCCGAGCACCGGGCCAACGACCATCACAATCGCAAACGAAATGGCCACAATCGTCGTCCATAAGAGCGTCGCCCAGTCCGCGCCACCGGCGATCACGCTCACGAAGAACGCGTTGAAAATCGCCGTGATGACGACGGTGGTGTAGCCCGAGTTTGCAAAGTCATACATCGCCCAGGACCAGACTTCACGCGACGTGACGGCAATTTCGGCGACTTGAGTCTTCGCTGGCGCGCTACTCACGTTTTGCGCCCAATGTTGCGAACCGCCGCCATTATTTTCTTCCTTCCAGAAATGCATCAACTTTTCGGCAAAACGCACACTGCATATAGGCTAAGCTCCATTTTTACTGATAGTCGATAACCAAACAATAGCTCATCCAGCCCTAACGCAGCCGCGGTTTTAGCGAAAAGCTATATCGCAAAGTTGAGCTTAGTGAAGCAAGCATCCTGTCGCCGCCGCGATCTCTTCCCGCGTCACACCGGGTGCAAGTTCAACGAGCCTCAAACCGGTCGGCGTGACTTCCATCACCCCCAGATCGGTGATGATCACGTTGACTACGCCGACCCCGGTGAGCGGGAGATTGCAGGCGGTCAAAATCTTTTTGTCAGTCGAGCCATCTTTTTTCGTCGCGACGTGCTCCATGAGCACAACGACGCGGCCCACGCCTGCGACCAGATCCATCGCGCCGCCCATGCCCTTGACCATCTTGCCGGGAATCATCCAGTTGGCCAGATCGCCTTTTTCGCTGACCTGCATCGCGCCCAGAATGGCGAGATTGATCTTGCCGCCGCGAATCATCGCGAAGCTGTCGGCGGACGAAAAAATCGACGAACCTGGCAGCGTGGTCACCGTCTGTTTGCCCGCGTTAATCATGTCCGGATCCACCTGATCTTCGGTCGGGAACGGGCCGATACCGAGCAGACCGTTTTCCGACTGCAGCCACACCTCCATGCCCTTTGGCACGTGGTTGGCGACCAGCGTTGGCATGCCAATACCCAAGTTCACGTAGAAGCCGTCTTGCAGTTCTTTTGCAGCGCGCGCTGCCATCTCATCGCGGTTCCAGGCCATGACTATGCTCCAACTTTCGTTATGGTGCGCTGCTCAATACGCTTTTCGGGCGTGGCGTTGAGCACGATGCGATGCACGTAAATACCGGGCAGATGCACCTGATCAGGGTCGAGTGCGCCGATTTCGACGATCTTCTCAACTTCAACAATGGTGATCTTGCCGGCCATCGCAACGTTCGGGTTGAAATTGCGTGCAGTTTTTCGGAAAACGAGGTTGCCGGATTTGTCCGCGATGTAGGCTTTGACCAGCGAAACGTCGGGAACCAGCGAGCGCTCCATGACGTATTTCACACCGTCGAATTCGCGGATTTCCTTGCCGTCGGCAACGATGGTGCCGACGCCCGTTTTTGTAAAAAACGCCGGGATACCTGCGCCGCCTGCGCGCAGTTTTTCCGCCAGCGTGCCCTGCGGCGTGAAGTCGAGTTCGAGTTCGCCGGCCAGATATTGCCGCTCGAATTCCTTGTTCTCCCCCACGTAACTCGCGATCATTTTTTTGATCTGGCGGGTGTGTAGCAATTTGCCAAGGCCAAAGCCGTCGACACCCGCATTATTGGAAATCGCGGTGAGATTTTTGGCACCGCTCGCAACCAGCGCATCAATCAACGCCTCGGGAATGCCGCAGAGGCCGAAGCCACCAACGCCGAGCAATTGCCCGTCCTTGATCACGCCGGAGAGCGCCGCCTCAGCGCTCGGATAAAGTTTGTTCACGCGATTTCCTTGTTTTCCTTGAATGATCTAGAGTAATTGTACGAATTCGCAATGAGCTTTTGATGCATTGCAATATGGCGGAGTGGTCGTACAACTCGAAGGCAGTTCTCTCAACGCCGTCAGATTCTCGTAGGGCGCGCAGTGCCCGCCCTACGACAGCACGAACCTTAATTCGCCAACTCCAGCCGATTGCGAAAATATTCCAATGCCTCCGGATTCGCCATCGCGTCCATGTTTTTTACGCTGCGGCCATGCACCACATCGCGCACCGCCAGCTCGACAATCTTGTTGCTCTTCGTACGTGGAATGTCGGGCACCTGCACGACCCGGGCAGGAACATGCCGCGGCGTCGTGTTTTCGCGAATTCTTTGTTTTATTTTTTCGACGAGAGCGGCATCGAGCGTCAGTCCCTCTGTCAGCTTTACGAATAAAACAACTCGCGCATCGCCCTGAACAACTTGCCCGATCACGATCGATTCGACGACCTCGTCCAGCGTTTCGACCTGACGATAAATTTCTGCGGTGCCGATACGCACGCCGCCGGGATTTAATGTCGCGTCTGAGCGGCCAACGATCACCATGCCGTCCTGTTCGGTAATCTGCGACCAGTCGCCGTGGCACCAGAGCCCCGGAAAGCGTTCGAAATAAGCCGCCCGGTAGCGCACGCCGCCAGGATCAGCCATGAAGCAGAGCGGCATAGAAGGAAAAGTCTGCGTGCAGACCAGTTCACCCATCGCACCGCGCAAAGATTCACCGTTGTCATCAAACACGTCAACCGCCATGCCGAGGCCCCGACACTGCATCTCGCCGCGATACACCGGCAAGATCGGATTTCCGAGCACGAAAGCACTCATGATCTCGGTGCCACCGGACAAGGACGCGAGGTGCACGTCCGACTTTACGCTCTGATACACGTAGTCGAAACTCTCCGGCAACAATGGCGAGCCTGTAGACAACACGGCACGCAGCGCAGGCAGCTCATGCGAGCGACGCGGCACGACGCCCGCCTTTTTGCTGGCGTCGATGTATTTGGCGCTGGTACCGAAATGCGTGAAGCGCTCGGCCTCGGCGAAGTCCCACAACACGCGCCCCTGTTCCGCGAACGGTGAGCCGTCATAGAGCATGCAGGTCGCGCCCGACGCCAGCCCCGTAAGAACCCAATTCCACATCACCCAACCCGTGGTGGAGAAATAGAAAAAGCGGTCGCCGTCCTGCACATCGGCATGCAGCGCGTGCTCTTTCATTTGTTGCAGCAAGGTGCCACCTGCACCTTGAACCATGCATTTAGGTAGTCCGGTGGTGCCGCTGGAGAAAACAATGACCAGCGGGTGATCAAAGGGAAATCGTTCGAAGGTGGGTTCGGTGGCGGCGCCACCGATGAAGTGCGACCAGACGACAGCGCCTGCAGGAGCGGCTCCTACAGGTAAATCGTCCACGTATTCCACCCACACCACGCGCTCTACGCTCGGGAGTCGCGCGGCAATTTCGAACACCTTGTCGCGCGTATCAACGACCTTGCCGTTGTAGAAATAGCCGTTCACAGCGAACAGAATCTTCGGCTCAATCTGCAGGAAGCGGTCCAGCACGCCCTGCACGCCAAAGTCTGGCGAAGACGAGGACCACACGGCACCGATGCTCGTCGCGCCCAGCATCGCAATCGTGGCTTCGGGAATATTGGGCAGGATGCTCGCGATACGATCTCCCGCGACCACGCCCGCCGCCTGGAGCGCCTGCTGCACGCCCGCAACCGAGCCGCGCAATTGGTCAAAATTCAATCGTCGACGATCACCTGCTTCGTTCCAGAAAACCAGTGCGTCATCCGAACCGCGCCTTCTGAGCAGGTTCTCGGCAAAATTTAATCGCGCGTCCGGGAACCACTTTGCGCCGGGCATCAGGTGACCGTCGACCAAAGTGCGTTCGCCTTTGTCCCCAACTACGCCGCAAAAATCCCACACCTCGCGCCAGAAAACTTCTTTGTTGGCGATTGACCAGCGCCACAGGCTGCCGTAATCGGGGAATTTCTGCAAATACTTTTTACGCAGC
>JAYUWL010000101.1:0-5745 GCA_043753585.1 Burkholderiales bacterium
GCGGGCATGCCAGATGGCCTGTCGAAAATCATACTCCCGGATGACCTCGATGCTTTGATGCTGCTAGCGCGGCATCGCGATAGTCTCGAAAAGACTGCGGCAGGCATCACGACGCTTTTGGCGATGCAGGATACGCTCACGCAGCTGCCGTCGGCGGCCGGTTGGCCGACAGCAGCAGTGAGTTCCCTTCGCGGCACGCAGGTCTGGGCGGCACATTTACTACAGCGCCTTGAGCAAGCCGACCCGTTGAAGAAAATCGTCGGCATTCGCCAAGATGTGCTGGGCGCGTATATCTACAGCGCGGTGTTCACCGGGCAAGCCGACGTCAATCCTGCGCGCATTGAACTGTATTGGCAGGTCATCGGATTTGTAGCCGGAGCGCTGGGTTGTTCGGTGGAGGCACTGACGGCGGTGACCCTGACACATGAACTGGCGCACGCTTACACACAGCTGGGCGCAGACATCGATGGTCGACGCTGGCCCTCGTCTGACTTCCACAAAGCCGAGCTTTCTCTCGCGGAAGGCTTGGCCCAGTATTACACGCAGCGGTCCCTACAACGACTGGAGAAGCGCATTCCTGGCGTGGTCGCCGCGTTCAGCGCATTGCTGAAAAAGCAGTCTGACGACTACCGCGCACACGAAGCTTGGATTACCGACCATGATCCAGAAGCGGTGCGCAGCGCGATGTTGGTTACGCGGCGAATTGCAGTGATGGAGATCAGCCGTTTTGAGGAAATTCTGGGATCGCTGGGTGAGGTGTATCCCTCCGAACCCATCGAGGAAATGGACTAAATGCAGGATGCTTCTGCGTGTCGAAGCCCATGCGACACGGTGCCAAATTGTTCTTCGCTAGTTAGTTGAGACCACAAAGCTCTTCAACTTCTCGCGTAGCAGATCGAAGTTCGCGTTATCTCTCGCGATTCGCTCTGCATCGGTTTCATGTGACACTTTTACCAGGTGCTCGCCGACTACCTTGGTACCGTACACCTTCGGCTTCATGACACTTGCACGCCACTTTCGCGCCTCAATTCGGACACGAGCCGCCGCCACGCCCGCAGAATCCATACCGACGGTAGCGTCAGCAATTTCGACGCACTGGTCGGCGAAGAAATCAGCCTGCTCCTCGCGCGCGTGCACGTAGTAGTCAAGAAATTCCCGATTGGTGCGCAGCCATGAATACACCGTCTGCTTCGACGGCATACCCGGCCGAGAAAGAATCTGCGCCAGCGAGCGGCCATTTGCCAATTCATCAGTGATCTCTGCCGCCAACGCCTGCGTGTAGGCGGTGGGCCGCCCCACCTTCTTTCCCGTCGCGGGGTTTGGCGCGATACCGGCGCGCTTACCCTCGCTCTTGGACTTGCGTTCGGCGGGCGCTGCCGGTTGTGATTTCGTCGGCTGTTTTCTCATGACGGGGTTCCATCCTGTCGCGACTTGGCAATGGTGATGCGACGCGCATGATCCGCTACTGCGATCGCGGCTTTGAGATAGGCGATGTCACCGGCCAGGTTGTTCGGAGCCATCCGCTTGCGAACCGCCAGTAAGTCGGCCCGACGTTCGTGGTCGTCGCCACGGATGTCGCATAGTTCGTGAATCAGGCGGTCGCATTCGTCGATACGGGCGCGCAGTCTGTCCCAAAAGTCGTCAGCCTCGTCTATCGGAAGTTCGGTGTCATTGGCCGCCGTCAATGCCGCGAGAATTTCGGCTTTGTGTTGGCGTAGTTGTGGTGCCCAACGTTCCGTCACTTGCTTCGGCCCGATGCACTTCACGGTGCCACCATCGGTCAGTGTGAGTTTCAGACCCTCGCTTTCAGCGGCCCGGATGATGGTCGCCGCGTTCAAAGTTCAATCTCCGTTTCGACGTTTTCACACCGAAGATGCCCTTCATCGTCGAAGGTGCCCACCTCTTGAGACTGGGCAGCTTGGGCACCTTCGGGGGGATTGGGCTTCTTCGTGAGCGTCCAGAACCAGCCGCCTTCCATCGAGGGTTTCACCGAACGCGCGCCCAATTTGGCCTTCGCCGTGCGCATTTGCTTTGGCGAGAATCCGGCCGCCTTGGCCTGTTCGTTGATCGAGACGCAAGATAGTTGTCCGTCACGCAACAGCTCCGCCAGAACATCTACCGCATCATGATTGGTCCGGCCAATACCATCGGATTCCGCGTCGACGCCTTCCGCGTCGTTGAGCAGTGCCAACGCAGAACCAGATATGGCACCGCCCCAAGTAATGCCCTGCGCTGAAATTCCCGGCATGACGTCGATCTGTTTGAGATGAAACGTAAAGCCACCGTCATCGGGGGAGATGTTGCTTTTGGCGCGAGCAACGATGCGTTTCAGACTACTTGAGTCCTCGGGGTCAGCGACCTTGGATGCGATCAGCACCATTCGCGCAAGCGCCACGAACGCCTGCGAGCCAATGACGCGCTCTGCGGGGTCGGTTGACTTGCCACCCTTGCGGAAATGTGAAATTCCGAGGACGGCGATGTTGCGTGCTGCGGCAAGGTCAACCACTGCCTGAAGTCCACGACGCGTCTCTGCCGCCTTATGACTGTCACCACCTACGGCCGACAACACCGGGTCGAGAATCAGCAGGCACAGGTCGGGCATGTCGGCCACCCGCTGCTGAAGCAATTGCATGTCGGTTGATGGATCGAATGGGCGCGAGGTCCCGTCAGCGTTTCGACTACTCTCGACAAAGTGAACGCTTGACAAGTCAGCGCCGCAGGCAATTAGTCTTGGCGTCAGAACCGTGTCGGCAGCATCCTCGCTGCTCCAAACGAGCACTGATCCGCGCCCGCGCATCGGTGTTCCATCCGGCCAGCGTCCTGCACTCGTCACAGTAGCCGCCAAAGCGAGAGCGAGTGTCGATTTTCCACAGCCCGGTAGACCAGCCAACAAGGTCAGCATGCCTCGGGGAAGGTAGCCTTCCCACAGCCAGTCGATGGCCCGAATCTTCACGTCGGATGCGCGCGTGAGTTTCACGACTTCACACGCAGCAGCAGGCATAGCTCGCAATGCGACGACGCGATCAAGAGCGCTCTGGCCGCGAGCGATCGAGGGCGCATTCATAGCCGCACCACCGATTCAGCGGCAAGCAAGCGTTGTGTCGCAAGCACGAAGCGCGATGAATCGGCCGGCGACAAACCAGCGTTGTTCACTTGACCCGCACACACGGCGATTATCTGTATCTCGTGCATCAGCGCACGCAGCACGTCGGTTGCGTTCCACGGCTTCAAGTCACTTCGTGGCACCTGTGTATGGTCAAAACCCTGGTACCTCGGGAACAAGTCACTGAGCTCCAGGCCAACAGCGTTGACGATCTCCCCTGCGTTGCAACCGCTCCAGCATTTCAGCAACAACTTGCCGTCGTCGGTTTCCTTTAGTGAGAGAGACGGTGACTGATCATCATGCGCTGGGCAGCGTGCCTGCCACTTGCCGCGCGCCGTCTCTTTGACGTGATCCAAGCGCGAGAGCAACAATTCGGCGGGCGCGATCACAAACAGTCTCCGATCATTGCGAGATACGCAGCGGTCACTTCGATTCCGTTCAGCTGACGAAAGTACCTCCACGTTTCAGCGAGATAGAGCTTGGCGGCGTGCCAGTCGATAACGCGACCTATCCCTCGATTTGAACAAAATGATGATTTCTCCGGCCCTATGTCGTTGGCCAGCTTGCCGCCGCGAGATCTCATTGTTTCGACGCTCCGTTGATAGCGCGGTCATTGAGAAATTTTGTAATCGAACTCGAAACCCATCGCGAGCAACGTGAGCTGAACCGCAATTGTTTTGGAGCTTGGCCCGATTCGATAAGTCGATACCACTGAGATCGGCTCATCCCGACCAAAGCAAGCACGACCTCAAGACGCAAATGCGCGTCGGGGAAATTTATGGCGTCGAGGGGTTGCGGGATTTTCCTACGAGGAACAGCAACCTTTGGAGTCTTCGGCGCAAAGCTGTCTGGCTCTTGGCACAGCCACAATGGGCCTTTGGAAGACTCCGGCGGTTGCGCGTTCGGGTGTCGTCTGGTTGCGCGGCTCTTGCGCTCCGCTGATGCGACGGCGAATGCCATTTTCGTCTCCTACACCGCCTCGAACTCGGTTGAGCTCTAAAAGGCGTCTATGGGAGTATTTGAGAATGCTTTGCGATGTCGTCACGGTGCGTTACGTGCCACTATTTTGGGTGTACCTAACACACCGTCGCGGCACTCGTGCTTAAGGCACACAATTGAAATTGGAATCCGCGCCACCCCATTTGCGGCTCGTATTCGTCGCACAGAAGGCGCAACGAGTCGCCCGTGACTTTGCCGAATTGGCCCTCGCTCCAGTCGATGCCTTGTAACCCGATGTTTGACGGTAGGACTACATTCGTTTTGGGTTGATTAGGCAATCCAATGTTTCCGGCGTGCGTTTTGATGGTCACCGCTTCTATGGTTTTGCCAGTTGCTGAGAGCAGGACTTGGGCTATCCCGACAAGCAAGCTTGGCGGCATATTCCTCTCCGCGCTCACGGTCACACGCACGTTGCGCTTTCTGATTTGATGCGCTACGGCTTGAAGAATGCAGCGAGTTTGCACGTCCACTGGAGTGCGACGGGGGAACTGGCCGCTCTTGTACGTCGTCAATTGAACGCACATTTCTTCGATGACGGGAATGCTCTTTGAAACGGCAATTTGCAAAACGGGCGGCATTTCTCGTAGCAGCAAGAGCCCCTCCGCGAGATGCTTGATGGTCTTAGAGAGCTTTCGTTTATGTTCCTTGCGTACTAATTCCTGCTCGCGCACTTTACCTACAGCCCAAAGCGTCCTTGCCATGCTGCGCGCGAAGTCTAGGTCAGTAGCCGCTTGGTCAAAGAGCCTCAAGTCGGCAGCTGAAAACTCGATTTGAGTGATGTGTCCTTCAGGGAGACTGCTTGATTTGAGGGTCGCCATTGCGATGCCTTTCTCTGTACGTCACTTGGAAATACCGCAACGGCGAAGTGGCGGCACACTTGCTTCGTCGCCGTCGCGTTCCGCCGATTGCCCTTCATGAACCGGCGAAGGGCTTGCCGGGGTTTATGCCGCTTTCGAGGCAAATTGAATGATGTTCGCGCCCGCTTCCAGCGTGTCCAGATAGTCCGCCCACGCCTGCATCATCGTCTTGCGCTGCGGCAGGTAGGTGGTCCTGTTGTAGGCGCGCCCGAGCGGATCACGTACGGCGTGTGCGAGCTGGGCCTCGATGACATTCGGGTCAATGTTCATCGCCTCCGCCATGATCGTGCGCGCCGTGGCGCGGAAGCCGTGTGCTGTCATCTGGTCGCTGGCGTACCCCAGCGAGCGCAGCGCGGCATTGATGGTGTTCTCGCTCATCGGGCGGTCATGATCGCGCTGACCGGCGAAGCAATATTTGCCGTGACCGGTGACGGGGTGCAGGTAGCGCAGAAATGCAATGGCCTGCTTCGGCAATGGCACAAGGTGCGGCTGGCCGTTCAGCTTGTCCTGCTTGCGCCGCTTCATCCTGTCAGCCGGGATAGTCCACATCGCAGCATCAAGGTCGAGCTCATCCCAAGCCATGCCGCGTATCTCGCCGGGTCGCTGAAACAGCATCGCCGACATTCTCAATGCGACGCGCACGGCGGGCGAACCTTTGTGCCCCTCAATGGCGCGCAGCAGCGCCCCTACTTCTTTCGGCTCAATCAGGGCCGCCATGTGCTCCGCCTGCACCGGGGCAAGCGCACCCTTCAAATCGGCGCACGGATTGCGTGTGGCCTTTCCTAT
>JAYUWL010000102.1:0-46598 GCA_043753585.1 Burkholderiales bacterium
GTGCAGGCCGCGCTGCTGCGCGCGCAGCGCGCGCTGCCGCAGGACATGACCTCGCCGCCGTCGTACCGCAAGGTCAACCCGGCCGATGCGCCGGTGCTGTTGATCGCGCTGACCTCGCCATCGATGAACCTGTCCGACCTGAACGACTACGCCGAGCATCTGATCTCGCCGAGCCTGTCGACACTCGACGGCGTGGCGCAGGTCAACATCTACGGCCAAAAGCGTTTCGCGGTGCGCGTGCGCGCGCAGCCCGAGGCGCTGACTGCGCGCAACATCAGCCTCGACGAACTCAACACGGCCTTGCGCGCCGCCAACGTCAACACCCCCGTCGGCACGCTCGACGGCCCGACGCAAACGCTCACGCTGCAGGCCAACAAGCAGTTGAAGAACGCGGCTGAATTCAGCGAGCTGATCGTCAGTAACCGCGGCGGCAACCCGGTGCGGCTGCGCGACGTGGCGCAGGTCGAAGACAGTTTCGAGACCGTCAAGACCGCCGCCAGCCTGAACGGCGAAACCTCGATCACGCTGGCGATCCTGCGCCAGCCCGATGCGAACACCGTGAAGGTCGTCGACTCGGTGCGTGCGGCGCTGCCGGGCTTTCAGACGCAGCTGCCGCAGTCGGTGAAGATGACGACCGTGAACGACCGCTCGGTCTCGATCCGGGACGCGCTGCACGATGTGACGCTGACAATGCTCGGCACGATCGCACTCGTGGTGCTGGTGATTTTTTTGTTCCTGCGCCGCTTCGTCGCGACCGTGATTCCGACGCTCTCGCTGCCGGTTTCGCTGGTCGGCGCGATCGCGCTGCTCTGGGCCTTCGGCTACACGCTCGACAACATCTCGTTGCTCGGCATCACGCTGGCGGTCGGCTTAGTCGTCGACGATGCGATCGTGATGTTGGAGAACATCATGCGGCACGTGGAAGAGGGCGTGCCGCCCTTCCAGGCTGCGCTGCGCGGCTCGCGCGAAGTGGGTTTCACGATCATCTCGATCTCGACCTCGTTGATCGCGGTGTTCATTCCGATCTTCTTCATGCCTGGCGTGATCGGGCTGCTGTTCCACGAGTTCGCGGTGGTGGTGGCGCTGGCGATCGTCGTCTCGGCCTTCGTCTCGTTGACCCTGGTGCCGATGCTGGCGAGCCGCTTCCTCGCCGACGAGACTCACAAGAAGCCGCCGGGCTGGCTGGTGCGCTCGTTCGAGCGCGGCTTCGATGCGGTGCTGGCCGTCTACTCGCGCTCGCTCGACGTCGCGTTGCGGCACCGCGCGTCGGTCGGCCTGGTAGCGCTGTTGACGGTGGTGGCGACCGTGTGGCTGTTCATCGAGATACCGAAAGGATTCTTCCCCGAGGAAGACATCGGCCAGATTCAGGTCAGCACCGAAGCTGCCGAAGACACCTCGTTCCCGGCCATGGTGCGCCTGCAGGAGCGGGTGGTCAGCGTGTTTCGCGACGACCCGAACGTTGCCAGCGTGAACGCCTTCAACGGCGGCGGCGGTGCGCAGAACACCGGCCGCCTGTTCATCAACCTGAAGCCGCGCGGCGAGCGGGCACCAATGAAGAGAGTCGTCGAAGGCCTGCGCCGCAAGCTGCGCGACGTGGCCGGCATCACGGTGTTCATGCGCCCGATCCAGAACCTGCAGCTTGGCGGGCGCCAGAGCAAGGCGCAGTACCAGTACATCCTGCAAAGTGTGACCGCCGACGAGCTCAGCGCCTGGGCGCAACGGCTGCAGGAGCCGATGCGCACTGATGCGATGTTCCGCGACGTGAACAGCGATTCGCAACTGAAGGGCCTGCAGGCCTCGCTGAAGATCGACCGGGACCGCGCGAACACGCTGGGCGTGTCGATCAACGCGGTGCGCAGCGCCTTGTTCAGCGCATTCGGCGAGCGCCAGGTGTCCACCATCTACACCAGCGTCGACAGCTACCAGGTCATCATGGAAGTGGCGCCCGACGCGAAGCAGGACGAGAGCGCGTTCGACAACATCTACGTGCGTTCGAGCACCGGTGCGCTGGTGCCGATGTCGAGCTTCACGACGGTGACGCGCACGGTCGGGCCGACCTCGATCAACCATGTGGGCCAGTTGCAGGCGGTGACGGTGTCGTTCAACCTCGCGCCCGGCACGGCGCTCGGCGACGCCACCGCGAAGATCGAAAAGTATCGCGAACAGATCCGCCTGCCGTCGACCGTGATCACCACCTACGGCGGCGACGCCGCAGTGTTCAAAAGCTCGCAGGGCAGCCAGGCGGTGCTGATCATCGGTGCGCTGCTGGTCATCTACGTGCTGCTGGGCGTGCTGTACGAAAGCTATGTCCACCCACTGACGATTCTTGCCGGCCTGCCGTCGGCGGCGGTCGGTGCGCTGCTGATGCTGCGCCTGTTCGACCAGGACCTGACCCTGATCGCCACCATCGGCATCCTGATGCTGATCGGCATCGTCAAGAAGAACGCGATCATGATGATTGACGTGGCGATCGAGACCGAGCGCCGCGACGGCCTGGATCCGCGTGAAGCGATTTATCGGGCCTGCCTGCTGCGATTCCGCCCCATCATGATGACCACGATTGCTGCGCTGTTCGGCGCGTTACCCCTCGCACTGGGTTCAGGCGACGGTGCCGAGCTTCGGCAACCGCTCGGCGTGTCCATCGTTGGCGGATTACTATTGAGCCAACTCATCACGCTCTACACCACGCCTGTCGTCTACCTGGCGCTGGATCGTCTGCGCAATCGCGTGATGCGACGCAAGTCTTCACAGCCAAAGCACTGCGTGATCGAACAAGGAGTTCCTGCATGATTTCGACGGTTGCGGCTCGCTCGCATCGCATCTGGGCGAGCGTATGCACGCTGGCCGTGTTGGCTGCCTGCGCGCCGCTTGGCCCAAATTATCAACGAGTTGAGCCACTGTCCGCCACTTCAACGACAGGTGCCGAACGGAAACTGCCACCGCAGTACAAAGAGTCTGCCGCGTTAGCCAACACGTTGCTACAAGCTGCTTCGACTCTCCCCCTGTCAGCCACCGATTGGTGGAAACCGTTCTCCGATCCAACGCTTGACGCGTTAATGGTGCAAGTCGGTCAAGCGAATCAAAACGTTGCACAGGCAGAAGCGAAGTACAGACAGGCGGTCGCGACGACGCAACAGGCGCAGGCAGCGGGCTTCCCGACGCTTGGCACCAACGCGTCAGCGACTCGCTCCTCGCAGGCCGCAAACGGTGTACGCACCACGTCGCAGTCGTTGAGCACAGGCCTCTCCGCAAGTTGGGAGCTCGATTTGTGGGGCCGCGTTCGCCGCTCCATCGAATCGGGTGACGCCAGCGCTGCGGCGAGCGCATTGGATCTTGCGGCGACGACGCTGAGCCTGCAAGCGCAGCTAGCCACGAACTACGGCGCACTGCGTGCGTTTGACGTCCAACGCAGCTTGCTCGAAGACAGCGTTGCGGCGTATCAGCGTTCGCTGCAACTCACCAGGAATAGGTACGACGCGGGCGTGGTGGCGAAGGCCGACGTCGCGCAGGCGCAGTCGCAATTGCTGAGTTCGCAGGCGCAGCTGATCGACACTGGAGCGCAGCGCGCGACGCTTGAGCATTCCATCGGCGTACTGACCGGCAGGTTGCCTAGTGAGCTGACCATCACGCGTGTTGATGATTATCCGTTGCGCTTACCCGCTGTCGCGGCAACGATGCCATCGCAGTTGTTGCAACGCAGGCCTGACATCGCTGCCGCCGAACGCAGAATGGCGGCGGCCAATGCGCAAATCGGCATCGCTGTCGCAGCGTACTACCCGACGATTTCGATTTCCGGGTCGCTCGGCCAGCGCGGCACAACGTTGACAGATTTGTTGTCACTACCGAATCGGTTCTGGTCGCTAGGTCCTACGCTGGCGCTTTCGCTATTTGATGGCGGTGCGCGTGATGCATCAAAAGCGCTGTCGCTGGCATCCTATGATCACACCGTTGCTCTGTATCGCCAAACAATACTCAGTGCGATACAGGAAGTCGAAGACAACCTGTCAACGTTACGCGTTCTTGCCGAGGAGCTCGTCGTGCAGCAACAAGCTGTACTCGCCGCACAGGAGGCACTGGCGATAACGCTCAACCAGTACAAAGCGGGGACTGTCAGCTTCCTCAATGTCGCCACCGCACAGACCGCCGAGTACAGCGCCCGCAGAACGGAGCTTGCACTACGCAGCCAGCAGTTCGTTGCGAGTGTTGCGTTGATCAAAGCGCTTGGCGGATAACGCACGCCGGAAACGGCAAAAAAAAGGCCCGCGAGACGCGGGCCGTAGTCCTGAGAGACCTGATAAGACCGGAGGTGTATCGAGGGGTGGTCTCAAAGGTACACACTAAAACAGAAATCTCAGTATGCATATGTCATATTAGTCGCATTTCCAGGCCTTGTCAAGCGCATAGACGCGACAAAGTTTTACAAAATCCGGTTTCGATAGCCCAACGATCAGGTAATAAAAAACCCAGCCGAGGCAAGCCGGGGCTGGGTGTCAGGCGTGAGCATTCGTATTAACCGTATCAGTAGTCATGATCGCAACAAATCCGTTTGTGGCAAAGCGGGAGCTACCCACCGTGCCGCTGGCGAAACTTCTCACGCATTTCGTCTGCGCGAGAGACGCGATCAAGCAGTTGACCTTTGATCAGCGCTTTTTGTTCCGTAGACAGCAATTGGGTGAACTTGACCCATTCCGAAATTGCGGTTTTGCGCTCGCTGGCTGTTGCGGCCTGCGCTTCTTCTTTCAGCATCAGAACACGCCCGAAATCGGGATCGGTTTTGGCCAGCTCCGCTTTGGCTGTCGCAGCAGAGGCCGTGCGCGCTTTGCGCGCGGCCTCAATCGCCTTAATCGTGGCCTGTGAAGCGACTGAATACTGTGCGTCTTGCGTCGCGTTTAAGTTGAGCTTTGCCTTCACGGCTGCGAAATGGTTACCGAATGGCATGCCGATGTCGGGCATGCCGGGTGGCGCCGCCTGAGTTACGGTCGGTAGCGAGGCGCTCAGAATGAAGGGAATGAGCATCGCCGCGATACGGCTTACGCTTTTTAGAGGTTTCATGGATGTCTCCGGGTAGTCATGTTGACTTGAGTAGGTTTGAACATGATTGTCGCGCACCATCTGCGGCGACAGGCTGTTGTTCAGGCGCGGCTTTGTAAACACTTGTAATGGCACCGTCAAATACGTTGGGGCGTCTGTTATGTTTCCAACATGACCGCTCCCAGCCCCCACATTCTTGTCGTTGATGATGACCAGCGCCTCCGTGAACTGCTTCAGCGCTTTCTTGCGGAGCAGGGTTTCCGCGTGTCCGCTGTGGCCGATGCGCGCGACCTGTCGCGGCGGCTGGAGCGTGATCCACCGCATCTGATCGTGCTCGACTGGATGATGCCGCATGAAGATGGGTTGTCCGTGTGCAAGCGCATTCGCGCCGCCGGAGACCGTACGCCCGTCATCATGCTCACCGCAAAGGGCGACGACGACGAACGGATTGACGGGCTCGACGCCGGCGCAGACGACTATCTGGGCAAACCGTTCAATCCGCGTGAACTGGTCGCCCGCATTCATGCGGTGCTCCGCCGTGCCGCTGAGATTTCACCGGGCGCGCCGTTAGCGACCGATCAACCCGTTGCTTTTGGCGAATGTGAGGTTAATTTTTCGACGCGAGTACTCACGCGTAAGCGCGAGGCGCTGGACCTCACCACCAGCGAATTCGCGATGCTCAAAGTGTTCGTGACGCATCCTCATGAGCCGCTGACCCGGGAGCGGCTGTCGATGCTGGCGCGAGGCAAAGAACATGAGGTGTTTGATCGCGCCGTCGACGTTCAGGTCTCGCGGCTGCGCAAACTGGTCGAGCCCGATGCCACAAAGCCGCGATACATCCAGACCGTGTGGGGACGCGGCTACGTGTTCGTGCCGGATCAGGTAGTCGCAGGCGTGCCCCGTGCCTAAATCGCTCTTTTGGCGGCTGGCGGGATTGTTGATGGTCGCGTTGGCCATCGCCGTGTTCGCGATGGTGTTTCTGTTCCGACAGGATCGCGCCACGCTGATCGCGCGCAACTTTACCGAAGCGAAGATGGAGCAAATCGAAGCGCTGCGCGCGACGCTTGCACAAGCGCCCGCTGAGGACGGCGCTGGAAGGCCCATGATGCAACTTCAGCGACTGGGCCGCGAATATGGCGTAATGCTGATCCCCACGGATCGTCGCCCGGAAATAGGGCAGGTGCCACGCGGCCCGGCGCTCGCGCCATTGGTGGAAAAACTACAGGAACAATTGGGCCGCGACACCGAGATCCGCCTCGGCATGCGGCTTGATCAGCCCGTTATATGGATAAAACTCAAGCTTGGGGAACAGGGTGCGCGCGCGGTGTGGGCCGGTATTTCGATTCGCAACGTAGAGGCGGGCGAAGTGCCAATGCGGCTCTTGTTGACGCTTGGTGGCGTACTCGCGATTCTGCTTGCCGCAACGCTCTGGTTCGCCAGACGCCTGTCGCGACCACTGGCCGATTTGGCCGATGCCGTGGACAAAGTCGCCGTCGGCAAGCGCCCCGATCCATTGCCCGAAGACGGCCCTACCGAGATTGCCCGCGTTGCCCGAAACGTTAACCGTATGGCCGCCAATCTGGAGCGGCTGGAGCGTGACCGCAGCACCATGCTCGCCGGCATTTCGCACGACATCCGCACGCCGCTTACACGCCTGCGGTTGGCCGGAGAAATGGCGGTCAGCGACCCGCAAAGCCGCGGCGAAATGGCCGCCGACATCGACGAAATTGATCGCGTCGTGACACAGTTCCTGGACTTTGCGCGCGGCAATCCGAAAGAGGCGCCCGTGCGCCTTGACCTTCGCGAATCGCTAGGCGCGGTCGCAGCGAAGGCAGAGTCGCGATCATTGCCAGTGCTTTGGGTGCCCGGCGCTGACGCGCTGTGCGTCAATACTTTCCCGGCCGCGTTCGAGCGCATGCTCATGAACCTTATCGAAAACGCACACCGCTATGGCAAACCCCCGGTCGAGCTCACGCTCAGCCGCGACGGGGCAATCGCCGAGATCGACGTGCTGGACGCGGGTGCGGGCGTCGCAGCAGCCGACGTAGAGCGGCTCAAACAACCCTTCGTACGCGGCGATCATGCTCGTGGCGGCGTGATGGGCGCAGGCCTTGGTCTCGCGTTGGTAGAGCGGCTAGCGCAGTGGCACGGCGGGAGTTTTGATTTGCTGCCAAGGACCAGCGGCGGAACGATCGCCCGGTTGCGCCTACCTCTACCCTAGCGGTCTGTTAGATGGTTATTTGAATAGTTTTTACGGTTAACTTCTACGTGCGATGACCATCGCATCAGGGCTACAGTCGATATATTCATATAGTCGACTATGTATTAAATATGCGTATAGCCCTTACTTAGTCAGGCTCTACAACAAAAGTTGATCCGATACAGATCGCAGGCTATTTCCCCGCAGCCAGCTCTTTTTTGATCGCCAGTTCGTCCTCTTCGCGAAAGCGACGATTGCGGCACTGCTCATTCCAGCCAGCAACCATTTTCTGGTGCGGCTCGACGTGATCATTGACTGTTTTATGCCGCTGGTTGATGGCGTCGACGCGCTCATTCAAGGCGCCTACACGGTCACGCTGAACTTGTTGCATTTTGTTAAAGCGCTCGGTGTCGTCTCCGTGCACGCGATTTTTTTCGACCAGATTGGCGCGTTCTGCCTCAAAGTCCGCCTTCGCCGCGTCCGTTTTTATCGATTCTGCTTTTGCAGACAGCGCCGACGCCAACGCCGCTATCGCATCACGTTCAGCAAAAAGTGCGACGGAGCGCGCGCGAAGTTCGTCGGATGCTTTGTTCGCCTCGGCCTGCTCGGCTTTGACGGAATTCTGATCGCGCGTGAAGCCGTCTTGCGCCTGAAGAATCTCGCCAGCCGCTTTTTTATTGGAGCGCTCGAGCGTTGTGCACATGCGCAATTCGCCAATCGTCATGATTTTGTCGGCACGTGCGGGAGTTTGTGCAAAGCTTTCAGCTACGACGAAAGAGGCAGCAAGCGCACAGGAGAAGAGATAAGCACTAAAGGGGGTGCCAGAGAGAATTGTTTTCAATTTAATGCTGGGAGTTGAAGGGGATCAAGGGCAAATGAATGACGAGCAGGCGATGAACAAAAGTCCGACAAACCACCCAAGATAGTAAGTTTACCCAGTGTCCGGGGAGCCTGCTTCGGTCGTCAGGCCCAGCGCGGCCCAACCCTCATGCCCCAATTTTCCCAGCGTTTTGATGTTGGTATTGGTAATGGCAAGCTCGTCGGGGAAGACGGCAACCGCCCGCTCTACGCTGTCTTCACGCAGCAAATGCAGCGTGGGATAGGGCGAGCGGTTGGTGAAGTTGGTGATATCGTCGGGGAACGTGTCTTCGAACTGAAACTGCGGATGAAAACTGGCTACCTGAATGATGCCGTCGAGCTCCAGCTCCTTCACTATGCCGTCTGCAATATCCAGAAAATCGTTGTAGTCGAGAAAATCGTTCAATACATTCGGATGAATGAGCAACGTCGTGTCGACATGCTCGGTACTGGCTTCCGCTAAAAATTCCAGTTCGCGATGCAGGTCCTCCGCCAGCGCCTGCGCCGTGGTCGCAGCGCTCACTACATAGCGAATCTGCCCTTTGACATGCACCGCCTTGGCGAATGGGCAAAGGTTGAGACCGATAACCGCGCGCTCTAGCCAGCGCCTGGTGTCGACAATGACGCGGTCGTCGATAAGTTGCATCAAGGTCCGCTCCGGCAAATTGGTGTCGCGATACAGCGAGCCTGCATGCCCGCGTCATTAGCTATGCATTAAGCATAATTTATATTGGAGATGTGCATGGTTGAAAAGTACAACAAGAAAATTACCGGTCATTCGCAGATTTGCGTAACAAAGTAAGCAGATTTGCGTTTCGGCGCAAAGCACAACGGCTAAAACCTCAGTTGTTTAGCGCTTCATCATGTTCAGATCGTACCTCGTCGCGGCTTTCGGGATTTCAGTGTCCTGCCTGGCAGTGGCACAACAAACGCTCGTGTTCGCAGTAAATGAAGGCGTCACTTATCGCACCGGTGCCGACGCCTCACGCCAGAACTACAAAGCGATTGCTGACGATCTGGCCCGACTGCTGAAAACAAAAGTGCGGGTGGATGTTGTCGGCGAGTATGCTGCCCTCGAAAAGGATCTGGCCGCCAAGTCCTGCGACATTGCCTTCATTCACCCGACACACATTGCAATAGCGCCTGTAAAGCGGGGCGACTACACGCTTGTGGCGGGGTCAAAGGCGCACATCAACTACAAAGCATCGTTTCTCTCGAACGTACGCGCCGAACCGAAACCACCTGCGGAGTTAGGCGCGCTGCTCGCGTCCGGCACCAAGATGATTGGGTTCTCCCGATCCCAACTCGATCACAGCCTGGCTCGTCCATGCGACACTGCGCGACGCAGCCGCTGCGGCCAAAGCGTCGACACCCCAGCTCGAATTCACGCGCTATCAGCAGTCGATTCCGTTCAGGGTGACCAACGGCTTTGTTGACATCGCGGCTACCGCCTCAGAGCCTATTGTGAAGGAGTGGGTCGCAGCGGGTGGCAAGGTGCTGACGACGTCAAGGTCGGTGCCGATCAAAGACGTGATCGAAGCCAATACGCTTGGCAAAGAAGCGATTGAAATCGTAAAGAGCTATTTTCTGGAGCTAAACAGCAACGCTGACGGCCCGGTCAAACTGGAGCGCATCGGTCTCAACCACGGCTTTGTGACTTATGACCAGCCAGCGTTTGTGGCATTGGGAAATTGACTAGGATTTTAGTCCGCGGGTTGCCCTGGCGAGTTCTGCGAGCCGCTCTAGTCGTGATCGCCTGACGCCCAAGGTGTCGCGCTAAAGCAACCGCACCCGCACCGTCTTGCCCTTGATCTTCCCGGCTTGCAGGCGCGCGAGCGCAGCCTTCGCCACGTCGCGGCTCACCGCCACATACGTTGAAAACGCGGCAATGGAAATCTTGCCCACCTTGTCGCCCGCGATACCGCCTTCGCCCGTCAGCGCGCCCAGCACATCACCCGCGCGAATCTTTTCTTTGCGCTCGATCTGCAACTGAAGCGTCGCCATCGGCGGTACGAGCGGCTCATCGCTCGCGGGCTTGAGCGACGCCAGATCATGCCATTCCATTGGACGGCCCTGCTCGTCTTCGATGTGGGTCACGCGCAGCATTTCTTTTGGACTGGCCAAACTCAACGCCCAGCCTTCATGCTCGCCACGACCGGTGCGGCCGATGCGATGAATGTGCAGCTCGGGCTCTAGCGTCACATCCACGTTGATAACGGCTTCGAGCTGCGCAATGTCGAGACCACGCGCGGCAACATCGGTCGCCACCAGCACTGAGCAACTGCGATTGGCGAACTGCACGAGCACCTGATCACGATCGCGTTGCTCCAGCTCGCCATGCAACGCCTGCGTACTGAATCCGCTTGCCTGCAACAACGTCACCAAGTCCTTGCAGCGCTGTTTCGTGTTGCAAAAAGCGAGCGTGCTGATCGGGCGATAATGGTTCAGTAGTTTGGTCACGGCGATTAACCGTTCGCCGTCTTCGATCTCATAAAAGCGCTGGCGAATCTTGTCGCTTTCGTGCTGCGCCTGCACCGTGATGCGTTGCGGATTTTTCAGGAATTGCGCGGCGAGTTTGGCGATGCCTTCGGGATAGGTGGCGGAGAACAACAGCGTTTGCCGCTCGGTGGGCACCTTCTTCGCCACATACGCGATGTCGTCATAAAAGCCCATGTCGAGCATGCGATCTGCCTCGTCAAGCACCAGCGTGTTCACCGCGCTCAAATCCAGATTGCCACGATCCAGCAAATCCATGATCCGCCCCGGCGTACCCACCGCGATGTGTGCACCATGCTCAAGGCTCGTGCGCTGACCGCGCATCATGACGCCGCCCGCGAGCGTCAAAATCTTGATGTTGTCTTCGGCGCGCGCGAGTCGGCGCAATTCCTGCGTCACCTGCTCCGCCAGCTCACGCGTCGGACAGAGCACCAGACCCTGCACGTCGAAACGCGCAGCATCAATTTTGGCCAACAATGGAATTGCGAATGCCGCTGTTTTGCCACTGCCGGTTTTTGCTTGCGCGATAAGGTCTTTGCCAATGAGCGCAACAGGCAAGCTCGCGGCCTGAATGAGAGTCATCGTGTGGTAACCCAAACGATCCAGATTAGCGAGCATCGCGGCGGAGAGCGGAAGCGCAGAAAAGCCAGCCTCGTGGGCCGCTATAGACGGGGCTTTCGGTATGTCAATAGTCGATATCTGTTTCATTTATGAGTATGTTAGGGCTACTGGCAGCAACACCATGGAAAATAGAGGATGACAAAAAAATCAATATTCATCGCTCCGGCCCAGTTTGACGACCCCGCAGCCGCACTCGCGCAAGTCAAACATATCTATGACTCCTCCATCGCGCACCTGCGCGAAGCGCTGCAACTCTTTGTCGCCGGCGAGGAATTAGGCGGGCATGTCCGCGCCTGTTACCCCTTCGTTCGCATCCACACGCGTACCGTCGCCCGCGCCGATTCGCGGCTCTCGTATGGCTTCGTACACGGCCCCGGCGTCTACGAAACAACGCTCACCCGGCCCGATCTCTACGATCATTACTATCTCGAACAATTCCGCCTGCTGTTGAAGAATCACGGAACCCTGATTGAGATCGGTACGAGCTCGCAACCGATCCCCGTGCACTTCTCGTTTGCCGAACATGATCACATCGAAGGCAACTTGACCCGAGAACGTCGTCAACTCATGCGCGATGTGTTCGACCTACCCGATCTTTCCGCGATGGACGACGGCATTGCCAACGGCACCTATGAGCCGCCACCAGGCACCCATCAGCCGCTGTCCCTGTTCACTGCGCCGCGCGTCGATTATTCGCTGCATCGCCTGCGCCACTACACCGGCACCGCACCCGAGTGGTTTCAGAACTTCGTGCTGTTCACCAACTATCAGTTCTACATCGACGAATTTGTGCGCATGGGCCACGAACTCATGAACGATGAGAACGGTGAGTACGTCGCCTTCATCGAACCAGGCAACGTCGTGACGCGACGCAAAGGCTTGCCCGCTATAGCCCGTGACGAAATCGGTTCCGCCCCGCCTCGCCTGCCGCAAATGCCCGCCTATCACCTGCTGCGCGCTGACGCTTCCGGCATCACCATGGTCAATATCGGCGTCGGCCCCGCCAACGCAAAAACAATCACTGACCACATCGCCGTACTGCGCCCGCACGCATGGATCATGCTGGGCCACTGTGCGGGTCTGCGCAACACACAGGCGCTGGGAGACTACGTGCTCGCTCATGGCTACGTGCGAGAGGATCATGTGCTCGATGAAGATTTGCCGCTGTGGGTGCCTATTCCGGCGCTCGCCGAAGTGCAGGTCGCACTCGAATCCGCAGTCGCAGACATCACGCAGCTCAACGGTTATGAATTGAAACGCATCATGCGCACCGGTACCGTCGCAAGCACCGATAACCGCAACTGGGAACTACTGCCGCAGCGAACGCCCGAGCGTCGCTTCTCTCAAAGCCGTGCGATCGCGCTCGATATGGAAAGCGCGACGATTGCCGCTAATGGCTTCCGCTTTCGGGTTCCGTATGGCACCCTACTCTGTGTCAGCGACAAGCCGCTACACGGCGAAATCAAGCTGCCCGGAATGGCCAATCACTTCTACCGTGAACGCGTGAATCAGCATCTGCTGATCGGAATTCGCGCGATGGAATTGATGAGAAATGCCGGGGCGGATCATTTGCATAGCCGGAAGTTGCGCAGTTTTGCAGAGGTTGCGTTCCAGTAACGCCAATGCCTCTCCGCCGCTGTCGCGGGGAGCGCTGCGTGTGCGTCGGCCTTTGCGAGAGCGGGCTCTAAAATGTCAGTGTGTATTACCCGCGCTCCCTGACCAACGTCATCCTTGCCTGCTTTGTGCTGTCAGCCGTGCCGTTGGTGGTGGCTTTGGCTGAGCTGGCGTTTGGGCTGGATAGTTTGGCCAAACGCTCGCAGCTTTCGGTTCGCGAGGCAGAGGCGGCCAGCACGGCTTCGCGCGAATTGCGCGATGTGACGTCGAAAATTGAGCGGGCGGTGCGGCAGTCAATCGTTCTGGAGGATGCCTCGCTGATCGACGGCTATCGCAAGCTGGATGCGCAGCTTGACCAGACGCTGATTCGCGGCCAGAGCCTGCCGTTGTCAGACGAAGAGCGGGCAGCATTAAAGAAATTGAACGGTCAGCGTATCGTGCTGGCGGCAGCACTTAAAAACGGCATTCCTGAAGTTTCAGAGCGTCCGAGGCTTGCCGAGTCTGCGGCCGATCTCGCCGACAACGCAGCGCAAGCGGCGGCGATGCTCGGGCGCGTGACCGAGCGGGAGGTGGTAACGCTGCGCGAAATGGCGGCAAAGACGCGTGAGAACTGGCCGTGGTTTTTAGGCGTTGCAGCAGCGACAGCACTGCTCTTGGCTGTGGGATTTTCAATTCTGATTTCGCGTCCCCTACGCAACATTGACCGCAACATCAGGAAGCTGGGCCGTGGCGAATTCAGCGAGAGCATCCTGATCAAAGGTCCGCGCGATTTGCGCTCCCTTGGTGAACGCCTTGACTGGTTGCGCCGTCGCCTTCTGGAGCTTGAAACGCATCAGTCGCGTTTCCTGCGTCATGTGTCGCATGAGCTGAAAACGCCGCTGACGGCCGTACGCGAGGGCTCCGAACTTCTGAAGGATCGCATTGTCGGAGAGATGTCGCCGCAACAAAACGATGTCGTGCGCATCATTCGTGACAACACGCTGTCTCTGCAACGGCTGATCGAGGATTTACTTTCCTATCAACAGCACAAAAGCGCTGCTCCACTAAAGGTGGAAAAGATTGACATGAAGGCGGTCATCGAGCGGGTGGTGCGCGAGCATCGGCTGGAGATGCTGTCGCGGGCGATTTCGGTCGATGTGCGCGGCGAGGCGATTACGTTGCAGGGTGACAGCGAGCAATTGCGTGTGGTGTTGGATAATCTGGTATCTAACGCTATCAAGTACACGCCGCGCGGCGGCAAGGTACGCGTCATCGGTTCAAGCGATGGCTCGATGGCGCAGATTGATGTTGAAGATGATGGCCCAGGGGTCGCTCTGGAAGAACAGGAACGTGTGTTCGAATCGTTTTATCGGGGTGACGCTAGCGCGAATGGCAAAGTGAAGGGCTCCGGCCTCGGGCTGGCGATTGTGCGCGAATATGTGCTGGCGCATCAGGGCCATGTGTTCGTGGTCGATCCAGGCAAACCGGGCGGGCGTTTCCGCGTTCGCCTGCCTTTTGATTTAACCCGCAGCGACACGTTTGTGGGCGCGGTGTCGCAGGGAGATTCTGTTGCGCAATAGTGTTGGTAATTTAGTGTTGCGAGCGCTGCTTGCGGGTGGAGCGCTGCTTGGCGGTGGAGCGCTACTTGCGCTGGGCGGTTGCGCGACAGTTCCCGACGCGGCGCTGCTGCCGGCGAAAGCGCCGGTGCCCGAAGTCGTCACGCAAACCGTCTACGTGCCAGTCTATGTTAAGGTCGAGAAGCCAGCGCTGCCGACGCCTGCGCCGGAGCCGCTGAAACTCCCTGAGGATCAGGAACAGAGCCTTGTCTTGTTGCTTGAGATGACGCGCGTGGCGAGTGCATCTGCGGACGATCTTCGCAAGGAATTTACCGGCGCACAGAATGCATTTAATAGAGACAAGTCGTCAGTCAATCGCTTGCGATTTGCGTGGTTGTCGGCGCTGCTTGGGCCCGCTGCGGGTGACGATGCCCGCTTGTCAGGATTGGTTGAACCGCTGGTCGCGAAGACCGGCGGACTTGCGCTGACGCATCCGTTGCGCCCTGTTGCCGACCTGATATTCACTCAGATTTCCGAGCGCACACGACAGGTGCGCGAAGAACAAAAACGGGCCGACGCATTGCAACAGAAACTCGATGCGTTGAAGGCGATCGAAAAGCAATTGCTCGACCGCGAACGTCGTCGCAACTAGGACCAGGGATAACGCATGGCTGCCGAAATCCTCCTCGTCGACGACGATCCCGATTTGCTGAAACTGATCGGCATGCGTTTATCCGCTGCCGGTTATCGTGTCCGCTCTGCGGAGAGTGGTGAAGCTGCGCTAGCGCAGATTGCGGTGGCGAGACCCGCTGTGGTGGTAACTGATTTACGGATGCCGGGTATCGATGGCATGCAGCTCTTCGAGCAAATTAACGCACAGCATCCGACCTTGCCGGTGATTATTCTCACGGCGCACGGCACGATTCCTGACGCAGTGGCCGCGACGCAGCGTGGCGTCTTCGGCTTTTTGACCAAGCCATTTGATCCGCAGGAACTACTTAAAAAGGTGGCCCAAGCTGCCGCTGTTGCCGGCGAGGCGCGCGACGGCGGGGCGCCGTCGGGTGCCGGCGAAACCTGGCGTGCCGAAATCGTGACGCGCAGCGCCAAGATGGACGACTTGTTGCGGCGCTCGCGGCTGGTGGCAGATTCGATGGCGGCCGTGCTGATTCTCGGCGAATCGGGCACCGGCAAGGAACTGCTGGCGCGCGCGATACACGCAGCAAGTAGCCGTGCCAACAAACCCTTTCTCGCCGTCAACTGTGCGGCGATTCCGGAGCAGTTGCTTGAGAGCGAGCTCTTTGGTTACGTTAAGGGCGCGTTCACCGGGGCTTCCACCGCGCAGCAGGGTTTGTTTCAGGCGGCGGACGGCGGGACATTATTTCTCGATGAGATTGGTGATATGCCGCTCTCGTTGCAGGCCAAGCTATTGCGAGTTTTGCAGGAAGGGGCGGTCCGTCCTGTCGGGTCGACGCAATCGGTGAACGTGGACGTTCGCATCGTGTCGGCCACGCACCGCAATCTCGACCAGATGCGCTCCGAACGCACGTTCCGCGAAGATCTCTTCTATCGCCTGAATGTGGTGGCACTCAAGCTGCCCTCGCTCGCTGAGCGGCGCGAAGACATTCCGTTACTGGCCAATCATTTCCTGAAAAAGATCGCGACACGTTATCGCAAACCGGTGCCGTCGCTCGCCCCTGATGCTCTTGCGTCGCTGGTGCCTGCACCGTGGCCGGGTAACGTTCGTCAGCTTGAAAATTTGCTGGAACAAGCGGTTGCTTTGTCGACCACCAACATCATCCCGCTGTCGCTGATTCGTAACGGGCTGGACGACAGCGCAGCACCGCTGGTGTCATTTGAATCTGCACGCAAAACATTCGAGCGCGACTACCTCGTCCGCATCTTGAAGCTCACCGCGGGCAACGCCGCGCAGGCAGCGCAGATGGCGGGGCGCAATCGCACCGAGTTCTACAAGCTCCTGCAACGACACAATCTCGAGCCGAGCATGTTCAAGGATTAACTGCGAAACAGTGTACGAGAACAATGGGTCTTCAGTGAAAGTTCAATACAAAGTCCTGCGCGAAGCCGCCCGTCAGCATCTTCCCGCCTACGCAACAGAAGGCTCAGCGGGCCTTGATCTGCGCGCCTGCATCGACGCCGATATGGTGCTCGAACCGGGCGCGACGACGCTCATTCCCACTGGCATTGCGATCTACATTGCCGACCCCGGATATGCCGCGCTGATTCTGCCACGCTCCGGCCTCGGCCATAAGCACGGGATTGTGCTCGGCAATCTCGTTGGCCTGATCGACAGCGACTATCAGGGTGAGCTGATGGTCAGCTGCTGGAATCGTGGCCAGGCGACGTTCACCATCGCGCCACAAGAGCGCATTGCACAATTGGTCATCGTGCCTGTACAGCAGGTTCAGTTTGATGCAGTGACCGATTTCACCGCCAGCGAGCGCGGTGCCGGTGGCTTTGGCAGCACGGGACGAACGTAACAGCTTTTCACTGAAAGGCGCATTTAATCTGGGCTAGTAGCGATTTTAGAAAGTTATCGACTTTCGACATAATCGCGCTTAAGCCTATATATAACGGCGGTTTCATCCGTAAGTCAACATGTACTTCCCACAAAAAGCAGCGTCCTGTGCGACGAGCGGGAGACAAACGCGATGAATTGGGGAACCTCCGCACATTGCGCGCGAGTCTGATTGCTCATGCAGGTAATAACTTTAGCTGTTAGCGAGCGCTCACACTGGAGACAATTTTCTATTCCCGAGCAAAAGAGTCGGGAACTAATTACAAATCTTGGCACTCTGATGTTGTGAGTGCTAATATGGTGAATCGAACCAGTCGCCTGATGCACTTGGGTCATCCCGGTTAGGGCGGCTCGACGGAACTGGCAAGCGATCACTGCTTGTGCGGCCGTCCCCTCGTGGGGGTCACAGGGATATCTTGCGGTGCGGATCAAAACAGGCAATGTGCCAGTCAATTCGCGCCAGACACAGCGTACCGTCCGCTTTAGTTTTTTGACGGCCATTTGAATCGGAGTATGTTTTCCATGTCCAATCCAACAGCCACACTGAATTTTCCGGTGCCATCCGCACTGGGCACCATTGATCAGTACGTCACTGCTGTCAACAAGTATCCGCTCCTGACGCTTGAGCAGGAACAAGAGCTCGGCATGCGCTGGAAATACACGCAGGACGTCGATGCTGCCCGCTCCATGGTGATGAGCCATTTGCGCCTCGTCGTCTCGGTCAGCCGCAATTACATGGGCTACGGCCTGCCACAGGGTGACCTGATTCAGGAAGGCAACGTCGGTTTGATGAAAGCCGTGCGCCGCTTCGATCCGGAGCGCGGTGTACGTCTGGTGAGCTTCGCGCTGCACTGGATTCGCGCTGAAATCCACGAATACATCCTGAAAAACTGGCGCATGGTCAAAGTCGCCACGACCAAGGCACAGCGCAAACTGTTCTTCAACCTGCGCGGCATGCGCTCTGGCGAACATGCGCTGACACAAGCTGAAGCCAAGCGCATTGCGAAAGAACTGAACGTCAAGCCGGAAGAAGTGTTCGAGATGAACATGCGTCTGTCCGGTCGCGACATCGCGATGGATGGGACACCCGATGACAGCGAGAGCGAATCGACTTCGCCGGCGTCTTATCTGCAAGCTGACGAGAACGTGGATCCGGCGCGCATCATCGAGGCGCAGGAAACCGGTCGCGTACAAAGCGAAGGTCTGAAGCGCGCGCTGACCAATCTCGATGAGCGTTCACGCGACATCATTACTCGTCGCTGGCTCGCCGAAGATCAGGAAGAAACGCTGCAAGTCCTCGCCGACAAGTACGGCGTGTCCGCCGAGCGTATTCGCCAGATCGAAGTGAAGGCGATGAAACAGATGCGTAAGGAAATTGAGAACTAAGGTTCCGCGATCCCAAGAAAACGGCCAGAGCAATCTGGCCGTTTTTCATTTCAATTACGCACTCATCGATCAGGTGCGCACCACGCTGGCCCTTCACCAACGTAGCCGTTGCGCAGCAACAACTGATAGGCAGCAAGACTCTGCGTATAACGGTGTGCCACATCCGCCATCGGGTGAAACGCCTGATACACCGGCGTCATGCCAACAGGACATGCGCCGGCACGCAAGCGACCCACCGGGGCCGACGCGTTACCGGTCTGATCGTTCAGGCCACGGCCATTCCATGACCGCTCCAACTGCTGCGCCACGAGGAAGTCGGTGGTGTAGTACAAGCCACGAAGAGGGGCGGGATAAAACACACGATAAAGCGGCACGAAATCGTCGCTGACATATGTTGGCGTGGTGCCGGTGGCTGGTTTAAGCGTGCGAAATGTGTAGGCCGACTGGAGCGATGCGCCAACTTCCATCCTCTCCGCAGCACCAGTGGCGGGCGCACCGTTGCCCGGCCACAGCACCACCGGTCCCGAGCGCGAACCGTCCTGCGGCAAATTGAACGGATTGAATACCCCATCAGACTCAACGCGCGCCGTCCACATCGGGTCCCCAGTGACGTAGCCGGTCAGTGCGAGCGCCGTCTCGACTGTTTCGGCGATAACCGCTGGCTGCCCATTGATAGCAGGCGCCCTTGTCATCGATACGCGCAAGCGCGTCACTTGCGCTGGCAGGCCAGGGATCGCGATGCGAAACGTGTTGCTGCAAGCGCCAGGTTTGAGGTGGCTCAAAACGACTGAAAACACGTCGTCCCGCAGCTCTCCCTCGCCAATGAGCGGATAGGACGCGCTGACGCAGTACGGCGCATCAAACGTCACTTGAGCGATAAAGTTTTCATAGCTGCGGGGTGCTGCAGGTTCGCTGATCGCAAGCGATGCGGAATGAGCGGGGCCGGCTAAAGTGAATGCGATAGCAGTTGCGGTCAACCAAAATGAATGCTTCATTGTGTTCAGCTCGCTACGTTGGTGAAGTAAAGAGCCCAGTATTCGCCGGGATAACTACCGAATGTCGCAACCAAGAACGCAGTGCCAGCGCCTCCTTGTCTGAACCACTCTTCGTAGCTATCCACTATTCCTGACTGAAAGGTCGGGGAAGACGCCCCATTGTCGTAGCGCCAATATTGAGACTTCTGCGCTCGATTGGCTCCCGCGAAAAATCTGACGGGTATGCTTGTTGGCATCGCCGCACACATGTTGGGACTTTTGGTCTGATCCCAGACGACGACATTCGTAGCCGCACTATTGATCGTCCACGTTTCGGCTGCCGAGGTGTATACAGGCGTGGACGCGCCACAATACGTCGCATCCAAGCCAATCATGAACCCTTTGCCATCGAAGTCCGATGCGAAGTCACTATTGCTTACAGCCGTCTGAACCTGAGCGAAGTGTGTGCCGGAATTGGCTGCAACGAAATTTACCTGATCAACAGTGAAGTCCACTAGATGTGCAGTGTGTGAGACCTGTATAGTACTCGGCACCCAAAAGTTGCCGAATACAACACCGTAGTACATCGCGATTGAAAATGACCCAGGAAGATTCGCCTGTTGGTAGATTCCGCTCTTCGCGTGATCGGCCCCTCGCTTTTCGCTAGCACGCTCTGGGATCGGCAAGATTGCAACCGAATAGCCAAAGTCGCAAAGGCCGCGATACTGCTCCGCTGGCACCGGCACTCTGCGAGCCGAATACTTTTGCAATGCAGGGGACCGTTCTTGAGTAGGGTTCATCACTATGTCAAAACGCTCCACGTCACCCGACACGGAATTTCTGGACAGATAAACCGGCCCGACTGGATCTGGCTTGCCGGGTAATAATATTGGTCGACTTGGTTTGCATAGGTACTCGGGGTCTGGCAACGCTATCGCCGGAGAGCAGAAGAGCGCAAACGCAACTAATAGAAAGGAAGACTGAAACTTCATATAAGCAAATCGTCTAAAGATAATGACAATGGTATGTTGCGCGCGCGTAGCCCTAGTGTCAAGCGAATGAACCATGCACACATCAAGTAGCCACATCGTTGCGTTCGATGGGCAAATTGTGATGCGCCGCGCATGATTAAAATTGTGACAACTCAAGAACGGCGCAGTTCGGTCTTTAATCTGCTACGTCCGGCTCCGCGAACATGCATCAACACACGCTGAAGCCAAACACATCGCCAAAGAATTGAACGTCAAGCCGGAAGAAGTGTTCGAGATGAACAGGCGTCTGTCCGGTCGCGACATCGCGATGGATGGCACACCGGATGACAGCGAAAGCGAATCAACTTCACCTGCGTCTTACTTGCAGGCGGACGAGAGTGTTGATCCAGCACGCATCATCGAAGCACAGGAAACCGGTCGCGCCCAAAGTGAAGGCCTGAAACGTGCGCTGACCAATCTCGACGAGCGCTCACACGACATCATCACGCGCCGCTGGCTCGCCGAAGATCAGGAAGAAACGTTGCAAGTCCTCGCCGATAAATACGGCGTGTCCGCCGAGCGTATTCGTCAGATCGAAGTGAAGGCGATGAAGCAGATGCGTAAGGAAATAGAGAATTAAGGTCCCCCGCTCATACGTAAAAAACCCGGCTTTGCCGGGTTTTTCATTAGTCCGCCTGGTTTCGCATCCAGTCAGCCGTCCCCAATAGTTGACCCATTAGCCAATTGGCGAGTTTCGGGTCGATCTCGCAGTCGCGCAAGGCCAAGCGCATACACGAAATCCACGCGTCACGCTCCGGCGATCCAATCGGAAAGGGCATGTGCCTTGCGCGCAGTCGGGGATGGCCGAAGCGTTCAACGTAGTGATTCGGACCGCCCATCCAGCCACACAAGAACCAGTAAAGTTTGTCGCGCGAGCCGTCGAGCGACTCCGGGTGGAGCCTGCGAATGCCAGCGAACTCTGGATCGAGATCCATTTGGTCGTAGAACAAATCCACGAGCCCGCGAATGCCGTCCTCGCCGTTGAACAGTACATATGGGCTGTCAGTTGAAGGATTCAGCGTGGCGCTCATGCCGCATCCCGGTCGTGCAGCAACACCTGGCGGAATGTGCGCAACATGCCAGCCGTCGCACCCCAAATGTAGCGTTCGTTAAACGGTACGGCCCAGTATTCACGGCGCTGCCCTTCACGCATGAAGGTATCGCGTCGCCAGTTTTTCTCATCCAGCAAGTGTGTGAGCGGCACTTCAAACGCGTCAGCCACCTCAAATGGATCGCACACGTATTTTTGTGGCGAAGACCGGGCCACAACAGGTGTAATTTCGTAAGCGGTGACTGTAACGTATTGTGGCAGCGTACCGACGATCTGAATTTGCGATGAATCGGTGCCGATTTCCTCGGTGGCTTCACGCAGGGCAGTGGCGATGATGTCGGCGTCGCCGGCATCCTGGCGCCCGCCCGGAAAGCTGATTTGGCCGGCATGGTCGTACAGATGCGCGGTCCGCTGGGTGAGCACCACGTTTAGCTGATCGTCGCGATCTACCAGCAAAATCAACACACCGGCGGGCCGTACCGTGCGACCGAGAGCCGCATGATATTCACGGCGTTCCATGACGCTCATGTCGCCTGCTTCGCCGAGCGGCGTGCCGCGCCATAACTGCGCACGTAGCACCTGATTTTCTACTTGATCAATTCTCATGTGCGTTCTGCACGCATCGCTATGCGCCCTCTCTCAGCACCTGTATCGGCGGCGTTGTCAGCACGGATCGGGTGCCCAGCCAACCGGCCAGCAACGTGAGCCCTGTGGCTGCAGAGAAGCCCACCAGCCAGACGGTTGGCGAGGCCGAGAACTCAATCTTCAACACGCGCGTAGCCAACGCCCAGGTGAGCGCCAGCGCACCGAGAACGCCGAGCAAACCTGCCGCACCGCCGAGCGCCGCAAATTCGGCAATCAACGCACTTCTAATCTGGCTGCGCGTGCCGCCGAGTGTGCGGATCAACGCGGTGTCGTAACGGCGTTCATCCTGCGTTGCAATCACGGCAGTGTAGAGCGTCAACAGCCCCGCAGCCAGCGTGAAGGCGAACACAAATTCAAGAGCGCTCGCGACCTGATCGACGATGCTACGAACGCGCGTCATGATCTCGGAAACGTCAATCACCAGGACATTCGGTGCCGCCGCGACCACTTGGGGCAAGGTTTTGCTGTCGCCCGCAGGCAAATGCACAGCGGTGATGTAGCTCTTCGGCAGCGGCGCAAGCGTCGCTTCGGGAACGAGCGCGAAGAAATTGACTTTGAAGCTATCCCAATCGACCTTGCGCAGACTTGTGACTTTCACCACGACGATGTCGCCTGCGACATCGAAAGTCATGCTGTCACCAACGCTCAGATTGAGCGTTTTCGCGATGCCGTCTTCGAGAGACATTACGCCCTGTTCCGCGCCGGAGAAATATTCGCCTGCGAGTATCTTGTTACCCGGCGGCAGTGTGCTTGATGCCGACAGGTTGAACTCGCGGTCGATCAGACGTTTAGCCTGCTCGTTGGCGTAGTCTTTTGCACTCACCGCTTTGTCGTTCACCGCAATCAGGCGGCCGCGCACCATCGGGTAGAAAGCGGCGGGTTTGGCGTCCACTGCGGCGGGCAAAAGTTTTCGCAATGCTTCGACCTGATCAGTCTGAATATTAATGAGGAAACGATTCGGGGCATCGGCAGGAATTGATTTTTGCCACGCGCTAAACAGATCGGTGCGAACGAAGCCAACGGTAATGAGTGTCATCACGCCCAGTCCGAGGCAGGCGATTTGCAACGCAGTCGACAGTCGGCGGCGATCAAGATTGGCGAGTCCATAAGCCCACGAGCGCGCGCCACCCAGCATGGCGAGTTTCCCTGAGCGCACGAAGCGACGTATGAGCCACAAAAGCGCCACTGCCAAAAGCGTGGCCGCCCCGACCAGAGCAATGATGCCGCCCACAAAGATTGCACCCGTTTTCATGTCTTGCGACTGCATCATGACGACCGACAGCACCGCCCCACCGCCCAGCACAATGGCGAGTGCACCGCCACCGCTTGCGGTAGGCATGTCACGGCGCAGAGCACGCACCGGCGGGGTAGACGATAACGCCACCAACGGCGGAATGGCAAAACCCAGAAGCAAAACCAGTCCCGTAGCAAACGCCTTGAGTAATGGCAGCCACCCCGCTGGCGGCAAGCTCGACGCGAACAAGCCGCGCACCGCGAACGCCAGGCCCGCTTGCGCCGCGTAAGCAATCAAAACGCCCAGCACGCAGGCGATCACCGCCAGTACAAAAAACTGGCCGACGAAATGCATCAGCGTTTGCCGCTGGCCCGCGCCTAAAGTTCGGAACAGCGTCGCGGTATCCAGCTCGCGCTTGAGATAGCGACGAAGCGCCAGCACGATGGCGACGACGGCGAGGAACACAGCGAACGACGCCGCGAGCCCGAGGAATTGTTCGGATTTTTCGAGCGTATTCCGAACCTCCGGCCGCAGCTCACGCACCGTCTCCAGGCGCTGGCCGGGGCCGAGTTTCGGCTTGATGGTTTCGGCGAATTCCGGCGCACGATCACCCGCCACTTGGAGGCGATAGGTGGCGCGACTGCCGGGGCCGAGTAACTCGCTGGCGGCGACGTCAGCGTTAGCCATCAATACTTTCGGCGACGCGGACATAAAGTTGCCAGCGATCTCCGGCTCTTCGGCGAAAACCTGAGTCACGCGCGGCGTCAACTTGCCGACTTCAATACTGTCGCCCACTTTAACGCCAAGACGCGACGCCAGCCGCTCGTCGACAAATACCTCGCCTGCATTGACGTTAGCCTTCAACGGCACGCGCTCGCCATTCGCGCCACGCACTTCGATTTCGCCGCGCAACGGATAGGGCGACGACACGGCTTTGACATCCGACAGCACGGAGTCTTTCGCTTCGCCGCCGTCCTTTGCGGGCGCGCGGACCATGCTGCCGAAGCGTGTCGAATCCGTCACCGTCAAACCCATTGCCAGAGCTTGCTGCGTGAACGCCTCGGGCAGCGGACGGTCGCCGGAAATCATCGCATCGGCACCAAGCAGTACGTTGGCCTGATTGGCGAACGCCCCCTTGACGCGGTCGGCGAACATCGCAACTGCGCCAACGCTGGCGACGGCCAGGGCGAGCGCGAGCACCAGAATACGCGCCTCGGTGGAGCGCAATTCTCGTCCAACAAAGCGCAAAATTAAATTCATTGAATCACCCTGCCGCGCGCCAGGCGCACCATGCGATGACAGCGCGACGCCAGCTCGAGATCATGCGTCACAAGCACTAGCGTGGTGCCCTGTTCGCGGTTGAGAGTGAACATCAGTTCAACAACTTCTGCGCCGGTATCGGTATCAAGATTACCCGTTGGCTCATCAGCAAATACGATGCTCGGGCTGGCAACGAAGGCGCGTGCGATAGCGACCCGCTGCTGCTCGCCGCCGGAGAGTTGCTTCGGCAAATGTTCGACGCGCTCACCCAGACCGACGCGGTTTAACCAGTCCTGAGCCCGTGATTGCGCATCATTGGCGCCAGCCAGCTCAAGTGGCAGCATGACGTTTTCCAGAGCAGTCAGCGCGGGTAACAACTGAAACGACTGGAAAACAAAGCCAATCGCACCCTGCCGTCGCTTGGCCAGTGCGTCCTCCGACAGACTGCTCACCACTTCGCCGTGCCAGGCGACGCTTCCGTGATTTGGGCGGTCCAACCCGGCGAGCAGACCGAGCAACGTGGTTTTTCCGGAGCCGGACGCTCCAACGATGGCGAGCGTTTCGCCTTCAGCTATGGTCAGGGAAACATTGTCGAGAATGGTTAACTGGCGCTCACCGAGCGACACCACCCGCGAGAGCGTGTCGGCCTGAATGGCAGGTGCGGCGTTGGCAGAGGGAGGGGAGCTGGAATTGGCGGCGGCGGCGGTATCGGTAGTGGCTGGTGTCATGACGCGGCTTACTTGTTTTTTGGTGGGGTGCATTGCATATGCTGCAATGAGCACTCCTTAGAATGATTGTGATGATGACAGAACAACGTGTTTTTCGGTTCCTGCAAGCGGTGATTTTGGTTGCGGTCTGGGGAATGGCCTCAAGTGGCGCACTGGCGAAATCGTCGCAGATTCTGGTGGTTGGCGATTCAATTTCCGCAGGTTACGGCTTGTCCTCGGGCGAAGGTTGGGTCGATCTTCTGACAAAAAAGCTGGGAAAGGAAAGATTTCCAGCACAAGTGATCAACGCCAGCATTAGCGGCGACACCACGGCGGGCGGCCTTTTCCGGCTGCCCGCCCTGCTGGAAAAACACAAACCGACCCATGTCGTTATCGAGCTGGGTGGCAACGACGGGCTGCGCGGGTCGCCGGTGGCGACAGCGAAGGCGAACCTGCTCAAGATGGCTGAATTATCGAGGGCGTCAGGAGCCAAGGTGCTGATTCTGGGCATGCAGATGCCACCGAATTTTGGAGCAAGCTACACGGCGCAGTTTGAGGCGATGTATGCCGATGTCGCGAAGTCAGTCAATGCGGGACTTGTTCCGACATTGCTGGCCAATATCGGTACCGATCTTTCAAAGTTTCAGGCCGATCGCATTCATCCAACCGCCGCTGCACAGCCGGTGCTTCTCGAAACCGTCTGGCCGGCGCTTGTGAAGTTGCTCAAGTGACCGGGGCCCACGCGAACGCCGTCAGTGCCGCCAACGCGGGCTCAATCACCGTTGCCGAGCTAGACCGTTATCCCGACATCATCGACGTCCGCTCCGAAGGCGAATACGCGGAGGATTTCATTCCTGGCGCGGCAAATCATCCAACGCTCAACAACGAAGAGCGCGCCCGCGTCGGCACGCTGAACAAAGTCGATTCACCCTTCGCTGCCAGACGCATGGGCGCGGCACTCGTCTCGCGCAATATCGCCGCGATGCTGGAGCAACACTTTGTCGACAAACCTCGCGACTGGGCCCCCCTTATTTACTGCTGGCGCGGCGGTAAACGCTCGCGCGCTTTGACGCTGGTGCTTCGGGAAATTGGTTTCAAGGCCGTGCAGCTTGAAGGCGGTTATAAGGCGTATCGGGCGCGGGTTGCAACAGAACTGACAGAGCTGCCGAAGCAGTTTCGCTACGTCACGATCTGCGGCTGCACCGGCACCGGAAAAACGGCATTGCTGCATGCGTTGCGAGATGCCGGTGCGCAGGTGATTGATCTCGAAGGGCTGGCTAATCACAAAGGTTCGCTGCTCGGCGAAAGTGTGACGACGCCGCAGCCAACGCAGAAGCGTTTCGACAGTTTGTTGTGGGCTGAACTGCGTGGGCTTGACCCGGAACGGCCCGTGTTTGTTGAGTCAGAGAGCAAGAAAATCGGCCTCGTGCAAATGCCCGAATCGATGCGCGAGCAAATGGCCGCAGGCAAATGCGTCTGGCTTGATGTGCCAGTCGCAGCGCGCGTTCAGCATTTGCGCGGCGAGTACGATCATTTCGTCGCCGACCCCGCGCTGCTAATGCAAAAACTGGCACCTCTGAAGACTTTGCGTGGCGGCGACATGCTGGGTAGCTGGCATGAACTGGCCAGTTCCGGCAACATCGACGGGGTGGTCGAATCTCTTCTCGCGGATCACTACGATCCGCTCTACACCACGGCGATCAAACGCAACTATCCCAATCTCGATACTGCAAAGCATTTGCACATCGACTCAATCACACCCGCGATGCTTCGCCGCGCGGCAGAAAAACTCGCAGCAGGTTAACGTTTTGCCTGGTCCTTGCGGAGTCAGGCGTGGCGAATAGCGAGTTTTATTACTGCCGACAATTCAAGACGGCGTCGCACTGCGAATGGCATCAATCCGGGCCTCACGTACGGCATCAGCAATCCGTTCGGGCTTGCTGGCGGCCACCATCGTGGCAGCGACCGCTCCGGCATCCACCGACTGCATTGCAGCGAGCGCAGTCAGCGCATCAACGCGCGGCTGAAATACGGGGCCAGCATCCGCAGGAAGTTCCCCACCTGCCCCCACTCGCGAGCACTTGTCCGCCTCACACGCATCGAGCATTTGCGCGAAACGTTCAGGACGGCGCAACACATCACACCGCATTAGCAAGTCATGCACAGTGGCCGGTCGCAGATCTGCGATCTTGCCGATGTTGCCGTGTTCCGCCGCGACGTGCGTGGCCAGCTCGTTGCAGTCTCGCGGCGCACGCCAACGTTCACACAGGACCGCCACCAGTTTCACGCTGCGCGCCTCGTGCCCATGATGCGCGGGCAGGATGTCTGCCGGTGTCAAGCCCTTACCCAGATCGTGAGTCAATGCAGCAAATCGGGTCGCTAGCGGCCAGCCCTTCGCCGCAGCGTAGTCAATAGCCTGCATCACATGAATGCCGGTATCAATTTCAGGATGCCATTGTGGCTTCTGGGCCACGCCCCACAGCCGATCAATCTCTGGCGCGAGCACGGCCAGTGCGCCACACGAGCGCAGCACATCGAACATGCGCGAGGGTTTTTTCTCCATCAATCCGCGCGAAATTTCCTGCCAGACGCGCTCGGCAACGAGCTCGGCAATCTCGCCGTCGGCCACGAGTTTTTTACACAGAAGCAATGTCTCCGGCGCGACCGTGAAATCGGTAAATCGCGCAGCGAAGCGAGCCACACGCAACACGCGCAAGGGGTCTTCAGCGAACGCATCGCTCACATGCCGAAACACTTTCGCCTCAACGTCGCGAGCGCCACCGTAGGGATCGATCCACGAGCCATCGGCATCCAGCGCCATCGCGTTGATCGTCAAATCCCGCCGCTGCAAATCGTCCTCAAGAGTGACATCCGGCGAAGCGTGAAATGCAAATCCGGTGTAACCGCGCCCGCTCTTACGCTCGGTGCGCGCGAGGGCATATTCCTCTTTCGTTTTCGGATGCAGGAACACCGGGAAATCCTTGCCCACCGGCTCGAATTTCGCGGCCAGCATCTCGTCAACCGTCGCCCCGACGACCACGTAGTCGCGGTCACTCGCAGGCAAACCCAGGAGCTTGTCGCGAACGCTGCCGCCGACTTGATAGATTTTCATGCGTGAATTATCGTTGTCCGCGCTTGCATTGTTGGCGTTGCTATCAAGCATGGCGTGGTGATCCGCGTAGCCAAGCAGGTTGATGCCGTCGTCGCCTACTGTTTAGCCAAAAAAGTAAGGCAGCTATATAATTACAGCCATATTGTCTTACTTAGTGATAAATCATGAATCTCGCTCGTCTGTCCAGCAAAGGCCAACTTGTGATTCCAAAAGGAGTGCGCATGTGGCCACCGGGCACGGAGTTCTCCGTGATCAAGACCGAAACCGGCTTACAACTCACGCCAGTCGCGACCATCTTGCCGGTCACTGTGGATGCCGGATTTGGCGTGCTCGCCGGTGCGTTGACGAAGCCGATTTCGCATCGCGTTGCGGGCGCGGAAGATGACGCAGTGATGCGCGCTGTGCGCGCGGACGACGACGCTAGCAAACGGTGATTCAGTGATCGCGCTCGACACCAATGTATTGCTGCGTTACCTGCTCAATGACGAGCCGAAACAGTCCGAGCGGTCACGTGCGCTACTTGCCAGTGTTTCGCGTTTTTGGGTGCCCATTACGGTCATGCTCGAAATCGCGTGGGTTCTGCGCAGCCACGGCGCCAACGCTCCAGCGGTGGCGCTAGGCCTGCGCACGATACTGGGGCTCGCCGCCGTCACTGTACAAGAGCGCGATGCCGTGGTGCGCGCACTGGCCTGGCATCAACACGGCATGGGCATGGCCGACGCTTTGCATCTGGCCCTTTCACATCAAAGCGAGCAATTCACTACGTTCGACAAAGACTTCATCAAGGTCGCCAAACGCATTGGCGCGCAGCCTGTTGTAAGTTTGCCATGATGGATTCTGGAGCTCGTAAAGTGTTTGAATTTTTGGCAACAGCTTTAGTCGCAAAGCACTATCTAACATAGGCTAAATGCAGTTAAATCGCGAAGTCGCTAATTGCCGTTTCACGCCTCTAGCCCATATTCGGTCGAGCACTGAGGAAAAAGTTGATTTGGGAATTTGATCTATTTTGGGTTGAAACGCACGATTAAGCTGGTAAGTTAATTGCCCATCATTGGTGGGGCCAGCACCCCGAGAATTTCCGCCAAGTGCGCTACGCAACGGCATTCGGCGGGACCGAAAACGTTTCGTTGTATTCGGACTTTTGTTCCCGCCGACTACGCAAACACCGCCAAGAGCTTTCTTCCGTTTGTCACAAGCCAAATCATCGCAACGCAATTGAATACGACCGTTACCCAGAACACGGCGCGAAATTCGCTTTTGTTCGACTTGTGGCGTAAACGTTGTTGCGCCATGACCGCAGCGGGCCAGCCGCCAACCAGTGCGAGCAGGTGCAACCGCGCTTCAGGTGTGCGCCACCCGCCCCGCCTTGCCGATGATTTGTCGGCGGCGTAAACTGCGTAGGTTAGCGCGTTGATAACGATCCAGGCAGCCACGAATTTCCATGGCAACCTGTCCAAGCTGCCGAGCGTTAGCACGTACGCGATCCACGCGAACGCAAGCCAGTGGCTGATCTTTGACGCGTCATCGCGCGCCTCGCGGTGCGACGCCGCTCGTGCCCGTTCTACCGGTGCAATCACCGCCGCAACCTTCACAACGCAACTGCGCTTATTCGAATCCAGCCCGACCTCAAACGTGAGCAGATCACCCACCTCGGGTCGTCGCTTGCTGGAGGCGAGCTCATTGACGTGAACAAAAACCTTTCGACCGCCTGCATTCGGCAATACGAAGCCGAACCCCTTGTCGTCGTTCCATTCAACGAGTTTTCCCTGGTAGCGCATGCCGATAATTTGCGTGAGAGTGACGGAACAATATCCGGATTAGCCGCATCAGTCTGAATCCAGGACCAAATCATCATGTCCGAAAACGGCTAACTCGCCGCAGGGTGCGCAGATAAACTGAGGCCATGCATCTCGACTCGACAGCCTGCTACCACGCCATGAAGGCGCACGACACGCGCTTCGACGGACGCTTTTTTGTGGGCGTTTTTTCTACTCATATTTATTGCCGTCCGATTTGTCGGGTGCGGATGCCTATGCAGAAAAACTGCGGCTTTTATCCTAGCGCGGCGGCGGCGGAGGCGGCGGGGTTTCGACCTTGTCTGAAGTGCCGGCCCGAGCTGGCACCGGGCTTCGCAGCGACGGAGGCGAGTGCGAAATTGGCGCGTGCTGCGGCGCGAATGATTGAGGATGGGGTTGCCAACGATGTTGATCTGGCGCGTGTGGCGGTGCGCGTGGGCGTCACGGATCGTCACTTGCGGCGCATCTTTGGCGAGGAGTTTGGCGTGTCGCCGGTGCAGTTCGCGCAGACGCATCGCCTGTTGCTTGCAAAGCGCCTGTTGACGGACACGGCGCTGCCGGTGGCGGGCATTGCGTTTGCCAGCGGGTTCTCCAGTGTGCGGCGCATGAATGCGTTGTTTGCTGAGCGCTATCGGTTTAGCCCGACGCGTTTGCGTAAGGAAGGGCGCCAGAATGAAGCCGCACGAGAGCTGGATTCGCTGACCTTCGTGCTGCCGTATCGACCCCCTTACGACTGGCAACGCGTGCTCGCGTTTTTTGAGATGCGTGCGGTGCCGGGTGTGGAGACGATTGCGGATGGAATTTATCGGCGGGTGATTCGCGTTGAGGGCGCAGCGCCGATGGCTGGATGGCTTGAAGTGAGTCACTTGCCCAGACGAAATGCGCTGCAATTGCGATTCACTTCGGCGCTTGCGCAGGCGACACAATCGGTGCTGTCGCGCACGAAGCAGGTGTTCGATGTAGCGGCTGATCCGCACGAGATAACAGCCGCGCTCGGTGGTTTGGCTGAAGGCGCTCACGGGCTGCGCTTGCCGGGAGCGTTCGATGGGTTCGAATTGGCGTTGCGGGCGATTCTTGGGCAGCAGGTGACGGTGCAGGCGGCGCGTACGTTGGCGACGCGTTTTACTGACGCGTTTGCTGAGGCTACTGTGACGCCCTTTGCCGATCTGACGCGAACCTTTCCGACCCCGGCTCGTGTGGCGCAATTGACGCGGGACGACATTGGTCGCCTGGGCATTGTTGGACAACGCGCCGAGGCAATGATCGCGATTGCGCAGGCTGTGGTGTCTGGCCAATTGATACTGAGCGGTGGCGCTGAGCCGTCGCAAACAATTGATGCGTTACGCGAGATCAAGGGCATCGGGCCGTGGACGGCGCATTACATCGCGATGCGAGCGCTGGCCTGGCCGGACGCGTGGCTACCGCAGGATGTGGCGTTGCTCAACGCGATGAACTTACCAAACACGGCGAAGGGTCAACGTGAAGCTGATGTGATCGCGGAGGCATGGCGACCGTGGCGCAGCTATGCGGTGCTGCATACCTGGCGGAAACTTGAGAAGGCAAAGGTTTAAAGATGACTACTACTTATTACCAATTTCATGAATCGCCTGTCGGTGAGCTATTACTAATTTCAAACGGCGAGGCGCTAACCGCGCTGCATATGACAGCAGGCAAATACGTTCCCCCTGTTAACGCGGATTGGGTACGCGATGAAACGCGCGCCGTTCTTAAGCAGACGCGTTGCGAGTTGGACGAATATTTCAACGGTAAACGGCGCATGTTCACCATACCGCTAGCGCCGTCGGGTACTGAGTTTCAGAAGCAGGCGTGGGTTGCACTGACCAAAATCCCGTTCGGCGAAAAGCGTACTTATGGGCAACAGGCCGCGATCATCGGCCGGCCGAAGGCAGTGCGCGCGATTGCTGCCGCGAACGGTAAAAACCCGATCGGCATCATCGTGCCGTGTCACCGCGTGATTGGCGCGGACGGTACGTTGACGGGGTATGCCGGTGGATTGCAAAACAAAGAATTTTTGTTGAAACTCGAAGACATTCTTTGACCCGCAGCGACATTATTGACTTTTTTCTGTTGTCCGCACTCTGGGGGGTATCGTTTCTCTTCATGCGCATCGCGGCGCCCGAGTTCGGACCGTTTGCCCTGATTGGGATTCGCTGCGGTTTGGCAGCAATTTGTCTGTTGCCGCTGGTGCTCATGCGCGAAGGGAGCGCTCAGATGCTCGCGCACGTTCGCGAATTGACCGTGCTCGGTTTTGTGAACGCGTTCATCCCGTTCACGCTGTTGCCGCTCTTTTTCTCACGACGGGGTTTGCGGCGCTGATCAACGCGACCACGCCGCTGTGGGCGGGTGTCGTGGGGCTTCTCTGGCTGAACGCGAAATTGACGCGTCTGCAGTGGGTTGGGTTAGCGCTCGGTGTCATCGGGATAGCCGTGCTGACCTGGGGCAAAGTTGATTTCAAGCCCAACGGCTCAGGACTGGCGATCGCGGCTGGATTGACCGCGACGCTGGCTTACGGATTCGCATCGCATTTCGCTAAACGAAGACTTTCCAACGTCTCGCCGCTGGGCGTTGCGACAGGCTCCCAGCTCGTTGGGGCAATATTGGTTCTACCGCTCGCGGTCATCTACTGGCCGGAAGGGCAACCTTCGGCCACAGCGTGGGTAGCGGCGACATTGCTCGCGGTGTTAGCAACTGCTATCGCGCTGATCCCTTATTTTCGGTTAATTTCCCGGCTGGGCGGTCAAAAAGCTTCGACCGTGACCTTCCTGATTCCCTTCTTTTCCTGTGCCTGCGGGCGCGGCCGTGCTCGGTGAAATCCCGACTGCACCAATGTGCGTTGGTGGTGCGATCGTGCTGGTGGGTGCGGCGTTGACGCTTGGATTCGGTGTCCGGTTCACGAGAAAACCCATTTCGACCTTGCAAAAGCTATAATTAAAGGCTTTTCTGCGAGATCGCGCTCGGTATTTGCGCATTCTTCGGAAATTGCCTGAGTCACACGGGGACGACCAATCGCAGTCGCCACCCAACAACCCACAAATTCCTAACGATCGCGCTAGACAACCATGAAACGTACATTTCAACCATCTGTTATTCGCCGCAAGCGCACCCACGGCTTTCGCGCCCGCATGGCTACCAAAGGTGGTCGCGGCGTGATTCGCGCCCGTCGCGCCAAGGGCCGCAGCGTCCTGTCGGCTTAACAGCCGAGTTTGCGCCATTGTCCGCATTGGCGTTTGTTACGCCCGCAGCGAGTAACGTGCCCATCGCTACGGTCACGCCAATCGGAGCAGCTTTTCCGCGAGCGGCCCGCCTGCTCCAGCCGGACGACTTTGTTGGCGCGCTGAAAATGCGTGCCCACCGTGGGCGCTTCCTTTGGGTTTATCGCCGCGCTGAACCTGGTTCAGCCAACGAAACGCCACGTCCACGCCTTGGCCTCATGATCGGCAAAAAAAATGCGCGTACTGCGGCGCTGCGCAACGCCGTCAAACGCCGCATTCGCGAGCAATTCCGCCTGCGGCAAACCGCTTTGCCAGCGTCACAATATGTGGTGCGCTTGAGTATCAAGATAACGACCAAAGACGTCCGCGCGGTGATTGCTGAGTGGACGGGCGCACTTGAACATGACATTGCGAAACTGGCTGCGGCGAAGTGTGTTGGCGTTGCCGCCCCTGTTGCTTCGCATTCTCCCGGAGTGATTGCATGAACGAGCAAGCGTTTCGAGCCCGCGCCAGCATCGCTGTCAGCACGGCCGCGCTAGGGCTAATCAAGGCATATCAATACGGCATTCGTCCAATGCTCGGGCAACGCTGTCGCTTCTTTCCGAGCTGCTCCGAATACACCGCTGAAGCCATCGGTGAATACGGCGTGATTCGTGGTTCGACGATGGGTGCGCTTCGTCTTGCCAAATGTCATCCGTGGCATGCCGGTGGTTACGACCCTGTACCTGAGCGCGCCGCAAAAACTTCTTCCGCTGCGCAATCAGTTGCGCAGCCCGTCTCTTCCAACCCCTAACTGAAAGCCCACCATGGACTTCCAGCGTCTGATCCTGTTCGTTATTTTTTCCATGTCCGGCGTGTTCCTGTTTCAGGCATGGCAGAAAGAAAATGCGCCGCCTAAACCGGTCGCTCCAATTGTTGCGCCTGCGGAGAAGAAGGGCGACGTACCGACGGCGCCTGCTGCTGGCGCGGGCTCGGTGCCTACTGCTAATGGCACCCCTGCCGCTGTGCCAGCCGCTGGTGCGGTTCCGGGCGCGACTGCTCCAGTCTTAGGCGCAGGCGAAGTCTTTACCGTCAAGACTGACCTCTTCGAGGCGAAAATCAACACGCTGGGTGGCGTGATCGAAGAAGTCGCGCTTAACGAGCATCGCGACGGCGCGGACAAATCGAAGCCGTACTACGTGCTGATGAAAACCAAGGATCGCACGCATGTCGCGCAATCTGGACTGATCGGCGCAGGGTTGCCTAACCACAACACGGCATACAGCAGGGTTTCAACCAACACCGACATGGGCGCTGCGGGCTCGCTTGAAGTGCGCCTTTCCGCACCAAATACCGGCGGTGGCAAAACCGACCTTGTCTACACCTTCAAGCGCGGCAGCTACATCGTCGACGTCGGCTACGACATCACCAATGGCAGCGACGCGGCGATCAACCCAACCGCCTACTTTCACCTGCACCGCGACACCAAAGTCACCGGCAGCGAAAACGGCATGGTTGGTATCTTCCACGGCCCCATCGTTTACAACGAGACCGACAAGTACAAAAAAGTCGATTTCAAGGACATCGAAAAGGCCAAGAAAAACCTCTACACCGCCAACACCGATAACGGTTGGGTCGGTATGGTCGAACACTATTTCGTCAATGCGTGGCTACCTAAAGCAGGCATGAAACGCGAGGTCTACACGACGAAAGAGGAAGGCGACATTTACCGCGCAGGTTTGAAAACGCCGGTCGGCTCCATCGCTGCGGGCACCACAGCGAAGATCGATGTCCCAGTTTATCTTGGCCCGCAAGAGCAGGACAAATTAAAGGCCGCCGCGCCGGGGCTGGAAATCGTTGTCGACTACGGCATTTTCAGCTTTCTGGCCGCACCGATGTTCTCGCTGTTGCAGTGGTTCCACGGTCTCGTGGGGAACTGGGGTTGGGCAATCATCCTGTTGACGATTCTCATTAAGGGTGTGTTCTATCCGCTGAATGCGACGGCCGGTCGCAGCATGGGCAAAATGAAGCTCGTTGGGCCAAAACTTAAGGAATTACAGACACGCTACGCCGACGACAAAGCCAAGCTCAACACGGAGATGATGGCGCTCTACAAAAAAGAGAAGATCAATCCGCTCGGTGGCTGCTTGCCAATCGTCGTGCAGATTCCGGTGTTTATTTCTCTGTATTGGGTGCTGATCGCCGCCGTTGAGTTGCGCCATGCGCCCTGGGCGCTGTGGATCAAGGACTTGTCGGGACCGGATCCGTTTTTTGTACTGCCCGCGTTGTACGCGATCACTGCGTTTGCGCAGTCCAAGCTGCAACCGCCGGCACCTGGCATGGATCCGATGCAGCAGAAAGTGCTGCAATATATGCCGGTTGCGTTTGCCGTCATGTTTATCTTTTTCCCGGCTGGACTCGTGTTGTATTGGACGGTGTCGAACATTCTGCAAATCGCGCAGCAGTGGAATATCAACCGCGTACTTGAGAAAGAAAACGCCGCGCTCGTAGTGGCCGCAAAGCGATAACCACAGCCATTCCGAGCTGTTCGCGAAGCGTCAGATGGCCAACGTCACGGTGAATCGTTGCCGGCACTGATAATGCTGACCGATTCTTCGCAAAACTCGGGATGACGTACTTCGACACCATCGTCGCCATCGCCACACCACCCGGTCGGGGTGGCGTCGGGATAGTGCGGGTGTCGGGCAAGTTGCTCGCCACGATGGCTGCGGCGATCTGCGGAAAGCCGGTTAAGCCCCGGGTCGCGCAACACACGCGCTTTCTTGACTTAGCCAACCAGACCATCGACCACGGCCTAGCGTTGTTCTTCACCGCGCCGGCTTCGTTCACGGGCGAAGACGTACTGGAGCTGCATGCTCATGGCTCGCCCATGGTGTTGCAGGCACTAGTTCGCCGCTGTGTCGAACTGGGCGCACGCCACGCTGAGCCTGGTGAATTCACAAAACGCGCTTTTCTGAATGGCAAGCTCGATCTCGCGCAGGCGGAGGCGGTGGCGGACGTTATCGACGCGGCCACTGAGAGCGCTGCTCGCGCAGCGGTGCGCTCACTCACGGGGGAGTTTTCTTCACGCGTCAAAGTGCTGCAAGACAAGATCATCCGTTTGCGCATGTTCGTCGAAGCGACGCTTGATTTTCCGGAAGAAGACGTTGAATTCCTCGAAACTGAAGGCACGCGGGAAAAGCTGTACGAGACGCGTACCGCACTCGAACACGTCATCGCAGAGGCAAGTCATGGTCAGCTTCTACACGACGGCATTCGCATCGTGCTCGCGGGTGAACCGAACGTTGGCAAATCGAGTTTGCTCAACGCGCTGGCCGGAGACGAAATCGCCATCGTGACGCCGATCGCTGGAACTACCCGCGACACCGTGAAAAGTCGAATCAACATCAAGGGCTTGCCGGTCGAAGTCATTGACACGGCGGGATTGCGGCAAACGAGTGATCCCGTCGAAGCGATGGGTATCGAGCGCACACGCGCAGCGATTCGCGATGCCGATCTCGCGCTGGTGATTGTTGAAGCAGACGCACTGGTGTCACCACGCCTTCTCAGTGAACTCCCCACCACATTGCCGCGCATCATCGTGCGCAACAAGATTGATCTTCAACAACAAGACGCTCGTGCTGATGCCACAGGTGTTTGGCTATCAGCGAAGACGGGTGATGGCATTGAGTTATTGACCGAAACAATTGCTGGTGCGGTCGGTTTTAACTATCGCGAAGAAGGCGGCTTCATGGCGCGTGAGCGCCACGTCACGGCTCTGCGCGCCGCGCTCGTAAACGTGAACGATGCCGAAGCCCATCTCGATCACATCGCGCTGGAGCTGTTTGCGGAAGAGTTGCGCATGGCTCACGACGCGCTGGGTGCGATCACGGGAGAGTTCACGGCAGATGATTTGCTCGGCGAGATTTTCGGCCGATTCTGCATCGGCAAATAGCGGCTTCTGTGGCGGTCTCGCCAACCGTGATTCCTGCCAAGCCATAGAATCACGGCTTCGTCATTTTCATCACGACTGATCACGCTTTGAAAGACATCGTTACGCTCTCGGGTGACATCGGCGGCGGCAAATCCTCCGTCGCGCGTATTCTCGCGCAGCGATTGAAGTTTCAGCTGATTTCCGCAGGCGCGATCCAGCGCGAGATCGCGACGGGCATGGGCTTGACCACGCTGCAATTGAATGAGCGCTCGGCGAGAGACCGTAGCGTCGATGATCGCATCGATTCGCACACGCAGCGTCTGGGCGAAACCAGCAACCGGATCATCGTGGACTCGCGGCTGGCATGGCACTTCATCCCGAGCGCATTCAAGGTGTTTCTTTCGGTTGATCCTGACGTCGGTGCAGGTCGCGTGTTTGACGCGTCGCGCAGCGACGAGAAGCACAGCTCTCTCGCGGACGCACTCGAAAACAATCGGTCGCGCACTCAACTCGAAACGACGCGATTTTTGGCGTTGTACGGCATCGCACTGCGCGATTACAGTAACTATGACCTTATCGTGGACACCTCATTTGTGTCGCCTGAGCAGGTGGCAGAAGTCATCGAATCAAGTTTCCGTGCATGGAAAGCGCAAACACATTTCGCGCAACTGTGGATGAGCCCGAAGCGACTTCTGGCACTACAGGACGTATCAGCAACTCGTACCGCCAACGCAGTTCCTGCGTCGGAGTCGGTGCAGTTGCGCTCACACGGTGGCCATTTTCAGGTGGTGAGCGGTCACAAACTGATTGACGCATCGTTTCGCAAGCAGAAGCCGCTAATAGCCGCGCAACTCGTAGCAATCTAGGGACGCGCTGATCAAATAAGCGAGACGGATGCAGTAATAGGCGTGTGGCGCAGAGGAATCGCAATGTACGCCCTGGTACATGAGGATTCCGGGCACCACACAACGAAGTAATGCGCCGTCGCTGCCACTTGTTGAGCGCGTCCCTAAAAGATTTTCTTCGCGTGCAGCAGCTGCACCAGTGCTCGGGTGTGGCGGTCAATGTCCTTGATGTCGATGTGTGATGTGTCTGGCGTGTCGATCACCAACTCCGGATAGTCGCGAAAATCAATCATCGTTGCCGGCATGATGGCAATGAGTTTGTCCCAGTATTTTTCGCGCGGAAAATACGTTTCGTCCAGCTCTATGTGTTCGCCAGAAACCGGCTCGCGATAGAAAACCACCTTGCCGCCACGAGCGTTGATACGCTCAACCCAGCGCACCACTTCGCGCATTTCGTTCAGCCAGACTTCGGGGGTGGGTGGTGTGTACAGCGGATAATATTTCTTCAAATCTGCGACGCGCGCGCCGCGAATCGCAGCGATATCGCTCTTGCGATAGTCCGTCCCCGCAGCGCGATCACGCTCAAAAATCACGTACTCCCTATACGGTGCGCCGGTACCGTCGAGATATCGCTTTATGAGCGTCAGCGCTGCAAAATCGGGGCGCGCTGCGAGCACATGTTCCTGCAAACGGGTGAGCATGCGTCGATGCACGGCGCGTGAGGGGCTCCACTCGTGATGGTAATTCTGGATGTGTTTAGCCTGCATGTCCCAGACCTTGCGGTCCATGCCACGCGAGTCGATACCCACAAGTGCGATGCCGACAAACGCTTCATCCTCCGAAAGATCTCGCAGCGCTGCGAGCGGATAGTGCCCGTTCACCGCGAGCATGATCGCATCGATGTTCAGGCCCATCTTGTGTGTCTCGTCGCGAAACACCGGCGGCGAGAGACCGAACTGAATTCGCGATGCACCGAGTAAGGCGACGCGCAACGGAGGCGCGGATTTCGAGGCGCGCGCGCGGTGTTGCGACCACAAGTCGAGACTGTCCACCACCTTCGGCTGGTAGTCCTGCCCACGCCAGTAAAACTCAAACGCAACCCACCCACCCAGCGTGATGGCGGCTGCGAACGCCCAGGTCAGAAGCCAACGTGCCTTGATCATCGCTGCCTGCTAAAACTGAAAGTAGATAAACGCATTAGTCTTGCCTGGCGACAACACAATCGCGAGCGACATTAAAGACAACAGCGCCACGCGGCAGAGCCAGGGAGTCGCTGGCAGCCATTCCCAGCCTTTGCGCGACTTGAGCCATGCTTGCACCGCAAGACCGGTCACGAGCCCGGCCACGAACACTTTCGCGTCCCCGTTCCACACAAGCGTTGTCGCATCCGTCAACGCAAATCCAAACATCGCCAGGGTTCGGTCCCAGGCAACCGCGAGCGTGGGCGCACGGAAGTACACCACCGCCCACGAGAAGAGCGCGAAAGTGAGCAAAGCGAGACACCAGCGTACCGGTTTAACGTCCCAAATGTTCCAGTCGCCGATGCTGTCCTTGAGGATTCGTTCACCCACCAAAAACGCGCCGTGCAGAGCGCCCCAGAGGACGAAATGCCACGCGGCACCATGCCAAAAGCCACAGGCTGTAAACGTAATCAGCACGTTCAAATAACCACGCAGACGCCCCTTGCGATAGTGCCCGAGAGGGTTGAACAGATAGTCGCGCAGCCAGTTCGAAAGCGAAATGTGCCAGCGCGTCCACAGCTCGGCGATGCCGACGGACGCGAACGGCGCTTCAAAGTTAGGCGGGAGATGAAAGCCAAACATTTTTGCGATACCTAACGCCGCCAGTGAATAGCCCGCAAAGTCGCAATACACCTGCATCGAAAACGAGAACGCTCCGGCCCACGCCGCGACAAATCCCGCCTTGTAGTCCGGCGCAAAAACCACGTCTGAAATCGGCGCGAAGACGTGATCTGCACCGACGATTTTCAGGAACAACCCGCCAATCAGCATGTACGCACCGAGCGCCACGCCATCGGCGGTGACCACGCGCGGCGTCACTGTCTGCGCATTGAAATCGCCAAACCGCATGATCGGACCGGCAACCAGATGCGGAAAAAAGGTCATGAACAAACCGTAGTCACGCAGACTTTTCGTCGGCACGACGCGCTTTTTATAGACATCTACGATGTACGAAATGGACTCGAACGTGTAGAACGAAATGCCCAGCGGCAGCACGATACCGAGGTCAATCGGTTTGTAGGTGACGCCGCTCAGCGCTAGCCAATCAATGACGGTGTTCGCGAAGAACTGTGCGTATTTGAAATAACCCAGGAGCGTCAGACTCGCCGCGACCGAAGCCCACAACCACAGGCGTCGCTTACCCGCGTCCTCGCTCGCATAAATGCGCTGCGCGGCCCACCAGTCGAACACGGTCGTGAACGCAAGCAGCAGCAGAAAAATCGGATTCCACGCACCATAGAACACGCAACTCGCGACCAGCAGCACATTCTTCCGGGCGGGCCACGAACCGAGCAGGGCGTAAACAGGAAAGACAATCGCGAGAAAGAGCGCGAAGGTCAGCGAGTCAAAGGTCATACGGCATGAATGCTAATGCAGCAACGTTTGCCTGAAAAACGACGGGCAAGTCGTCGTCATAAATTCATCGGCTTTTTTATAAGGCCCCCGTTTTACTGGGGCTTGAGCGGATAAACGACGTAACTCGACTTTTAGCAATAAGCCGCTACATCCCTTATGTATAGGCAGTTGTAGAAAAAAGCCACTACTCAACGCGCAGCCAGGTTTGCGAGCGCCCGAACATGGGCGCGCCGAAATAGCCGCGCACTTCCAGTTTGTTGTTGTCGCTGTTCGGCGTGAGTCGAACGCGATACACCTTCCCGTTGTTGGGATCGAGAATATCGCCGCCGTCCCACACTGCCTCGTTCTTTTTCACGTTGCGGATGATTGTCATGCCGACGATAGGCTGCCCCTTTCGGCTGTCGGTGCAGGCGTCGCAGCGTGAATCCGGTGCTTGCGCCGGATCGAGCCCTTTTTCAACCTTGCCGTTGAGGACGCCTGCGGTCTCGGTGATGCGAACGAGCGACTTTTCTTTACCGGTCGCGTCATCGATGGTTTTCCACACGCCGACGGGCGTTTGCGCCTGCAACAGCGCGCTGGTCAGACAGGTGAGCCAGACAAGAAGAGTTAGCCGCAGTTTCATCAATTACCCCTTACACAAAAACCGCGCCTCTAACGCGTGACAAAATCCCGCTTGCCAATTGGCACACCCGCGCTGCGGAGCAAATCGTATGCCGTGGCGGCGTGGAAGTAAAAGTTCGGATAAACCATGCCCATCAGGTAGGGCAGTCCAACGAATTCGTGCGGCTCACCACCAATCGGCACCGTGATGATTTTTTTCTCGCTGCCGTCAAGTTGTTCCTGCTTGAACGTGGCGAGAAAGTCGCGCGTCTTCTGGCAGCGCGCTTTGAGTTCCGAGAAAGTTCTTTCGCTGTCTTCGTACTTCGGGTTTTCTACGCCTGCCAGCCGCGCCGCAGCGCCTTTGGCGAAGTCAGCACAAATTTGCACCTGACGATACATCGGCAGCATGTTCGGAAAAATGCGCATGCCGGTTAACACGGTTTCATCGATTTTCGTCTCGGCGGCATAAGTGCTGGCCTTATCCAGAATGTTCTGCAAGTTGCCGAGCGTGCGATCCAGCACGGGGACGGATAGGCTGTACATCGAAATTTGCATGGTTGTCTCCTCAATTTTTTGCAACGGACTGGCATGCGATTGTAGGGCTGCTAAACTTCTGCGGTGTGTCAGGAGAAGTTTGTTGGAGATTTATCCAGCACGCTACCGTAGGCGTAATCCCCGGAAGATCGCTCAGGTTCAGGTACTGTCACAGCCAACAATCTGGAGAGCGAGGCAGCCGCCGCACATCAGTGCGATAGCGAGAGCCTCCGCCGAAGGGGCAAGGCCTGGCGCGTGATGCGCCCCGCTCAATCTCTCAGGCACAAAGAACAGATCCGGGACGATTGATTCTTCGATTGAAAGAGCGCGTCCTGATGTCTGCAATTCCCTCTCAAGCACTCTGCAAAACCCCGCTCTTTAACTTGCATGTGAGCCTCGGCGCACGCATGGTGCCGTTCGCCGGTTATGAAATGCCGGTGCAATATCCGATCGGCGTGTTGAAAGAGCACTTGCATACGCGGGCGCACGCCGGGCTGTTTGACGTGTCGCACATGGGGCAGGTCGAACTGCATGGCGCTGGCGCATCAGTTGCGCTTGAAACGTTGGTGCCTGTTGACGTGATTGGCATCGCAGCGGGCAAGCAGCGTTACGCCTTGTTCACCAATGACGCGGGTGGAATTCTTGATGATCTGATGATTTTCAACACCGGCAGTTATCTGCATGTCGTGGTGAACGCCGCGTGCAAGGCGCAGGACATTGCGCACCTTCAGAAACACATTGGTGATCGCTGCGAGATTCGCGTGCGTGACGATCTGGCGCTACTTGCGTTGCAGGGGCCGAGCGCGGAAGCAGCGCTCAAGGGCATTGCGGCAGGTGACATTCCGCAGACTTTTATGGCGGGCGGACGCGTGCAATTGGCGGGTATCGATTGCCTCGTGACCCGCTCTGGTTACACCGGCGAAGACGGCTTTGAAATCAGCGTGCCAAATTCGCAGTGTGAAGCGCTGGCTAAAGCCTTGCTCGCGCAACCGAATGTGCAACCGATTGGTTTGGGCGCGCGCGATTCGCTGCGTCTCGAGGCGGGGCTTTGTTTATACGGCCACGATCTCGACGAGACGACGACTCCGGTAGAAGCTTCGCTCAACTGGGCGATGCAAAAAGTGCGTCGTTCCGGCGGCGAACGCGCGGGCGGATTTCCGGGCGCATCGGTGATCCTCGGTCAACTAGACAACTCAGCGAGCGTGAAACGCAAGCGCGTGGGCCTCAATCCCGAAGGGCGCGCGCCGATACGTGAAGGCATCGAGCTGCAAGATGCCGCTGGAAACAAGATCGGCATCGTCACCAGCGGCGGCTTCGGCCCCACCGTCAACGGCCCGGTCAGCATGGGCTACGTCGACACTGCGCATGCCGCGCCGGGCACCACGATTAACGCGATGCTTCGCGGTACGCCGATTCCAGTTTCGGTCGTTGGCATGCCGTTTGCATCGCACGGCTACAAACGCGTCTGATATTCCAGGAGAAAAGCATGACCACACGCTACACCGAAGACCACGAGTACATCAAGATGGACGGCGACATTGGCACTGTCGGCATCACCTCGTTCGCGCAGGACAAGCTGGGCGACCTCGTTTATGTTGAGCAGCCGAAAGTCGGGCGCAAGCTCGTAGCGAAAGAAGACGCCGCCATCATCGAATCGGTCAAAGCCGCTGCCGAAGTGAAAGCGCCAGTCGAAGGCGAAGTGATCGAGGTGAACGAGGCGATCGTTGCTGATCCGTCGCTCGTGAACACCGATCCTGAAGGCGCGGGCTGGTTCTTCAAAATCAAGGTGGGCAATGCCGCGCAGGTCGCCGCATTGCATGATGAGGCCGCTTACAAAGCGATGATTGCCTGATCGCCTGTAGGAGCGGCTCCGCCGCGACCCGCGTTGGCGCAAGCAAACACCGTTCGCGGCGGAGCCGCTCCTACAGAAAAAATATGATCATCGCCACCCGCCCCCTCACGCCCTCAGACCGCGCTGCATGGCAGCCGCTGTGGAAGGGGTATCTCGACTTCTACAAAACCTCTCTTTCGTCTGAGCAATACGAGCTGACGTGGTCGCGCTTTCACGACCCTGCCGAGCCGATGTATGCGCTCGGCGCGTTTGAGGGCGAGACGATGCTCGGCATCGTGCATTACATCTACCACCGCACCTGCTGGACGCCGGGGCCCACGTGCTACTTGCAGGATTTGTTCACGATCAATGCAGCGCGCGGCAAAGGTGTCGGACGTGCGTTGATAGAAGCGGTGCATGTCGCAGCGATGATCGAAGGCGCGAGCCGCGTGTACTGGCAAACCCACGAGACCAACGCCACCGCGATGCTGCTCTACAACAAGGTCGCTGAGCGCAGCGGCTTTCTTGTTTATCGAATGCCAATGTCAACGAAGCCCTCGCCCGCTGCGTGCTTGCACCTGCTGGTGCCAGCGAGCACCGGGGTACCCGACAGGGCGGGTGAGGGCCGTTGCATAGAGTAGCGTTAGCCACCGCCCTCACCCCGACCCTCACCCGCGCTGCGAGACAGGGACTCAAACCAAAAACTTAGTTGAACACGTACCATGTCTGATTTCCTCTACCGTCACATCGGCCCCAATCGCGAAGAGCAGATGGACATGCTCGCGCATGTGGGCGCGAATTCGCTTGAAGATTTGCTTGCGAAAGTGGTGCCACTGAGCATTGTCGGAAGCAAGCCGCTTGTGCTGCCGGCTGCGCTTTCTGAGGTCGAAGCGCTCGCCGAACTCCGTGAAATCGCCAACAAAAATCAGGTGTTTAAAAACTTCATCGGGCAGGGCTACGTCGGCACTGTGACGCCCGGTGTGATCCTGCGCAACGTGCTCGAAAATCCCGCGTGGTACACCGCGTACACGCCGTATCAGCCCGAGATTTCGCAGGGCCGATTGGAGGCTCTGCTGAATTTTCAGACGATGATTTGCGATCTGACAGGGATGGACATTTCTAATGCTTCACTGCTCGACGAAGGCACTGCAGCGGCTGAAGCGATGACGCTGGCGAAACGTCAGGCTAAGTCGACGAGCAATACGATCATCGTCGCTGGCGACTGCCATCCGCAAACCATCGAGTGCCTGAAGACGCGCGCCGAGCCACTTGGCATCGAAGTCAAAGTGGGTTTCGCGCCCAAGCTTATGGAGGAAGGCGAATACTTCGCTGTCCTCGCGCAATATCCATCCACGACCGGCCAAATTAACGACTTGGCACCGTCCGCCGCAGCCGCTCACGCCAAAGGCGCGCTGTTTATTTGCGCGGCTGATCCACTGGCGCTCGTTTTGCTACAGGCACCGGGCCAATGGGGCGCAGACATTGTCATCGGAACCACGCAACGCTTCGGCGTGCCCATGGGCTATGGCGGGCCACACGCGGCCTACATGGCCACGCGCGATGCCTACAAGCGCAACATGCCGGGCCGTCTCGCCGGCGTGACCATCGATGCGCAGGGCAAGCCCGCGTATCGCCTTACTTTGCAAACACGCGAACAACACATCCGCCGGGAAAAAGCGACCAGCAACATCTGCACGGCGCAAGTGCTGCTCGCGGTGATGGCGGGCATGTACGCGGTGTATCACGGGCCCAAAGGCTTGCAGCGGATCGCGCTTCGTGTGCATGGGCTCGCGACGCGTTTCGCGGCGGGGCTCAAGGGGATGTACATCAACGTCCCTGCATCCCAGTTTTTTGACACCGTAACTTTCGAGCACGACGCCCACAGCGAAATTGCTGCCACCGCACGGCACGCAGGGATGAATTTGCGCCACTATGACGAGTGGTCGTCAGTCGGGGTGACGTTCGATGAAACGCATACTGAAGCGGATGTTGATGCGGTGTTGTTTGCGATTGCCGCAACGCTCGAATGTCCGCCCCCCAATCTGATTTCGTCGACAGAGAGTGCGATTCCCGCTGCGCTTCGTCGCGCCACGCCAATCCTCACGCACCCCGTCTTCAACACGCATCATTCCGAGACCGAAATGCTGCGTTATGTGCGCATGCTCGCCGACAAGGATCTCGCGCTCGATCGCACGATGATCCCGCTGGGTTCGTGCACGATGAAGTTGAACGCCACGACCGAGATGATTCCGGTGACCTGGCCCGAATTCGGCAACATGCATCCATTTGCGCCCGCGGAGCAGACCAAGGGGTATGCGGAGCTCGTCAGCAACCTCGAAAACATGCTGTGCAACGTGACCGGCTTTGACGCGGTGACGTTGCAACCGAACAGCGGCGCACAGGGCGAGTACGCGGGCCTGCTCGCGATTCGCGGCTATCACGCGAGTCGCAGCGAAGCGCATCGCAACATCTGCCTGATTCCATCGAGCGCGCACGGCACCAACCCGGCCAGCGCGCAGATGTGCGGCATGGAAGTCGTCGTCACCAAGTGCGACGAGCACGGCAACGTCGATGTCGCCGATCTGAAAGCAGCAGCAGAAAAGCATTCAGAAAATCTCGCCGCTTTGATGATCACCTACCCGTCAACCCACGGTGTTTTCGAAGAAGCCATCAAGGAAATCTGCGCTATCGTGCACACGCACGGCGGGCAGGTTTACATGGACGGCGCGAACCTGAACGCGCAGGTTGGCGTCACTTATCCGGCCGAAATCGGTGCTGATGTCAGTCACATGAATCTGCACAAAACCTTCTGCATTCCGCATGGCGGCGGCGGACCGGGCGTGGGCCCGATTGGCGTGAAATCGCAGCTCGCACCGTTTCTACCCGGTCGCGGTATCGTCGGCCCGGTGAGCGCCGCACCGCAGGGTTCGGCGAGCATTTTGCCGATTCCGTATGCCT
>JAYUWL010000103.1:0-5644 GCA_043753585.1 Burkholderiales bacterium
GGTCTTTAACAACAACGCCGTGAAGCGTGTCGCTGACGTCCTTGATCGCGGCGACGGGCGGCGCGGCTGACGCGCTGGCGATTGAAATTGCGGTCAATACACCGCAGATAATCCGTCGAAGACAATGTTGGGAAACAAACATGAATACCTGTTGAAAATGAGCCGCATGCGGCGTAAAAATCTATTGTGCATGATTCGCTACGCTCAGCGATGCCAGCACGAACCCATCACGCCACCCAAGCCTCACTGCGCGTCCACAATTCCGCCGCCAGTCCCACATCCTGCCCGACTTTGCTTGGTTCCTTGACGCTGCATTTGTCATAGTACAAACCGCTTTGCGCGCTCACTTCAGGCGAGATTGCGCAATACAACGTGGTCGCCGCGCCTTCCTCAACCGAACTCATAAAAAGCTTCGCCAGCGCACGAAACGGTTGCGGCAACTCACGCCACACGTCAGATGCCACTACGCCAGGATGCAGGGCATACGTGGTGACACCCGTACCGGCAAGCCGGCGCCCCAGCTCCGCGCTAAAGAGCACATTGGCGAGTTTGGAAACGCCGTATTCCGGCAGACCCGCCTTGCCTTTCGTGGGCTTCGTCACAGCGTCGAAGTCGATACCGGAAACCCGTATGTGTGCGCGACTCGCGACATTGACGATGCGCGCGGGAGCAGAAAGCTTTACACGGTCCAGCAGCAACTGCGTGAGCAGAAATGGCCCCAGATGATTTGTTCCGAACGCCAGCTCACAGCCGGACTTTGTGAGGCCTTTCGCACCCGCGAGACCGGCGTTATTGATCAGCAGATGCAACGGCAGATCACGCGCCAGAAAAACTTTCGCGCATAGCCGCACCGATGCGAAATCGCCCAGATCAAGCGCGAGCACTTCCACTTGTGCGTTGCCCGTTGCGTTGCGAATTTCGTCGGCGGCGGCTTGAGCCTTTTCGATGGAGCGACACGCGATAAAGACATGAGCGCCGCGTGCTGCGAGTTCTCGCGCGGTGACCAGACCGATGCCAGTATTCGCACCGGTAATAAGCGCAACGCGGCCAGCGAGTGTTTGAGCGGTTTTGGGTTCCATGAGGCAAGCTTATCGCCAAACTTCAGCTATTGTGTGAACAAATTTGGAGCGCCAATGAACTCGACCATCAATTCGCAACGTACCCTCGCCAGGAACCCGATCCAGCCGTACGCCTTGCCTGGCGAGGAATGCCTCGCCTACAACAAAATACAGTGGAACCTGAGCGTGGATCGCGTCGTGCTGCTGGTGCACGACATGCAGAATTACTGGGTCGATTTGTTTGTGGATCGTGCGCCGCTGGTCGCGAACATTTCTTCGCTCGTGAATACATTTCGTAACGCGCAATTGCCGGTATTTTTCTGTCGTGGCGAACGTGCCAAATCACGCTTCGAGCGCGGCCTCGGGCTCACCGTCTGGGGCGACGGTCTGAACGCCGCTCACGTTCGCGACGAGGATTGCCAGATCATCACCGACCTCGCGCCACGCGCCGACGAATACATCATCGAAAAGCCGCGTCACAGCGCGTTCTTTCAGACCGAGCTTGAGCCCACGCTACGCAAGATGAACCGCGACCAGGTCATCGTCTGCGGTGTGTTCGCGCACCACGGCGTGATGGTCAGCTGCATCGACGGCTACATGCGCAACTTCCAGATGACGATGGTCGCCGACGCGCTGGGCGACTACAGCGAACCCGAGCACCGCATGGCGTTGCACTATGTGGCGCAGATGTGCGGGGCGGTTAGTACCGCGGGGCAGGTGAAGGGTTTACTAAACTAGTTTTCTATATCGCTTAGTGATATATTAACGCGATGCGAAGAGTGTTCAAAACGCGGCATTTCAGCCGCTGGATACGGAAGACTGAACTCAGCGATTTGATGCTTTGTAACGCGGTTTCCGAAATGATGCAGGGACTTATCGAAGCGGACATGGGTGGCTCGGTCGTCAAGAAGCGCATCGCGTTACCGGGTCGTGGCAAGAGCGGAAGTGCGCGCGCATTGATTGCGACCAACAAAGGTAGTCGCTGGTTTTTCCTGTTCGGATTTGAGAAGAACGAGCGCGCGAATGTGAACGCAAAAGAACTGGAAGCGCTACAAGAAATCGCAGCCGACTTGCTTAAACATACCACCGCAGAACTTGGTGCTCTTGTCGCGAGTAACTATTTGCAGGAGATTTGCAATGACCACTAAAACCACCACTGCCAAACCAAAGGCGACCAGCCGAATCCTTGACGCTGTGCATGAGACGGCCACCGATCTGCGCAACGCCGGGTTCATCGACGCACGCCGCATGCGTCACTACGACGCACTATGCCTCGAACCGATTCCTGCGTACTCTCGCGAACGCATTCGCGCCCTGCGAGATCGCCACAAACTCAGCCAGGCCGTACTTGCCAGTGTGCTCAACACAAGCCTGTCGACAGTACGGCAATGGGAGATTGGCGACAAGCATCCGAGTGGACCGTCACTCAAGTTGCTTAGTTTGCTGGATAAGAAGGGGTTGGAGGTTTTGATTTGATACGTCCTGCAAAACCGTTACCGCAACCTGGATGAAAAGCGGCGCATGACGCAACCGAAAAGACATCATTTCGTGCCACGGTGGTATCTGGAGAACTTCACTGATCCGGATCATTTTCTTCACGTACATGATCTGAATACAGGCCTTTGGCGGAAGCAGCGCCCGAACCAAGTAATGCTCATCGGGAACTACTACCGTCAGACCTGGGCACCAAAGGGAATTGATCCAAGCGTCTTCGAAAAGACCCTTGGCGCGGTATCAGAACCTAAAGCTCAGGATGCATTTAAACGGTTAATCGTTGCTCCGAACAATCTAACCGATGACGACATGGCTTCCATGCTGACGTATCTTGAGTTGCAACGAATTCGTGTCTCGAAACAAGCGAAGATTGCCAAAGAAATTTTCCGTTCCGTACTTTTGCAACATGCCCCAACCGAAGTGGTTGATGCAGTTCGAAAGAGAGAGGTTCTCCTAACAATCAAGGATTCTGCTCGGTTTGATTTCATGAAGATGGCGATTGGACAATTCCATCCTTGGTTTGCGCGAATGGAGTGGCAAGTAATCGAGGCAGCGGCTGGCTCGTCGTTCATCACGACTGACAACCCCGTCTCCTTCTTGAATCAGCAATTTCTCCCACCCTCGGAACCGGGAATTGCCTTATTGGGTACCGTGGTCTTATTCCCGCTCACGTCAAGGCATCTTTTGATCCTGAGGCATCCAGAATTCTTGACGCAATCAGACGTTGATTTAGTCCTCCGAATTCCAGAGCCTGAGGTCGAGGATGGCGTCATTGCGATCACTCGTGGCGGAATTTGGTCTGAGCGTGAGGTGTCCAATCTCAACTGGGTAATGCGCCAACTTGCTGACCAACTCGTAGTGGCGAATAGTCAACACGTTATCGAACAATGCGCGCACCGCAGCCAATGACGTGGGCAACAAATTGCCAGCACTACGGCTTTTTGTCGAAATGCCCATTTGACTCACGCTTAGCGTCGCTTTTGCTGAATATCGACTTTTTCGTAAGATTGGTTCTAGCCCAAGTTTCGCCATGTATCGACGAAAAAGCTGATTACTGAAAAAAGCTCTGCAAACTCAAATTGCACGGTTCGACAGGCTCAACACGCACGGCAACTCAAACCCGCTGCAACGCACCGCCCTCGCCCCTCCGCAAAACAATCACCAGCAACAACCCCGCAGCCAGCATCCACGCCGCGGCTGGCAGCCACGGCTGAATGGTGGCAAATGTTGAATCTTTGTTAAGTTCTGTCCAGACGATCATCATGCGGGCGAAAGTGGCGATGGCCAGCAGCGAGAACATCGCGCCGGTGATGCTGCCTTCGCTGCTGCTTTTGCCGTCGCCGCTGCGATTGTGACCCAGCGCGAGCGCTGCCGTCACGGCGCTCATCATGACGCAGCCCCATGCGCCTCCGGCGACGAATTGCGCTGTGCTCAGCACGGGCAGGCTGCCCGCGTGCAACGCGATGAATGCAGCGAACGCGCCAACCGCGCCGCCTGCGGCGATGACCCAGAGCCCGCCGTAGCGTTTGGTGAGCAGGGTGCCGGGCAGCATCAGCAGGCTGAAACCGATCCAGAAGACGGGCATCAGTTGTTCAAGCTCGGGCGGCCTGGCGAATTTGAGAAATAACGGCGCGGTGTTCAGCGAAAAATGAATCTGGAAGCCGAGGCCGAGCAACGTGATGGCGATCAGAAACAGGGCGAGCGATGAACGATTGTCGACGTTGCCCGATGTTGGTGGCAGCGGCGTCGCCTCAGCTTGCGGCGGCGCGACGGCGAGGTTACGTTCAGCCCAACCGAGGCCGAGCGTCACCATCAACAACGAGATGCTCGCCAGCGCAAACGGTAGGCGCGGATCGGTTTCTCGCAACGCAACCGTCAGGAACGGTCCCAAAGCGCCTGCGATACCGATGCCAAACATCGAAAGCGAGGCAAGCCACGGCACCGAATTGCGCGACGCGTATTTCCCGAGCAGCGCAAGCGGCGGCGCGCGCAGCACCGACGAGCTGGCTGACCAGAGAACGGTGAGCGCGAGGAACAGCGCTTCGCTCCCTGTCGGCGCGACCAACGGCAGCATCAGAAACGCGACGCAGGACACCGCGGTGGTAACAGCAACGATGCGCGAGAGTCGGCCAATCACCATCGCCCAACGATCCGACAGATGCCCCATAAGCCAGTCCATGACTGCAAAGATCACCTGATCGAGCATGAGGATCACGATCACCGCCTGCGGACGAATGCCGACTTGCGCAGCAAGCTTCGGCAGAAAGATCACATAAATCGTCCACGTCAGCGTGAAAAAAAGCTGCAATAGCGCGAGGTAAGTGCCAACGCGGTTCATTCTGGCTGTTTCCATGGCCTTCGGCTCCTGTCGATAGAAATCGCCTGAGGAAGCGCTGAACAAGTGAGCGAGACGGATGCAGTACGAGGGGTGTGGCGCGCAGGAACCGGAACGTACGCCCTGGTACATGAGGATTCCGGGCACCACACAACAAAGTAATGCGCCGTCGCAGCCACTTGTTCAGCGCTTCCCTGGAAATCTTAGCAGGCAGTGACCGCTGTAGGCGTTTTGTAGGGTCGCGCGCCTTAGCCTTCATGCTGAATGGCGGGTTATGGCCATGCTTATCTCTCCGTCACTCAACCGAATTCCCCCAATCTTCGCTGCCTCCAGCCACTCATCAAGCTCATCATGCAAATCACCCGCTTCGCTCGCTTTGTCAGTCGCCTCGTCAGTGCCCTTTTTCTTTCCTTTCTCGCATTTTCAAACGCGCAAGCGGCAGACAACAGGCTGCTTTTGCAATTGGCAACGTGTGAGGAATCGTGGATGGATTGGGGGAAATCGTCGCCCAAATTTGACGATTTCAGGAAAATTTTTTTGACTGATTTTAAACAAAAAGGCGGCGGTGCGAACTTCGCGCCGATCAAACCATTGTCAATTCTGGGGTACAGCTTGACCGAGGTTTATCCGGAAAGCGTAGAAATGGGCGCTGGTTTTTCCGTGTTGGTAGACGCAGAATTTGACAAGGTCAAGGCGAGCCTTGAAGCGCAGGTTGGCAAGACAATTGGCGAATGCAGCAAAGAGGGCGATTCACGCA
>JAYUWL010000104.1:0-16925 GCA_043753585.1 Burkholderiales bacterium
AAAGCCTCTGGCGATGGGATGCATTTGCGCGAGGTGCATCTTGATCTTGATTTCAAGGAGTTTTTCCCCGAACGCAGGCAGGATGCATATGAGCGACTGCTGCTTGATGTGTTGCGCGGCAACCCGACGCTTTTCATGCGTCGTGATGAGGCAGATGCGGCTTGGCGCTGGGTACAACCGATTCTTGATTATTGGGGTACCGAAGCCGGACCGCCAATCGGGTACGCCGCGGGCAGTTGGGGGCCACCGGCGTCGAGCCGTCTAACTGCACGAGGCGATACGGCGTGGCACGAAGAGCGCAGCGTTTAAGCCATTCGTAGCGCCGACAAAAATATGGATGGTTTGATGAACGCAATCGCTGAATCAGCAAAAACAGAGCTATCGGCGCCAGACGCTTTGGTGTCGCGTATCACCGCCGTGCGGCTGTCGTTGCGTCCCAGCGAGCAGCGCGTCGCAGCCTACGTGCTCGGTCAGCCGAACCGAGTTGCGCACATGGCGATTGCCGAACTGGCCGAAGCCGTGGGTGTCACCGATCCAACCATCGTGCGCTTTTGTCAGGCAATGGGTTTCACTGGTTACAAGGCCTTTAAGGTTGCGCTCGCGAAGAGTCTGGCGACCGGCGTTCCCTACGTTCATACCGATGTTTCTGCACAAGACTCCTGTGCCGACGTCATCGCAAAAGTGTTTGATCGCTCCATCGCCACGCTCATCGCGCTGAGGAACCAGGTCGACCCCAAAGTGTTCGAGCGCGCGGCTGACGCCATCACAGGAGCGCGCAGAGTGGAGTTCTACGGTGTTGGCAACTCGGGTGTCGTGGCGATGGACGCGCAGCACAAGTTTTTTTTGCTTGGAATGCATACGGTCGCCTACAACGATCCGCACTGGCAGGTGCAATCAGCTGCACTGTTAACGCCCGAGGACGTTGTTGTCGCGATCTCACGGACGGGTCGCACACGCGACATGATCCAGACTTGCGACCTTGCACAACGCGCAGGAGCCACCGTGATTGCCGTCACTGAGCGCGCTTCACAATTAGCGAAACTTGCCGATATCGCGCTAGCGGTTGATGTTGACGAAGATCCTGATGTGTATTCACCCATGGTGGGCCGTCTTGCGCAACTTGCGCTGGTGGATGCGCTCGCTGTGGCGGTCGCCCTGAAGCGCGGACCAGAGTTGCAGGAGACATTGCGCAGAGCTAAGGAAACACTGGTCGCCAAACGTGAAAAAGAAGGTGACATGTTGACGCCGCTGACGCTTGCAGCGCGAAGTCGATGGATTTGACTGCGTTGAACCTCTGCCTACTTATACTTCGGCACATGACCTATCGCTATCGCACCCAGTGAACGACGACGACCGCAAGACCATTCGAGAGCGTCGTGCCGCGTTGAAGCTCAAACTGCGGCGGCGAGGCATGTTCGCTCTGCCCAGTATGTTCACGCTGGGTTGCCTGTTCTTCGGCTTCTACGGCATTATTCAGGCGATGGATCTGCGCTTTGATTACGCTGCAGCCTGCGTTTTTGTCGCGATGGTGCTCGATAGTCTGGACGGCCGTGTAGCACGCATGACCAAGACGCAGACTGCGTTTGGCGCGGAGTTGGACAGCCTCGCTGATATGGTGAGTTTTGGTGCAGCACCTGCGCTGATCGTTTACGAATGGTCGCTTAGTTCGTTGCCCAGCCCCCGAATCGCGCTCGCCGCCGGGTTCATTTACGCCGCCTGCGCCGCGCTGCGGCTGGCGCGCTTCAATGTGCAGATCAGCGTAGTCGACAAGCGTTTCTTCAACGGCCTGCCGAGTCCAGCGGCTGCGGCCGTCGTCGCAGGCTTTGTGTTGCTTATGGACGATCTCGACATCGAGGGCGCGGCGGTCGCATGGTGGACGTTTGCTGTGACCCTGGTGTCAGGCATTTCGATGGTGACTACCGCCAAATTTTTCAGTTTCAAGGCGATGAGTCGGCGTGCGGTGTCGTTCACCGCCCTGGCTTCGCTAGCGGTGGGGTTCGGCCTGATGTTGATGAATCCACAAATTGTGATATTTGCCGTCTGCATCATTTATCTCGCGTCTGGCTACGTCGTCTGGCTTTGGCATGCCACCCACAAGTCACAGTATCCGGACGCTTTGGTGGCGATTGCTGGCGTCGCAGAAGCAGGCGTCAAACCGCCTGAATAGGACGGCGGATGGCGCTGAACGGTGCATGATGTTCTGAGTGATTTCAAACGCTGCGCTATAGTTACGGATATGTACTTCCAGCAATTTCACGGCAACATGGTTTTGAGCCCGGTTTTCCCGGCTGCCTCGCCATGCTCGTTGACTCTGCTGACCGGCACCGTTTCAGCCTCCGCACCGATTGCGCTGATCTCGCTGCTGCTGCGCTCCCAGCGCAAATAAATTTCCCCACTCCCCTCCGCTGCGCCACATCCTGACCCTGAAACGGGCCGATGTTGCTGCTTCCCCGCTTCCGCTATTCCAGTTCAAGAGATTCGTCATGCCCATGTTGAAACAACCCAACCAGAAATACGCCGCGTTTAAACCGATTCCTTTGCCTGATCGAACCTGGCCCAATCGAACAATCACCAAAGCACCTATTTGGCTCGCTACCGACTTGCGTGACGGTAATCAGGCTTTGATCGAGCCGATGGACGTCGAACGCAAAAAGAAAATGTTCGCGCTCAATGTCAAAGTCGGCGTCAAGGAAATTGAAGTTGGATTTCCTTCTGCATCGCAAACAGACTTTGATTTTGTCCGTCATTTGATCGAGCAAAAGCAGATTCCGGATGATGTCTGGATTCAGGTGCTTTCACCCGCCCGCGCTGAGTTCATTGAGCGCACGTTCGAGGCGCTCAAAGGCGCGAAACGCGCGATCTTTCATCTGTATCACGCAGTGGCTCCCGTGATGCGCAACGTGGTGTTCGGCTTGACGCAGGATCAGGTAGTCAATGATTTGACGGTTCCGCACGTCGAACAAGTGCGCGAACTGATGAAAAAGTATCCAGAAACCGAATGGCGTTTCGAGTTTTCGCCGGAGATGTTTTCGAACACGGAGCTCGAGTTTTCGAAGCGGATTGTCGATACGGTGGTCGAGGTTTTCGGCGCAACTCCTCAGAACAAAATCATCATCAATTTGCCGACCACAGTTGAAAACGCGACGCCAAATTGCTACGCCGATCAGATCGAATGGATGCATCGCAATGTTGCCAAACGCGATTGCATTTTGATCTCGTTGCATCCGCACAATGATCGCGGCACCGGCACGGCATCCGCGGAGCTCGCGTTGATGGCGGGCGCTGATCGCGTGGAGGGTTGCCTCTTCGGTAGCGGCGAGCGCACGGGTAATGTGGATATTGTCAACGTCGCGATGAATATGTACTCTCAGGGCGTACATTCGGGGCTCGATTTCAGTGACATCGACGAAATAAAAAAGACCGTGGAATACTGCAACCAGATTCCCGTGCATCCGCGTCACCCGTATGCCGGTGACCTCGTCTACACGAGCTTCTCAGGCTCCCATCAGGACGCGATCAAGAAGGCATTCGCTAATCGCGACGCCAATCCCGATGGCATTTGGGATATGCCCTATTTGCCGATTGATCCGATGGATGTCGGTCGTAGCTACGAAGCCGTCATCCGCGTCAATTCGCAGTCGGGCAAGGGCGGCATCAGCTATCTGCTGCAAAGCGAATACGGCGTAGATTTGCCACGCAGAATGCAGATCGAATTTTCGCAAGTCGTGCAGCGCGTGATGGACGACACCGGCGGGGAAATGACCGCTGACGACATATGGAATATCTTTGACGCTGAATACTTCAGCATCGGCTTACCGTACAAATACATCGGGCACAAACTCGCTGAGGATTCATCGCGTCCCGAAGCGGTTGAAGTGCATGCGGAGGTGATCATCGACGGCGACACGCACAAGGCAAAGGGAGTGGGCAATGGTCCAATCGACGCCTTTGTTTCTGCCATCGCGAGCGAACTGCACGCCCCCGTAAAGGTCATGGACTACCACGAGCACGCGATTGGGCAAGGCGCTAACGCCACAGCGATTACCTATATCGAAATGCGGGTGGGCGATGGGCCCTCGTTGCATGGTGTCGGGATGGACAGCAACATCGTCACAGCGTCATTTAAGGCGATTCTGAGCGGACTGAATCGCGATGCCGCGCGGGTGCGCCTGGCCAGCACCGCTGCATCGAAATAGCGAGAAACGGGCTTGCGTCTGGCCTCCCCTCGCGCAGTGCTGGGGAACGCAGATTAACGCCGTCCTGATCCTTCGCTGCGGCGCACGATGACAGATTTAGCAAATCCGCGCGTCCCCACCAGTTGCGCGGTCGGCAAAGACGGTTTCGGAGCGCCGAATCAGTCGACCTCGCGTGCGGTACACAAAGCTATGCACCGCCTTTGGCAATCGCTCGCTGATACGCCGGTCGCGCTTCGATCATCGCGACGAAGCGGGCTAGATTCGGGAACATTTCTGCACCTTTACCGGAAGCGACATTCTGCGCCACGAATGACAATTGAACGTCTGCACCAGTCAGCGAGTCGCCAACGAAATACGTCTTGTTGACCAGCTCTCTGTCGAGCCAACCCATGTGGTTTTGAATTTCGCTTTTGATGCGCGGTTGTAACGGCGCGCCAGCCTCGCCAAGACGGCTGGTGTAGAGCTTCAACATCAGCGGCAACATCGCTGAGCCTTCGCCGTAGTGCAGCAACTGGATGTATCTGTTGTAGGCTGACGTGCCCATCGCAGGTGCAAAATGGCCGTTGCCATAGGTGCGCACGAGATACTCGATGATTGCTCCCGACTCTATCAGCACCTCGTCGCCATCACGAATGACCGGCGCTTTGCCAAGCGGATGAATCGCCTTGAGTTCAGGCGGGGCAAGGCGCGTTTTCGGATCGCGCTGATAGTTGATGATGGTGTAGTCTAGGCCCAACTCCTCCAGCATCCAGGTGATGCGGCGGGAACGGGATTCGTTGAGGTGATGAATTTCGATCATGGTGCAGCTATTTCTCTTCTGGATTGATTTTTAGAGTCTAAACCGCATGCTCAGGCATATAGCGCTCCGACATTGGACTATGCATGAAACGATACACAGCCCGACGCAAGCCTTGCAAATAATTACACTCTCGTCTTATGACCGATCGCACCATTCATCCCGACACACTCCACCGCTGGGTGGCCGATTTATTTTTGGCGGCTGGCTCGTCGGTGAACGAGGCGAAGCTCACAGCCGATCACCTCGTGTTGTCGAACCTGAGCGGCCACGATTCGCATGGCGTCGGCATGGTTCCGCGCTACGTGCGTGCGATGGGTGTCGGTGAGTTGGTGCTCAATACTGACGTTCAAGTCGTTACCGATACTGGCAGCTTGCTTGTGCTGGACGCACATTGGGGGATTGGACAAAGCGTGACGCACCAGGCGATGGAGATTGCGATCAAGCGTGCAAAGGACACGGGCGTTTGCGTAATGGGCTTGCGTAATTCGCATCATCTGGGGCGCGTTGGCCATTGGGCGGAGCAGGCCATTGCCCAGGGATTGATTTCGATTCATTTCACCAATGCTGTTTCGCAGCATTGGGTGGCACCGTATGGCGGCGCGGAAGCGCGGTTTGTCACGAACCCCTTTACTGTCGGAATTCCACGCCCTGACGCGGATGGCGGGTCTTTCGTACTGGATTTCGCAACGAGCGCGATTGCACAGGGCAAGGTGCGCGTCGCCTATAACGCCGGAAAACAAACCCCGGCGGGCGCGTTGATCGATCACGCGGGCAAACCGACGACCGATCCGGGCGTGCTGTTTGAGCCGGTAGACGGACGAACGGGTGCGCTCACCACGATGGCGGCGCACAAGGGTTACGCGCTTGCTATGGTGTGCGAATTGCTCGGCGCGGCGCTCACCGGAGGCGCGGTAACGATCCCGAAAAATCAGCCGAAAGCGGGCGTGTGGAACAACATGCTGACTATCGTGTTCGACCCTGTGCGCTTCGGGACGCAGACTGCGTTTGAGTCATCGACGCGCGAATTCGTTGAGTGGGTCAAATCGGCGCGCTTGATGGACGGCCATGACGAAATCCTGATGCCAGGCGATCCGGAGCGTCAGTCACGGAAAGCACGAGCGCAGGCAGTGCCGATAGACGAGGGCACAATTGCCGAGATGGACGTGGCTGCGGCGACTGTGCTTGCGTCGAAGGGCAAAGGGCCAGGGGCGTTGTCGGCATTGATGCGGAGCGCGTAGCTCGGCGACTTCTCCCACCACAGGCGAAACAGCTTTTGTCGTTCACGCCAGTTTATCTAGGGTTGCCGTTCGATTAATCTACTTATCGACTATTGCAAAAAAAACTCTAGAGCACCAATGAAATGGGCCTTTTGGCGAAAAGCTGATAGCCTCAGCGTTTGCGTGGAGGCTCCGGCTGAACGCCGACCGCGATCCTTTGCGCTTTCAGCGACTGCCCGCCGTACATGTAGTCCGAAATCGCATCAGTGAGGCGCGCCGCCTGTTGCACGCCGTTTGGGCTTGACAGCATCACTACGCTTACCAACGCCTCTACCAGCGCCAACAGCCCAACCAGGCTGCTTGACAACACGGGATGTTGCGCCGGAGCAAATAATGCGTGTTGCGCGATGGACATCAGCGGGGACGCGGGTGAATCGGTCAGCGCTACTACCGTGGCACCGCGATCACGCGCGTAGTTGGCGAGATTGACCGCGTCGGTCGCATAGCGCGGCACCGAGAGCACCAGCACAACGTCGCGCGGTCCGACGTTCATCAATCTCCCGGCTGCAACCTCAGTGCCGCCGAATTCGACGAGGTTAATGAGCTGATCGCAGAACGGCTGCAAATCGAGCGCGAGGATCGCAGCGATGTGTGAGGAGAGCCCAAAGCCCACCGTGTAAACCGCGCGCGCTTTAATCACGGCGTTTGCCACGCGACGCAGCGAGCCGGAATCGATTCCGAGTGCTGTTTGCTGAAGGTTACTTTGCGCCGGGCCGAACAGTTCGTCGGCGCCACCTGCGGTTGCATTTTTCTTTCGTTGTGCGCTCGTGGCATTGGCCTGCGAAGAGGCAAGTTTTTGCACCGGGGCGAACACGGCTTTGACTGATTCGGCAAGGGCGGATTTGAGCTGGGCAAACTGCTGGAAGCCCGCAGCACGAGCGAAGCGGGATAGCGTGGCGGTCGACGTACCGATCCGCTGCGCCAGTTCGTCTATGCCCGCGGCCACGGTAGACACCGAGTTTCGCAGGAGATAGTCCGCGATCAACTGTTGCGAAGACGAGCCGTTTGCCTGCAATTGCATCAATGCCTGGCCAACCTTGGAACGCGCCAGAGACAGTTCTGGCGTGGTGGTCGCTGCCGTGGCCAGGGCCTTGTCGGGTTGGGTCATGGAGGATTCAGTCTGGTTCGGTGTGCTGCGGGGCAGCTTGGTCGTAAATATTTTTACAGCGACATCGCTCAATGGAGAGACTTACGATACTACGTATTCATAAATATAAGAGAAAATTAATTTTCTCTACAAAATTATATGAAAATAATGATACAGTTGCGTTATTGTGATTCGATCTATCAACTTTTTTAGCAACCCCCCGATCGCTGGGCGTCCCGTCAAAGTCGCATTCTCATCAATGACCATTGTCCCCAATTCAGGAGTTTCCATGATGTCCCTGTTCCAAAATGTCGTCCAGCGAGTGGCAGCGCTGGTCGTCATGAGTGTAGCGACCTGCGCTATCGCCCAAGCCCCCGAGTGGAAAAAAATTCGCGTTGCCGTTGAAGGCAACTACCCGCCGTTCTCGGTCATGTCGCCGGACGGCAAGCTCGGTGGATTCGACATTGATGTGGCTCGTGCCCTGTGTTCCGAAATGAAAGCGGATTGCACGCTGGTTCAGCAGGAATGGGACGGAATGATTCCCGCGCTTAATGTCAAAAAATTCGACATGATCGTCGCGTCGATGACGATCACCGATGAGCGCAAGAAGGCGGTTGACTTCACCGATCCTTACTACGATGTGCCAAGCCGTTGGGTTGCGAAGGCGGGGATGTTTAAGGACGCGTCTCCGGCAAGCTTCAAGGGCAAGAAGATCGCCGTGCTGAGAAACAGCCCTCGGGCCAAATATATCGCCGAAAACTACAAAGGCATTGAAGTGCTTGAAGTTGCAAAAGAAACCGACGTTTACCTGGAGCTTCTTGCCGGGCGTGCCGATATCGGTATTGGATCAAGCGTTGTTTCTGGCGAGGCGCTACTTAAGAAACCAGAGGGAAAAACGTATCAACAAGTCGGCCCGTCAGTGAATATTGGTGCCGGTAGCGGGGTAGGTATCGCCGTACGAAAAGAGGACGCCATGCTGCGCGACAAGTTAAATGTTGCCCTTAAAGGCATCCGTGCAAACGGAACTTACAAAAAAATGGCTGACAAATACTTCGACTTCGACGTGTCGGGCCAAACGAAGTAGCTTCGCCACAGCGCTCTTCGACGATGGATATGGTGCTACACGGCTATCTACCCGCGATCTTGGGAGGGCTCGCGCTGACGCTGCAAATCGCGGCAGCGTCACTTTTTGTAGCCTGCGTGCTGGGAATGTTGGGCGCGCTGGCCAAGCTATCGAAGTCACGTATTGCGCGGGTCGCCGCGGACGCCTACACCACGCTTATTCGCGGTGTACCTGATCTGGTTTTAATGTTGCTGACGTTTTACGGCGGGCAGGCAATTGTGAACTGGACTGTACAAAAAATGGGCGGTAGCTACATCGATATTGATCCTTTTATTGCGGGCACATTGACCGTCGGATTCATCTTCGGTGCGTATTTAACGGAGACGTTTCGGGGCGCGATTCTCGCGGTTCCGCGCGGCCAGATCGAGGCAGGTTACGCGTACGGCATGTCGTTCACTCGAACACTGTGGCGCATCACCCTGCCGCAAATGATTCGCCACGCGCTGCCGGGTTTTGTCAACAACTGGCTGGTCATGATCAAGGCCACCGCACTTGTCTCCATCATCGGACTTGACGACATGGTGCACCGCGCTGGACTCGCGACCGCAGCCACGCGCGAGCCTTTTACTTTTTATGCAGCGATTGCCTTAATTTATCTCACCATCACGAGCGTCTCGCTGTTCCTGCTCTGGCGGGTCGAGCTGCGCTTTTCGCGTGGCGTGCGGCGGGTCGCTGCATGAGCCCGTTGGCTTCGTTTCTTGGCGTCGACTGGGGACTCGTTGCGTCGTCCCTGCCCGCATTTTTCGACGGACTGCGCGTCTGTCTGACTTTGCTTGCGATTACGCTGCCATGCGGCTTTTTACTTTCGCTGCCACTTGCTGTAGCTCGAACTTCCAGCAGCCATTTCGCGTCACGCGCAGTCTGGCTGTTTACTTATGTAGTTCGCGGCACGCCATTACTGGTACAAATTTTTGTGATCTATTACGGCCTCGCGCAGTTCGAATGGATTCGTGAAAGCGCGGCATGGGTATTGCTAAAAAATGCGTGGTTTTGCGCTTGGCTCGCGTTTACCCTGAACACCACTGCCTACACTACTGAAATATTTGCGGGCGCTATCAAAGCGACTCCTTCGGGTGAAATTGAGGCCGCGCGTAGTGTTGGCATGTCGAGCTCGCAGGTTTACTCGCGAATTTTGCTGCCGGGCGCGCTGCGTCGCGCGTTGCCGCAATACGGTAACGAGGTCGTCGGGATGATGCACGCTACTGCGCTGGCGTCCACGGTGACACTGGTTGATCTCACCCGAGTTGCGCGCGATGTTTATGCCAATCACTTGCTTCCAGTGGAGGCGTTTGGTACCGTCGCAATTTTCTATTTTGTACTGACTTTTTCTCTGGTCGGTGCCTTCAAGCTGCTTGAGCGTCGCTTTCTGCGCCATCTTCAACCCCGTTCCTAAGACTTGACTTTTCCCATGCAGGTTGAACACATTCCTTTACAACACACTCCCAGTGGCACCTCCCGCGAGCTTCGCGTTTGCCGATTTGGCCAGCGTGGAGCGCGTCCCAAGGCCTACATTCAAGCGGCATTGCATGCCGACGAATTGCCCGGGATTTTGGTGGCGCATGAGCTACGGAAGCTTCTGACCAACGCCGAAGAAACCGGTGAATTGATTGGTGAGGTGGTACTCGTGCCAGCGGCGAATCCGATTGGCTTGTCACAGGATGTTCTGGGTGTTCATCACGGTCGATTCGCATTGGCCGATGGACAGAACTTTAACCGTGGTTTCGCCGACCTAAGCAAGGGCCTGAAACTGAATGTGGGTCAGATGTCGGTGGTTCGCGACACGAATGACGCGGTGGAGACACATGATCAGTCCGGGCCGCTTCGACGCGCGCTGAGGGCGGCAGCCGAGGCGGGGGCGCACGGTGGAGTCAGCGAATCCTCAGCACTGAAGGCGCAACTTTTGGCGCTCGCGATTGACGCCGATGTCGTGCTCGATCTTCACTGCGATGGTGAAGCGGTGATGCATCTGTATACGCTACCGTCGCTTGCCGCGCGTGTCGAGCCGCTTGCACGGCTCCTGCGCGCGGAGGTATGTCTGACCGCGCTGGAGTCGGGCGAGGGCCCGTTTGATGAAGCCTGCAGCCGCCCGTGGGCGGTCGCTGCCGCGGCGATGCCCGACGCAAAGTTTGCCGCAGCCTGCCTGGCGGCAACGGTCGAACTACGTGGCGAGCGCGATGTGTTTCCGACGATGGCCGCCGATGACGCGATCGCCATCTTTGAATTCCTGAAAGTAGAGGGCATTGTCGGAGGCCTGTCGCCTACGCTGCCTTCGCACGTGTGTTACCAACTTCCACTGGCGGCAACGGAGCCACTGATTGCCCCGGTTTCGGGAGTGATCGTGTATCAGGTCGCCCTCGGGGAAAACGTATGTGCTGGTCACACTGTTGCGCAGTTGGTCGACCCGGTTTCCGGCGACGAGACGCCCCTGAGGGCGCGTACCAGTGGGTTGTTGTTCGCCCGATCTTCGTCCCGCTGGGCGAGTGCTGGAAAACGAATCGGCAAGATTGCGGGTGCTGAAATCATTCGCAGTGGAAAGCTCCTTTCGCCATGATCGACCAACGTGAAAGCGCGACGCAAAAACTTTTGGCCGAGGGTATCTTCAAGAACTTCGGTGCCGTTGAGGTGTTGAAGGGTTTGACTGTTGAGGCGCACTCCGGCGACGTAATTGCGTTAATCGGCTCGTCAGGTTCGGGAAAAAGCACGTTCTTGCGTTGCCTGAATCTGCTGGAGCAGCCGTCCCAGGGAAAGATTGTGCTGGCCGGTGAAACGCTGTCGCTAAAGCGCGGCAAATCAGGGGATATGGAGGCCACTGATGCCGCGCAACTCGCGCGGTTTCGCTGTGGCATGAGTATGGTGTTTCAGCACTTCAATCTGTGGGCTCATAAGACCGCGATTGATAATGTAATGGAAGCACCCCTGCGAGTATTAAAGCTGGGTGCGGTCGAGGCGCGTGAGCGTGCCGAGCGCTACCTCCAACGCGTTGGCGTGATTCATCGCAAAGACTATTTTCCAGCACATCTTTCTGGCGGTGAACAACAGCGCGTTGCCATCGCACGAGCGCTTGCGATGGAGCCCGAAGTTATGCTCTTTGACGAGCCGACTTCTGCGCTTGATCCGGAACTGGTCGGAGAGGTGCTGAAAGTGATGCGCGATGTTGCTGCTGATGGTCGGACCATGATTGTGGTGACGCATGAGATGGGCTTTGCTCGCGAAGTGGCGAATAAAGTGATCTTCCTGCATCGCGGTGTCATTGAAGAAGCCGGCAGCCCGCTAGAGGTTCTGCTGAATCCGCAGAGCGAACGACTACAAAGCTTTTTAGCCAGCAGTTTGAAGTAAGGCCAGTCACTCGCCGAGTCGCACTGGTTTCGCGCCGCCGCGCGCTGACGGTGCTGAATTTGCACCATAAATGTCCACGGCGAATCGCCCGCCCGTAACAAAAATACAACGCGATTTTACTGGTGCAAAATAATTTGCACTCGCCTCTAAATGCAAACAAATTTGCAATACACTTGATGTATGAAAATAAAACTACAGACTATCGGCTAGTTTTATCCGCACGATCGCCTGCTTTCCCCGAACCGCCCTCACTTCAATTCATTTCCACAATCTCCAGGAGACACCCATGTCGACGCGCACGGTCAAACGTGTGGTTCTTGGCAATCGCCAAGGCACACTTGCTCTGAAAACTTCCACACTCGCGGTTCACGCAGCCCTTGCGACGATGGCACTGACGGTGTCTACCGCTGCGTGGTCGCAGTCGACTCCCGACGCCGCAAAGCTCGAAAAAATAGAAATTACCGGTTCATCAATCAAACGCATTGAGGGCGAGACCGCGCTGCCGGTGCAAACGATCAAGAAGGATGACATCGAGAAGTCGGGCGTGACCACGGCTGCTGAACTGTTGAAACTCATTAGCGCGAGCACGGCCAATCTCTCGGACGGCGCAAGTATCACCGACGGCACGTCCGGGCAACGCGGATTCAATGGCGCAAACCTCCGCGGCATTGGCGTTTCAAGCACCCTCATTTTGCTCAACGGACGCCGTCTCGCCAATTTCGCCACACCGGGTGACAACGCTGGTGTTGACTTAAACAACATTCCGGCTGGCGCCATTCAACGCGTGGAGGTATTGAAGGATGGTGCTTCTGCGATCTACGGCACCGATGCCATCGGCGGCGTGATCAATTTCATTACGCGGCGCGACTATCAGGGCGTTGATTTGAACGTGTCCGGCGCAACCACCCAGGAAGGTGGTGCGGGTAAGAAGACAATGACAATCAGCGGCGGTTATGGCGATTTGGTCAAGGATCGCTTCAACGTATTCGGCACCCTTGATATCCAGGATTTAGGTTCGCTGCGCTCAAGTCAGCGCCAGTTCATCAAGAATCGTCCACTCGCATCGAATTTGCCAGCGCTCATGTCGAGCAACACGTACCCGGCAAACGTTGATATTTCGACTGCCCAACGCAATGCGTTGATTCGTGCCGGCCTTCTGCCCGCCGGCGCCACCCGGAATCGCATCAATCCAAGCTCGCCGGCGTGCAATCCCCCCGCGACGGTCTATGCCGCAGCAGGCCCCGGTGGCCCGTTGGCCTGTAGCTATGACTACATGCAGGACACCGAGATTTACCCCGCTTCTACCAAGATCGGCTTTGTTGGTCGCGCTGCATTTCAGGTGAGCGATGACCACCAGCTGTTCGCCGAACTAATTCAAACCCAGGCCGAGAGCGTCTATCGTCTGAGCCCCAATCCTCAGCGAATTCGCAATCTGCCGGTTAACCTGCTGCCAGAGCCTTATCGCAGTGCGTTGACAGGTGCCGGACTATCCACCACGTTCAGCGGAATTCGTTATCGCATGACGGAGGCGGGTAACCGTACCAACGAAGTCACGAGCGAAGGTCAACGAATTGTCGTTGGCGCGACGGGTCTCCTTGCTGGCTGGGACTACAACTTAGCCTACAGCCGTGCTGAGAATAAGGCGACCGATAAATACGTGGACGGCTATGTGCTCTACAACGAGTTCGTGTCGGGCGTTACCCGTGGCTTGATCAATCCGTTTGGCACCAGCAGCCAGGCTGGGCGAGATCTCATCGCGAGCATAAAGGTCAATGATGAAGCTCGCAGGTCAAAGGGCGTGACTGAGGGCATTGATGCGAAGTTGTCGCGCTCGCTCATGGCATTGGGTGGCGGTGAGCTTGCGGTCGCCTTAGGTGCTGAAGTGCGCCGCGAAACGACGGGTTTCACTCCGTCGGCACTTCTGGTTAGTAACAACATCGCGGGCGATCGTGACAGTGCTGCCACGCCGTTGTCGACAGCACTTAAAGCGACAAGTGACAGTCGCAATGTCGCGTCCGTATTCGCCGAGCTGAACGCTCCGTTCACCAAAGAACTTGAGGGCCAATTGGCCGTGCGCTACGACAAATATTCGAGCGTCGGTGACACCTTCAATCCGAAGCTTGGCTTGCGTTGGCAACCGAGTAAAGCGGTGCTTGTGCGTGGCTCTGCGGGCACTGGATTCCGCGCGCCCTCGCTCTATGACTTGAACGGTCCAACGACCTACGGTTCCGCCTCCAGTTTCCTGACCGACCCGCAATGCGTGAAACGGGAGAGCAGCATCGACCTGTGTACAGATCAATACCCGGTCGAGCGCCGCAGCAATCCGAATCTCAAACCTGAAAAGTCGCAGCAGTTCTCGCTCGGGACGGTTGTTGAGCTGGGATCGGAAATGAGCGTCAGCGTTGACTACTGGAACATCCTGAAAAAGGACGTAATCAGCACGCTCGGCGAGCAAATCATTATCGAGAGTCCAGCGAAGTACAACGGCACCTACATCCAGCGTGACCGTGATGGCTTCATTACCAACATTATCCTGCGCAAAGAAAATCAAGGCCGCCTGAAAACGTCTGGCATTGATCTGGGATTTGACTGGCGCGGTACCAACACGGCATACGGTCGTTTCAGTGCGACGTTCACTGGCACGCTGATCCTTAACTATGACCGTCAGTTCGGGCCGCTGGAGTCCTATCGCAGCAATCTCGGTGTATTTCTGAACGATCAGGTGGTGCAACGCTGGCGTCATCGCCTGTCGCTCAACTGGGATCGCAGCCCTTATGGTTTGACGGTGGCAAATACGTATTCATCCGGCTACACCGATCAGAACACCACGTACGACCCAGTTAGCGACAAGCTATTGCCGTCGCGCAAGGTGAAGGAGTATTCGTTGTGGGATGTCACTGGTAGCTGGGCACCGACTAAAAACCTGAAGATTCGGGGTGGTGTATTGAACGTTGCCAACACACCGCCGCCGTTCTCCAATCAGGCATATTACTTCCTCGCGGGGTATGACCCGACCTACACTGATCCGCGTGGTCGCACGTACTATCTGAGCGCTGGTTACTCGTTCAAATAGCGTTCTGTATTCCCGTCGTAGCGCAATCGGTGCCGACGCAATCGGTCCTCCGGGGCCGGTTTTGTTTTCAATTTGTTACTGCCCAGTGGTTCCGAAATGTGTGTTCACCTCTGTCGAATACTTTGCTCATTGGGCTTTGCGTCGCTTGTCATGTTGACGACCGCCTATGCCGAAAGTGATCGCGCTGCACCGCGCGGTTCACTGGTCATCATGGGCGGCGCGGTGCGGCCCGATAACGTGGAAATTTGGCGTCGACTGGTTGAGTTGACGGGCCAACCAAAGCCACGTTTCGCAATCATCGCGGCCGCTGCTGGAGATCCGGCGGCGTCGGCCAAACGAATCAGCGACGCGCTGAGCACCTACGGTGCAGACGGCTTCCTCATACCGATTGCTCCGAGACTGAAAGACACAGACTTCAGAAAAAACGCTCAGGATCCCGTTGTCGCGCAGAAAATCGCGGCTGCGGATGGCGTATTTTTTACCGGCGGTGACCAATCACGGATCACTGCTGCGCTCCGTACGGCCGACGGCAAGTCCACGGCGGCGCTTGACGCCGTTTGGTCCGTTTATCGACGCGGGGGTGTCATTGCAGGTACCAGTGCGGGCGCAGCAATCATGAGCGCAACGATGTTTTATGAACCGCCCGGCGTTTTGTCAGTGTTGCAGCATGGCGTGAAGCAGGGGAGCGATATCGCGGAGGGACTCGGATTTCTCGCCGCACCTGTCTTCGTTGATCAGCACCTTCTGGCGCGTGGCCGTTTCGCCCGGATGATTCCGGTGATGCATACAGCGAAATACAAATACGGGCTTGGCGTGGATGAGAATACTGCGGTCGTGGTTCTCGCGGGGGGGACGGCTGAAGTCATTGGTGCCAGCGGCGTTATCGTTACCGACATTTCAAAGGCAAGCATCGCACAAACCCCCAGCGGCTTGCGTGCGACGGGGGTTCGCCTTTCCTACCTTGAGCGGGGTGATCGCATCAGCTTGAACGACATGGCGGTAACACCGTCGGCGTTCAAGCGCCAGGGAAGTGTGCTCGACCCTAACGATAAGGCGTACAAACCCGAATTCGACGAGCCGCGGTTTTACGCGGATATTCTTGGAAAAAACGTATTGATCGAAGTGCTCACTAATCTGATTGACAACACAGTAAAAGAAGTGAGGGGACTCGCATTTGCAGCCCCGGACGACAAGGGTGCTGCATCAGGATTTGAGTTCCGGTTCCGCAAAAGTACAGATACGTACGGCCACCTCCGTATCGAGCAAGGCGTGGCGCACTATACCGTTTTAAATGTCGAAGTCGACGTGTTACCCATGCAAATGGCAGCGCCCCTTTATCGTCTGTATTAGCAGGCTACACCGACAAAACTGGTACGTCGACACGTAAACCGCTGGACAAGAAAAGTGTCGAATTTTCGCGTCAGGCTAGGCGCAAAGCACAACAATAGCCAGCTATCGTGAGCATTTGTAACGACGCATGACGCGGAAAGGCCGCGCTTTTATGTCTCGAAATTTATGTGTTGACGTGCTAGTGCGCGAGCTAGCGCTCGATTGGCGTGCAGTAGCATCAGGTCACACAAGAAGGAAAAGCACGGTGAGTGACACGATTAGCCGCACAGATTTGTTTACGGGCACGATGCCTGTTGCAGAGCGCCAACGCTTTGACGTGAGCGCACTTGAAGCCTACCTTCACGCAAACATACACGGCTTCACCGGCCCAATGACGGTCGAGCAATTCAAGGGCGGGCAGTCGAATCCGACCTTCAAATTGGTCACGCCCACCAAGGCGTATGTGTTGCGATCTAAGCCGGGGCCCGCTGCGAAATTGCTGCCCTCTGCGCATGCCATCGAGCGTGAGTTTCGCGTGATGCACGGGCTTGCTGGCAGCGATGTGCCGGTCGCTGAAATGTTCACGCTGTGCGAAGACGAATCGATTATTGGTCGCGCCTTTTATGTGATGGATTGTGTCGATGGTCGCGTGCTGTGGAACCCGCAACTGCCCGGAATGCAACCCGCACAACGCGCAGCCATTTT
>JAYUWL010000105.1:0-16838 GCA_043753585.1 Burkholderiales bacterium
ACGCGATCACCGGGGCTCACGATGCATTGCGCGGCAAGCGACAGCGCGTTGACGCCGGCGCTGGTGATCGCAATGTTGTCCGCGATGATTGGCGCAGCGGGATTGGGATGCAGGCGCGAGAGGTAATTCGCCACCGTGTCGCGCAATTCGGGGAGACCAAGGTTGTGCGAATAAAACGTTTCACCACGAGCGAGACTCTCGGCGGCGGCTACACGGATGAAATCAGGGGTGACTTCATCGGGTTCACCGAACCAGAACGTGAGCACGTCGGAGCGACCGATACCGGCGTTGGCGACCTCACGAATTTTTGAGGCACGAAGCTTGACGATGGCGTCGCGGGGGAGAAGAGATTGGGGATGATGCATACCCCAATTATCGCGGTACGGACGGCCTCAACCTGGTGGCGACGGCAGAAGAGCTCCTACTGTCGGAACGTAAACATGGAGATTTCCGGAAAAAAGCCGATGGCAGCAGCCACCACGATCATCGCCGCGACAAAAGGCAGCGCCTGACGGGCAATCGCTGTAAGTGGTGTGCGTGTCAGCCCCGACATTACAAACAGATTAAGCCCAAAAGGCGGCGTGATGAAACCGAGGCCCAGCGTGGTGATCATGAACACGCAAAAATGCGTCTGTTCCATGCCAATTTTCTGTGCGAGTGGCCACATCAACGGCCCGAGGATCACAATACAGGGACTCGTTTCCATAAAGCAACCAGCGATAATCCAGATCAGCAGCATGAGCAGAATAACGACGTGCTTGCCGGTTCCCCAGCTCATCACAATCTCGACAAATTGTTGCGGCACGTCCACCACCGTCAGTGCTTGTGCAAACAAAAGCGCCACGGCAATGATCGGAAGAATCACGCCGCATACGCGCGCCGAAGTACCGAGCATGAGCGGAAGTTGTGACACCGTGATGCGCCTTTGAAGAAGTCCGATCGTAAGTGCGACCGCCACGGCAACAGCGGCCGACTCCGTTGGTGTGAACCAGCCCGAGTAAATCCCGCCGAGAATGATCACGGGAATGGCCAACGCCCATTTCGCCTTGTTAAGCGATGACAACCACCGCGACAAAGAAAATTTGTCGGTGGACACTTCGTAGCCGCGTATTCGATTCACCACGGCATTAGTCACTATGACGGCAATCAACACCAAAACGCCGGGCACAAAGGCCGCCTGAAAAAGCGTGGTGGCGGATATACCCATCACCAGCCCCAGGATGATGTACGCGATAGACGGCGGAATCAAAATGCCGGTGCACGCGCCGCTGGCAACCAGTGCGCAGGCGTAGTCCTTCGGGTATCCGCGCTCCACCAATCGATCCATCGTGATGCGACCGACTGCCGCGGCATCGGCTGCATCCGAACCCGAGATGCAGGCAAACAGGCCGCAACCCATGACCGTCGACGTGCCGAAACCGGATCGCAAACTGCCAAACGAAGCCTCAGCAAAATCGAGTAACTGGTGCGCGAGCCCCGAGCGCACCATCACGTCACCGGTCAGGATGAACAGCGGAATCGCGATCAATGCGAACGAATCAACGCCCTCGAACAGCCCATCGCCGATCAACGACAACGGCAGCGCATCGGTGCTGACGAGAATGGCAAAGGTGCCCAATCCCATGGTTACCCAAAACGGCACACCGACCACCAACAAACCGATCATGAGCAATAAACACAACGTTACGATCATCGCGGTCTATTCCTCAAACATCGATTTGCCAACGTAGGCAGGCCGCCCCGCGCGGATGTCCGCGATGTCTCGCCACATCATCTGCAGACAACGCACAATCATCAACGAGAAGCCAATCGGCAACGCCGCCTCGGCCCAAATCTTGTTAACGCGCAACACCGGTGTGGTGCCGCCAAAATTCCAGAGTTGCTGCACGGTGTGCAAACACCAATAAGTCGCAATGATGGCGAAAACCAGCGTGCACAGTTCAGCAAACAAATACACCCAGCCGTGCATCCGCGCCGGCAGGCGCTGCAACAGAATGTCGAAGCGAATGTGTGCGCGCTCCTTCACCGCAAACGCAGCGCCGACGTAACCCAGATAAATGAATGCATACTGCGCCGTCTCCTGCGCCCAGGCCGATGAATAGTTGAGCACAAATCGGCGCAGCACTTCCTGTACGATCACGATGCAGATGAAGACGTAGAACACGAGCATCGCGTAGCGCTCGGCGTTCTCGTTTAGCGCGGCTAGCCAACCGGACGACTGCGCTTCAGAGTCTTCTTGAATGAGCCCGGCAACGAACAAAATCGTTGCCGCGAAGAACAGACAAAACTCCCCAACATCACCCAAACTGATGGGTAGTGTTGTTTCCATTTTTTGCGCCACCGCACCGCTTACGGCGTAGAACGCATACAACGCGAAGAGCGCGTAACCCGCGTTGGTCGCGCCCCGCTGCCATGATCGCACGCCCTATCCCTGAAAGTCAGCGACGGTGATGGCGCCTTTGGTGTTCGCCGCGAGCTTGAGCCTGTCAAAATTGGCGAGCGATCCGGCCAGATCAATCTTGTCTTCATTCCACTCGGCGCGCTGCTCACCGCACGACTCCACCCACAGTTTGAACTCGTCTGCCGTAGGCACATAGAACTTGCAGCCACCGACCGTCATCTGGCGCATCGCCTCGGCGCGAGACGCAGCGAGTTGCTGGAACGACTGGATTTGCGTCATACGCGACGCGTCTTCAAACACCGTTTGCATTTCTGGCGAAAGCGCTTTGAAGTACGCAGCGTTTGCCGCGAACATCTGCGCATCGGGCACAGTACGCACGAACGTCATGTTTTCCAGCACGTCGGTGAAGCCGAACGTAGCAAGCGCCGTGACTGACGGATCAAGACCGTCCGCCACGCCTTGCTTGATCGCTGTCGCTGTTTCCCCCCACGCTACAACCGTGGGGTTCGCACCCATCAACCGGTAGAGTTTTTGCAGCAATTTTGAAGGCGGCACCCGCATCTTCATGCCACGAACATCGGCGGGCGTTTTAATGACCTTACCAAAGCCGCGCCGGGTCGACACCGTGCGTGGTTCGGTCGTGAAGTAGAACATGGGCTTGAAGCCCTTCTCGGTCACCTTTGGCGTGATGTCGTCGTTCCAGGTTTTGCTGGTCACGAGGTTCGCAAACTTCTGATTTTCGCCGCACCAGTACGGAATGTTGATGAGATCAACGGTCTTGGTATACGGTGAGAAATTCGACAGCGAAAGCGATGCGCCCTGCACGGTGCCAGCCTGAACGCGTTGCGCCAGGGCGGCGCCGACGGCAAGCTGCCCGGCGGGGAAGAGTCGAACATACATCTTGCCCTTCGAGAGCTTTTCGATATTTTCCTTAAACGCTGCCTGCATGATCGGATACTTGATCACGTCCTCGATCTTGTACTCGGTGGCAAACGTCATGGTGTACGTCGCAGCCTTCTTCTTTTTTTCTTCGTCAGCGCTGGTTTGCGCCACTGCGGTGTCGCTCCACAAATAGCCACCTATGGAGGCTAGTACGGCGACGTTGAAGCTGTATTTGCCACTGACGGCCAGAAATCGTCGACGCGACAGCTGGTTGTGCTCGGTCGACGGGGCGAGCGTGCGCTCGACGCTTTCGATGCTTTCGACGCGTTGCGTTCTCTCGATCATGGTTGCCTCCTTGTGATTTGAACTCTGTGTCGCGCCGCGCGCCTGGATGCCTCCACACCCAAGCTACGCGGTTTTCCTAATCTACGTTGTTTATTACAAAAACGCTTGCGCAGGTTTCGAATTACGCCGATTCGTACAAGCGCGTCAACACAAACTCGCGATGGCCCAGCGCCTCGGCTGAGGTCAAACGACCATTGATCGTACGCATCATATTGTCGAGCAACGCATCGCCAGCGTCGTCCATCGTCATCTCACGGCGCAGCAAACCAGACGTATCCACGTCCACATGCTCGCTCATGAGCCGCACTGTTTTCGGGTTCGCACAAATCTTGATGACCGGAAGAATCGGATTGCCGATCACATTGCCCTGACCTGTCGGAAAGAAGTGAACCACGAAGCCCGACGCGGCACACAGAGTCACCATTTCAGCGGCAGCGCTGGAAGAATCCATAAACCACAGACCCGGCCCGGTCGGTACTTCGGCCTTGTCGAGCACGCCGTCAATCTTGCACTTGCGGCCGATCTTCTGGATGTTGCCGAGAGCCTTCTCCTCGATGGTCGTCAACCCGCCAGCGATATTGCCTTTGGTTGGCTGGCTGTCGGAGAGATCACTGGTCTTGTGGCGCTCGATCATTGCCTGATAGCGATCGAACATGAACATGAAGTCTTTCCACACTTTTGGCGTGCGGCAGCGTGCTTCGAGTAGCGCTTCGCCTCCGGTGATCTCGGAGGTTTCGCCGAACAGGAGCGTTGTCTTTAGCGGATAGAGTTTGTCGAACGCGTTGCCGACGGTCGGGTTCGCACCGCAGCCGGAGGTCGTGTCGGACTCGCCGCATTTAGTCGAAATCCACAACTCGCTGATCGGGCATTCCACACGATGTATTTCGCTTGCGTCTTGCAGGAATTTCTTTGCCGCAGCCGACGCGTGCATGATCGTCTGATGATCGCCGTGGCCTTCAATGCCGAAGCCGACCACAGGCTTGCCTGTGGTGGCAATGGCGTCAACGATCTTTTTGGTCCACTGTGACTCGATACCGATGACCACGACAGCCGCTACGTTCGGATTGGAGCCTGTGCCAATCAGCGTTGCGAAGTGCAGATCCAGGTCGGCGCCGAATTGCAAGCGGCCGTACGGATGCGGAATCGCCATCGTGCCCGTGATGTTGTTGGCAACAGCCTGTGCTGCTGCGTTCGACAGATCATCGACCGGCAGGATGATGACGTGATTGCGAACACCCACGCGCCCGTTTGCGCGGCGGTAGCCCCAGAACTTTGTATTTTTCTTGATCATGTTGGCCTACCAGCGCTTGGTTTTAACGTTATGGACATGGAGGTGTTCTCCCTTTTTGATCGGAGCGACGACTTTGCCGATGTCCACCCCGTACTTGATTACGGTGTCGCCGACCTTGAAATCCTTGAGCGCGACCTTGTGCCCAATCGGTATGTCGCTCTTGAGCGCGACGTTGACTGTGGAGTCTGGCTCCATAATCCAGCCAATGGTTTTTTGGCCGACTTTGCAGCCCTCAACGACAACGACACCCACGCCGTCGTCCTTTTCATGCACTACGAAATGAATCATTGCTTTCCTGCCTTTTCTGACTTGCGGCTTGCTCGCCAACAGTTCCGGCGAGAAGTAAGTTAAGTCATCTAGATGATATAGATGAGTTGCGTAGAATACCAATATCGACAAAAAGTGCAAGTCCGCGCATCGGAAACGACGCCATTCGTGCACGCTTCTCTGGGGAAATCATGCGAATCGTAATTTCAGAATTCATGGATGAAGTCGCCGTGGATCATCTGCGCTCGGCATTCGGCGACCATTGTGTGCTGTATGACGCGAAACTGGTTGACCGGCCCATTGACATGGCCGCTGCGGTCGCGGATTGCGAGGTGTTTATTGTAAGAAATCGAACACAGGTTCGTGGCACGTTGCTCGATGCCTGCAAGTCAACGCGGGTGATCGGGCGGCTTGGTGTTGGGCTCGACAACATCGATGTCAGCGCTTGCGAAGCACGCGGCATGAAGGTGATTCCGGCGACCGGAGCGAATGCGCTTGCAGTCGCCGAATACGTGATCGCCACGGCAATGCTCTTGCGCCGTGCGAGCTATCAAAGCACGTTTGATGTCGCCGCAGGCAAGTGGCCGCGCAATCAGCTCTCAGGCGGACGTGAAACTGCTGGCGCGACGCTGGGGCTCGTTGGTTTCGGCTCTATCGGGCAACTCACAGCGCAGCTCGCGCGCGGCCTCGGCATGAAAATCATCGCCTACGATCCGGCCCTCCCTGATACGCATGCGGCGTGGGAAGCGGTCGGCGCGAATCGGGTGAATTTCCAAGAGCTCCTCCTTCAGGCAGACGTCGTGAGCCTGCATGTCCCGTTGCTCGATAGCACCAAAAATTTGTTCAATGCAGAGCGTATTGCGACGATGAAACAGGGTGCAGTTTTAATCAACACGTCGCGCGGCGGCATCGTTGATGATGCTGCATTGGTCGCCGCGTTGAAGAGCGGCAAACTGGGCGGCGCTGCGATTGACGTATTCACGCAGGAGCCATTACCCGCATCCAACGTATTTTCCGGGTGCCCGAATCTGATTCTCACGCCGCACATTGCGGGCGTCACATTTGAGGCAAACGTGCGCGTGTCGTCGATGATTGCCGACGCTGTCATCAAGGCTTTGCGTTAAGTCATGGCAACGATCTCAACCACCGATCTGAGCGCCCTCACGATCGCTGCGCTGGTTCACGCGGGCGCTTCGCAGCAAAGCGCAGAGTCCACGGCGCGAGCGCTGATCTACGCTGATGCTCAAGGCACCGCTTCGCACGGAGTGTCTCGCGTGCCGCAGTATGCAGGACACATGAAGGCAGGTCGTATCAACGGTCAAGCCACTCCGTCAATCGCCATCCACAACGGCGCAACCGCCGTGATCGACGCCGCCGACGGGCTCGCGTTCCCGGCGTGCGATCTGGCGATGCATACCGCAATTGAAACGGCTCAGAAACTTGGCGTCGCATTCGTCGCGATAAACAACAGCTATCACTTTGGAGCTGCGATTTATCACCTCGAAGCCGTCGCCAAAGCAGGCTTGGTCGGCCTCGCTTTTACCAATTCCCCCGCGGCAATGGCTGCGGCTGGCGGCAAGCGCCCGCTTTTTGGAACCAACCCGATTGCTGCAATTTTCCCTCGCAAAAGCGGCGACCCACTTGCGATTGATCTAGCCCTGTCCGAAGTGGCGCGCGGCAAATTGATGGTCGCCGCCAAAGACAACAAGGCGATCCCGCTCGGTTGGGCGCTGGATGCCGAAGGCCAACCCACCACCGACCCCGCCAAAGGACTCAAGGGCAGCATGGCTCCGCTAGGCGCTGCAACCGGCAGTGCCAAAGGCGCAATGCTCGCTTTAGTCATTGAGCTTCTGGTCACCGCGTTCACGGGTGCTCGCTTCGGCTTCGAGGCAGATTCGTTTTTTGATGTGCAAGGCAATCAACCCAGAATCGGTCAAGCCTTTCTGGTGATCAATCCGGCTGCAATGGGCGGCAGCGCCAACTACCTTGAGCGCGTGGAGACGCTCATTTCAGCAATGCTCGACGACGAAGGCGTGCGCCTGCCCGGTGCACGTCGATACGAACTGCAGCGGACGGCGCTTAATGCGGGAATAACCATTCCGGACGCTTTGCTCGCCCAGCTCTCGGCGTTAGCTCACACAAGCTGACCGCTGACTGGCATTGGCTTTGCCGCGCGGCATCCGCTCTTGCTAGCATTTCCAGTTTCATGCTGACTTTGTTCTCGCAACCCGTCGTGGCGACGTGACGTAAGAGCTTTGCAAGTCAGCGCACTTTCCGTCGAAATTCCGTAGACCGTAATGCTCCGTATTGACCTCGCTCCTCCCGGCACAGACTCCCGACTAGACGTTGTGATCAGTTGGCTTGCTACCTATCGCGCGGCAGATGACAGCACGTGGCAACAGATCGCCCGCGCTTCAGAAGACGCGAGCTTCCGCCGCTATTTCCGCGTCACTTCGACCAGCGGGGCGACGGCGATTGTGATGGACGCGCCGCCACCGCAGGAGGACGTACGCCCGTTCGTCAACATGACGCATTTGTTGGCGAGCGGCGGTGTACACGTACCGCAACTGTTCGCGGCGGACGAGGTACGCGGTTTTTTGTTGCTGGGCGATATGGGGTCCGCCACTTACTTGTCCGCACTTCAGTCAGCAGACTCTGAGCGACGCGATGCACTGTTTGCCGACGCCATCGCAACGCTCGTGCTGTTACAGCAGATTGATCCGGGTCAAGCACAGACAGCGCTGCCGCACTATGACGAGCCGCTGCTGCGGCGAGAAATCACACTTTTCCCCGACTGGTACCTCGACCGCCATTGCAACGCCGCGCTCAGTAACGATGAAAAAAGTGCGCTTGAGCGCGTTTATGCCACGTTGATAGCGAGTGCGCTGGCGCAGCCGACCGTGCTCGTCCATCGCGACTACATGCCGCGCAATTTGATGGTCACACCCGAGCGCAACCCCGGTGTGCTGGACTACCAGGACGCAGTCATAGGGCCGATCACTTACGACGTGGCGTCGCTCATGCGCGACGCGTTTTTGAGTTGGGAAGAGCCACAGATCATCGATTGGGTCGTGCGCTATTGGGATCAGGCGAAAAAAGCAGGACTGCCTGTGCGCGCTGATTTCTCCGAGTTTTATCGTGAGATGGAATGGATGGGGTTACAGCGACATCTCAAAGTGCTTGGAATTTTTGCGCGCATCAATTATCGCGATGGCAAGCCCAAGTATCTGGCCGATACGCCGCGCTTTGTGGCTTACGTACGCCACGTTGCGAAGCGCTATCAGGCGTTTGCGGCGCTCTTGCGATTGTTTGATCGACTTGAAGGTAACGCCGCAAAAGTGGGCTACACATTTTGAGCGCGTTTCTTCAAGCGATGATTCTGGCGGCTGGCCGTGGCGAACGCATGCGTCCGTTAACCGACACGCTGTGCAAACCGCTCCTGACTGTGCGCGGGGTACCGCTGATCGAGCATCACATCAAAAAGCTCGTCGCGATGGGTGTTCGGCGCATTGTGATTAACGTGAGCTACCTCGCGGAGCAATTGATGCAAACGCTTGGATCGGGCGAGCGCTTCGGCTGCGAGCTGATTTACTCGGTCGAACACGAACCGCTTGAGTCCGGTGGCGGCGTAGCCACAGCCAGCGTTCACTTTCGTGGCGCTGCAATCATTTTGATCAGTGCTGATATCTACAGCGATTTTGACTATGCGACGCTGCTTCCGCGCGTGCAGGCTATTGAAAATGGCGCTGCGAGCGCCCATTTCGTATTGGTGAGTCCGACGCCAGGCGAGCCGGGTGGTGAATTTGCGCTCGATTCCGACGGTCGAGTGCATTCCGGGCACCCTCGCCTGACGCTCGCTAATGTTGCAGTGTTGGCCGCTCGCCCTTGTCATACGTGGCCGCGCGGTGAACGCTTCAAACTGTTACCGCACTATCAACAATGGGTGGACAACAGCGCAGTGACTGGCGAGCTGTTCACCGGTCTGTGGCGGAACGTTACAACTGCCGCCGATGTCGAAAACCTTAACACCCAGAAACTGTAGTTTTTTATGATGAATCCGCTCCTCGACTTTTCCGCCCTACCGCGATTCTCAGACGTAAGGTCTGAGCACGTCAATCCCGCCGTTGAGCAATTGATTGCTGAGGCCCGAGCAGCTATCGCGCAAATCGAAAAATCGGAATCCGTGTCGTGGCAAACCGTCGTCGAGCCGCTACAAGACGCGACCGAGCGGCTCGGACGTTCATGGGGCGCTGTGGCGCATCTAAATGCCGTGATCAGCAGTCCCGAACTGCGTGATGCGCACAACGCAGCGCTGCCAAAAGTCACGCAGTTCTACACCGAACTCGGACTCAATCGCGGCCTGTTTGACCGCTACAAGGCACTCTCGGAGAACGCCACCGCGCTTAGCGACGAACAGCACGCTCTGCTGACCCACGAACTCCGCGATTTCCGTTTGAGCGGCGTTGAACTTGAGGGCGCGGCGCGCGAACGCTACGCCGCGATTCAGGACGCGATTGCCGAGGCGCAATCGAAATTTGAAGACAATGTGCTCGATGCCACGAACGCTTTCTCGCTTGATGTGACGGAATCCGGGCTCAAAGGCGTTCCCGCAGACGTGGTGACTACTGCTCGCGAGAAAGCGAAGGAAGCAGGCCTCGCTGAGGGCTTGTGCCGCCTGACGCTGCAAGGCCCGTGTTTTTCTCCTGTGATGCAATACGCTGATTCGCCTGTGCTTCGCGCACAGATGTACCGTGCTTATTCGACGCGTTCCAGCGATGAGGGCGATGTGCGTTTCGACAACGGCGCGCAGATTGAAAAAATCATGTCACTGCGCGCTGAAGAGGCGAAGCTTCTAGGCTTCGCCAATTTTGCCGAACAGTCCCTGGTCACCAAAATGGCGGAGTCGCCGAAGCAGGTGCTCGATTTCATTCGCGATATTGCGCAGCGGGCACGCCCCTTTGCCGAGAAGGATCTGGCCGAACTCAAAGCGTTCGCTGCGAGCGAGCTGGGCATTGATGATTTGCAATCGCCCGACGTCGGCTACGCGTCCGAGAAATTACGGCAAAAGCGTTATGCGTTTAGCGACGAAGAGTTGCGCCAATATTTCCCGGAAGATCGTGTTCTCGCGGGTTTGTTCCGCGTCGTGCAGAGTATTTATTCGGTGAAGATCGTTGAGGGAAAATCGTCCTCTTGGCACAAGGACGTGCGCTTTTTCGAAGTGCTTGATCAAGACGCAAATCGCATCGGTGAGTTTTATTTTGACCTGTATGCGCGTGAGAACAAGCGCGGCGGCGCGTGGGCGGATTCGGCACGTGACCGCCGCATGACGCGCGCACAGTTGCAGACCCCGGTCGCATACATGACCTGCAACTTCCCGGCTCCCGTGGGCGGCAAGCCAGCACTGTTCTCCCACGACGATGTGATCACGCTGTTTCACGAATTCGGTCATGGCCTGCATCTGTTGCTTACCGAAGTAGCGACGCTTGGCATTTCCGGGTTCGGACATGTCGAATGGGATGCCGTGGAACTACCGAGTCAGTTTATGGAAAACTACTGCTGGGAATGGGACGTCCTGAGGCACATGACACAACATTCCGAAACCGGCGAACCATTGCCGCGTGAACTGTTCGACAAGATGATTGCCGCGAAGAATTTTCAGGCCGGGCTCGGCGCGATGCGGCAAATGGAGTTTTCGCTGTTCGACATGCGCTTGCACGCCGAGGCGGATGGGTGGCCGGCTGATCGTTCGAATTTGCTTAGATTACTGGGTGAAGTCCGCGCTGAAGTTTCGGTGCTGTCGCCGCCCGCGTATAACCGGATGCCTTGGGCATTTGCGCATATTTTTGGCGGTGGTTATGCCGCAGGCTATTACAGCTACAAATGGGCCGAAGTGTTATCGGCCGACGCGTTTGGCCGCTTTGAGGAAGAAGGGGTTTTGTCGCCGGTCGCCGGTGGCGCCTTTCGCAAGGAGGTGCTCGGTCGCGGTGGCAGCCGCGATGCGATGACAAATTTCGTCGCCTTTCGAGGCCGCGCGCCCACCGTGGACGCACTTTTGCGGCACAATGGCATGACAGCAAACTAGACCAATGACAATTGGCGTACCGGGAAAATTCAGGAGTTGGTTGTATGAATAAAGTTAAGGGCACTTTTAGAAATTCGTTTTTCGGGATGAAGTGCCGAATTTGGCAACATCGGTGGGGCACGCAGCTTCCGCAATGTACGCCGTGGTACATGAGGATTGCGAGCACCCCACAACAAAGCAATTCGCCCGAACAACGGACTTATAGGAGTGCCCTAAACCATCTTTCCATCGTTTTGTTGTCTGTTGCTTTGGCGGGTGTCGCCAGCGCGCAGGCTGTTTATCGCTGGGTGGACGCCACTGGTCGAGTGCAATACTCAGACCAGCCACCCCCCGTTGGCACCAAAGGTGTGCAGGAAAAGAACGTGAGCGGCAGTTCGATCCAGAACAATGAGCTGTCACTGGTCGCGCAGGACGCACAGAAAAAAAATCCCGTGACACTCTACATCAGTGAATGCGGTGAATCCTGCGATGCGGCCAAGGCCTATGTCAACCAGCGCGGCATCCCGCACACCGTGGTTGACCCAACGCGTACGGCTGAACTGAACAAGAAATTCAAGGAAGAAACCGGCGGCTCGGTGGTTCCCGTGATCAAAATCGGCGAGAAGCGTTTGACCGGCTGGAGTGAATCGAGCTGGGCAGGAGCGCTGGACGCGGCGGGCTATCCGAAGACGCCGCCTTTCTCCAAGCCGAAGCCAATTGAAGATCGTTCTGGCATGGATCGTCCTGCGCCGAAGGCCCCCCCTCCTGCGGCGCCAGCCAAAGGTTAGCCGTTACCGTGGCATTGAAGATCACGACATGGAACGTCAACTCTCTCACAGCCCGCCTCACACGAGCTGAAGCCTGGTTGCGTGCGAACCAGAGCGACGTTCTCTGTCTGCAGGAACTGAAGCTCGAAACGGACAAGTTTCCGCACGCGATTTTTGAAGCACTGGGCTACCGGGCGGCCGTTTACGGGCAAAAGACCTACAACGGCGTGGCCATTCTGGCGAAGAACACACTGCCTGTATTCGCCGATTTGGTGATCGGCGTGCCGGGCTTTGCCGATGAGCAATGTCGCGCCATTGCGGTGACGATTGGCGACACTCGCGCGATCAATCTGTACGTCGTTAACGGTCAATCTGTTGATTCGGACAAGTATCAATACAAACTCCGCTGGCTTGACGCTGTCAGCGCATGGCTGGCCGAAGAGCGCGCCAAATACGAAAAATTGATCGTGGTCGGTGATTTTAATATCGCACCCAGTGACGCTGATGTCCACGACCCTGCGTTGTGGGCGGGGCAGGTGCTCTGCACTGACAAAGAGCGCGCCGCGTATGAGCACTGGGTCAGTCTCGGGATGGTCGATTGCTTCCGCAAATTCGATCATCCTCCGAAGACCTTTACGTGGTGGGATTACCGTATGTTGGGCTTCCCGAAAAATCTCGGCATGCGAATCGATCACATCCTCGCGTCGCCCGCCGTCGCTGACACCTGCACTTCCTGCGTGATTGATCGCAACGAGCGCAAAGGCACTTCCGAAAATCGGCCATCAGATCACGCGCCGGTGACTGCGACATTCTCGCTGTAGCGATTTGCCGATGAAAGTCGTGGTGCTTGGTGCCGGACTCATCGGCGTCGCAACTGCATACTATCTGTGGCGCGACGGCCACGAGGTTGAAGTGGTGGACGAACAGGCGCGCCCCGCGAGTGTGACGAGTTACGCCAATGCCTGCTTGATCTCGTCGTCCAGAGCGCTGCCGTGGCCCACACCAACCGCCGGGAGGAGCGTGTGGCGCGCGCTCACCGATTCCTCCGCACCGATGCGGGTGACCATGCCGTTTGATTGCGCGCTGTGGCGTTGGGGGCGCGAGTTTATGTCGTACGCGAACAGTGCCGACTTCGCACGCCTCGCCCGTGCCAAGCTCGCTTTCGTGCGCTTTTGCCAGACCGAACTGGAGGCGACGTTGGGCGCGACCGGCATTGATTGTGGCTACCAGCGCGATGGTTTGCTCTACGTGTGTCGCAATGAAGCCGCGATGGTTGCGGCGCTCGCACGCGCCACGCTCGTCGGTGCGCATGGCTACGACACACGAATACTTTCGCGCGATCAAGTGATCGCGCTGGAACCCTCACTCGCCGCTTCCAGCATCATCGGCGGCACGCACGCGGTGAGTGACGCGCAGGGCGATTCGCGCGCGTTTACCAGGGCGCTGGCAACGTGGCTCGCAGACCGTGGCGTCAATTTTCTCTGGAACGAAGCCGTGACAGCGAAACTCACGCAACGCGCCCAAAAGTACGCATTGCACACATCTAGAGGTGAACTCAGGGCCGATGCTTTCGTCGTCGCGCTCGGTCCGAAAACACCGCAGTTCGCGCGCGGACTTGGCGTTTATGTCCCGATCTATCCGGTCAAAGGCTACTCCCTCACTGTGCCTGTCAGAGACGTAAAGCTCGCCCCGAAACGCGGCGGAATTTGCGAAGACACATTGATTGCATATTGCCCGTTGCAGGGCGAATCCGGCGCCACCATGCGCATCACCACGGGCGCCGTTTTCTCGGGTCAGGATGCGTCATTTCGCGAATCAGATTTCGCGCCGCATCGTGAACATTTTGAAGCTTTGTTTCCCGGCGCACTGGACTGGTCACATCCATCGGTCGAGCACTGGGCTTGCCAGCGTCCGATGACGCCCTCATCGCTGCCGATCATTCAACAACACCGCTTCGACAACCTCTACTGGAACTGCGGTCAGGGTCACATCGGCTGGACAATGAGCTGCGGTTCGGGCCGAGTCATATCGGACTTGATCGCGGGTCGAGCGGCATCGTTTGACTTGTCGGATATGCAGCAGCTTTAGTACCCAATTGCTGTTGAAGCGGCAATAGGACTTCAAATTAGTAGAAATACCCAAACATCGCGCACTCAGCCATGCCCTCATTGATCTACGAGAGTGACGTTTTTAAGACGCGCACCGGCCTAACCAAACGGCTTTTGGCTGTAGCCCCTGTTCTATAAGGGCTGAGATCAGAAAATGGCCCAACCCGAGTTGGCCTGAAATTCGGCAAGAGCCCCCATAGCAATTGGTCCTGTCGCAAAAAGCTGCTCTCCAAAAAAAACCGGGCCATCGGGCCCGGTTGTTGCGATTACACCTATCGCACGGACGCGTCAACTCGCTAGATTGGACGTCCCGATAGGCCCAAGCCGTCCTCGAAATAGCTCAGAAACTCCTCGGAGTGCTCTGGCGACGTAAAGAACACGGTCGCCTGCATATTGAGCAGTAGCTTGTCGCGCTCGGCGAAAACAGCTTGCAGTCTGCGCTGCGTCAGATCGCCGGCTCTGCCACCGACCTCGCGACCCAAAAGCCATGCGCCGACCAGGAGTACATCACCATCTGCACGCTCGAAAACGCTTGGTGCTTCCGTGTACACGCGATCCTGGTTGGCTGGCAGGTCACCATAGCCTTTTAGTATCGACGCAAAATCCTGCGCATGTTTGCGCTGCCCATCCGGATCGTGATCGAGTTTCTTGTCGTGCCAGGCAATCAGTTTGAGCATGGCGATACTGACGATGTCAACCACGTTGATCACCAGGTTCTTCGCCACGGCAACTCGCATTGCGTGTCTATTGGCCTCCGCAAAGCCCAGCATGCTCATTACGAATTCCTGTTTGGGAGGCCACGAAATATCGCCATGCTCATTTTCAATCACTCCATACGGAATTAGGTCCAACGGGTAGACGTTACGCCCTGAAGATGTCGTTGAAAGTCGGTGCAAGGGCTTTCCGCGTTGGGATTCCCACAATCCTGTTGCAGTCAATCGTCGGGCAAGTTCATGGTGTTGCGACCAATCGTTCACGGTAAAGACAAAGTCAACATCGTTGGTCTGGCGGCCTGGTTCGCAGCCATAGATGTGCTCAAGCACCAGCACCCGCGCTGTTGCACCGCAAAGCAAAACGGTGATGTCAAGCGCAGTTGCTGCCTCCGAGACGCAGCGAATCGTCCGCTCGGTCACCTCGTCGAGCGGCTTGCAGAGTGCTACAGCTTGATCATTGTTCAAGGAAGCGCTGCCTGATCATAACCGCTGTTTGCTGGCAGCGCGGATCGCCGCTTGCCATCAGGTCCGCGTACATCAACGGTAGCGGCACCGTATCGCGTCGATCACCGTCAGCCGGATCGAAATCCCAAAAGCGGTCGATGATCTCGATGTTGCCGTCGTCATCCTTGCGTAGTTTTGCAGCAGCCGCAAGCTGAGCAAACGCGTTCGTCTGCTTTGGATCAGCATAAAGCTGGTACCGCGCGGGTCGCAGGTAGCCGGTGATGCGCTCGGCCGCCACTTCGCCGCCCCACTGCATGCCAAAGGTGGTTACGTCCAACGCGCGAAGCGCATCAATATCACCGCTCATGCGACGGCGACGCAGCCTCGGCGCTAATCGGTGCTCATATTCGCTCCGCCACACGTCCAGCAGTTGATCCCTACGCAATAGTGTTTGCGTTTTTCCAGTCTGTGCCGCAGACAAATAGGCGCGTGATGTGAGTTGTTTCAGCCCGCGGCTGACACCTCCAAGCGCGATGCCGATTTTCTGCGCTAATTCACGCTGCGTCAGCGCAAGAAAATCAGGGCGTGCCAGCAATCCGTATACAAGGCGGGCGTTCAGGGTACCGCTTAAGCCTGGCAACATCAGCGCGGCAGGCGTGTCGGTATTTCGATCCGGCTGACCCACGACGTAGATCAGGCTTCGATCCAGGGGTAGATACAAGTTTCCGGACAGGTCGGCAAACGCGATGCCGCGCTTCCGGAGCTCATCGCACATTTGCATTTCTATATAATCGTATAGGAATATAAATTTTTGATTGGCGTCGCTAGGTGATCGTCGCATCGATCGCAGTTTCCCGGGGGGTATCTTTTTCGCATGGAAGTCGCGAACGTCATCACCGACTGATACACGAACGACTTCGAGCGGGCTTTCTGGAGCATTTTCGCGCTGAGCGTTCTCTGAGTGCACATCAATGTTCAAACCATGTACCGATCGCTTGATAGCTCTAATACATTGATTAACAAAGGTTTTGTTAATTTTAATTTGTTTCGAAGCAGTCATTTTTTGGTTGCTGTTCAACTATTAATTATGTTCACATAATTTGAACACAGAATTTACGGGGAAGTTGAATTAACAAGCGTTCAATATTCATGAACGTTCTCAGATATTGAACATGCGCAACATTCAACGTGGCGAGGCTGAGTGAACATTGCCCTGCACCGCGCAGTGCAATGCAATGCAGCCAGCATCAGTCCGCTTCGGGGAATTCCCGACAGCGGTTGTTGCCTAGCCCGTCGGTCGTGCCACCATCGCGCCCACCCTTACCGGGTATCGAGGAAGCTATATGTGCCACATCGCGGAGCGATCACTTGTCGGGTGAACACTGGCGAGCCGGCGGCACGGGGTACTAGGACGGATATTACGAACGCGGTACTAGGCAGTCGGGGGCAGCCTCGGCATTACACTAGGGAAACACAGATTTAATCACTAGCTTCTCTTTATATTCTTTGGTAGAATATGCATATGATAAGTAGTCAACTCAGCTTCGCCCAAGCGGAGT
>JAYUWL010000106.1:0-45606 GCA_043753585.1 Burkholderiales bacterium
GCCGAGGACCCGTGCAGCTTCCTGCAGGTCGCCGCGTCGGGTCCACAGCACCCCCAAATCGCTCAGCGAGCGCACCAAACCTTCATCCTCTCCCAGTGCTTCAAAATTCTCGCGGGCACGCTGGCTCATTTCGAGCGCCGCCACGTCATCACCGGCGAAGTCGTACACCCAGCCAAGTCGCCGTTCTATGCAGGCGACGAGCTTGCGTTGCTGGCGCGCCTCGGCCACGCTGAGCGCTTCCAGTAGCGGACGAATCGTCGCGGCATAGCGACCCGAGGCAAATGTTTCGCGATCCAGAAACTCCTCGATTTCGCGGAATTGTTCGGCCGTACCGGTATGTGCAATCGCGGCAATCGCCCTGAGGATCAGTGCTAGCGCTTGTTCCGCTCGCTCGGCTATTGCGTTACGTGCTAGCGCTTGTTCCGCTCGCTCGGCTATTGCGTTACGTGCGAGCGCAAGTGCAGCCTGCGCAGGACCCTGATCATTCATAGTGCCGTCGCAGCCTACGGATCGTCACGGACCCGCAGGAAGCTCGCAAAGCGGGGCTTGCCAGCAGGCGTTGTATCCCGATACCTGTAGGTCACCTGCGTGCCAATGGCCGGTGGATTAGCCCGCACCGAATCCGAAAAACCGGTACCGAGTTTGAAGCGAACCCCGGCTTGCGTTTCGACCAACAGCGCGCCCATCTTGCCTTTGTGCTTTCCTTTGCCGGGAAGGTGCGCGACCACGATCGCTTCGGTGTCGAGTAACGGCTTGAGCTTCAGCAACACATCACTGCGCCCGGTTACATAGGATGCATCGGCCAAGTGCAACATCACGCCCTCACCCCCGCCCTTCACCACTGCATCAAGCTCGCGTTTTAGGGCGATTCGATCTTTGACCCGGTGTTGATGCACCGCTTTTAAAGCGGAAAAATTCGCTCTCGCGACAATCGCCTTGATCTGATTCGTACGCTCGCTAAAGGGTAGTTGTGCCGCAGCATCCGTTTGCGGCAATTCAAAGATCATGTAATTCACGCGTTGCCATTCGGCGTCGTCAGGCACTGCTTTGCGCACGATGCCCGACAACTCGTCAAAGCGCCCACGCGCAAGCCACAGCTCGCCATCAAGCGCCTCTGGCGGCAGTTTTGCGATGAACCATGCGGGTGCCGATACCGTGCGGCCACTACGAAAGCGCAATGTCTGGCCATCCCAAATCGCGCGAACACCATCGTATTTTTCGCTGACCAGATATTTCGTCACATCCACATGTGGCCCCAGCACATTGGCAAGAAGAATCGGGGGCGGTGCCGCAAACAGGATGCCCGAGACCATCAGCGAGGCGGCAAATGAAGCTATTAGCCTCCTAAAGTATTCGCTGGCGATTTGGCTTTGTGGCTTCATGTGCGACTCAAATATTTAACCGTTAAAGGTGATCAGATTATGCGTGCGAAGGGGTAGACGCCGCTTTATGGTCAAATTTTGTCGTACCCAGTACCTTCTGGGTATTTCTAGAAATTCGTTTTTCGGATGAAGTGCCGAATTTGGCAACATCGATGGGGCACGCAGCAACCTTCATTACCGCCCTGGTACATGAGGATTGCGAGCACCTCACAACGAAGCAATTCGCCCGAACAACGGATTTATAGGAGTGCCCTTCTGGTGTTTTGACCGCAAAGCTGTAGGCTCAGATGTCTTCTCTCGATCCCGATCTCTCCCGGTACTTTGCAGACCTTGGCAATAGCTTTCCGCCGCTTCCAGCAGACTCGAAACCGCTGGAGCGAAGAGGACGCTACTGGACGCTGTGCGGGCTTGGCAAGGCGCCACTGCCGAGCAGCGTGACCATCAACGATGTGACACTCGAACTTGAAGCAGGCAAAGTGCCAGTGCGCCTGTTCTACGGGCACGATGGCTGTGACGAGTCGGTGCCCACGATCATTTATTTCCATGGCGGCGGCTGGGTCGTTGGCGACACCGACACTCATATGCCCACCTGCGCCCGACTCGCACACGAGGCAAACGCCCTGGTCGTCAGCGTCGATTACCCGCTGGCGCCAGAGGCGAGCTGGCGCACGATTACTGACGCCTGTTTTCAGGCTGCGATAGCAATCGCGTCTGATCGTGCAGCACTTGATGCGGCCACGCCCATCGCATTGGCGGGCGATAGTGCAGGCGCGCACCTCGCTGCGGTCACTGCGATTCGCGCAAGGGACCAAGGCGGCGTTCACGTTGCGCTGCAAGCGCTGCTGTATCCGTGCACCGAACCTACGTTCACCACGGACAGTTACGACTTATTTGCGGCGGGGCCGGGGCTCACTCGCGCCGATATGCAGTGGTACTGGCGACAGTTTGTCGGCGATGACCATGCGGTCAACGACTACCGTATCGCGCCGTCGCGCGCCGCGTCACACGCGGGATTGCCGCCCGCGTATGTCGTAACCGCTGGCCGCGATCCCCTGCGCGACGAGGGCCAGGCCTACGTGCGCACGCTACGTGAAGCTGGCATTTATGTCGCCCACGATGAGTTTGACTCACTGCCGCACGGCTTTTTGCGCATGGCGAAATACAGTGCCGCAGCGGATGCTGCCATTGCCCACGCCAACAAACGCGTTGGTCAATTGCTTCGCGGCTCGCGGACTTAAAGACCTGACGCGGTGACATTCATTACTGACCCGTGGTTTTATGTCTGGGCCATACCCGCCGTCATCATCACGGGCATCTCAAAAACAGGTCTTGGTGCGGGAGTGGGAGGCGTCGCAGTACCGATGATGAGTCAGGCCATTGCACCCGGTATTGCGGCAGGCATCATGCTTCCGATTCTCTGCGTTATGGATTTGCTCGGACTTCGTGCGTATCGCGGCCACTGGGAATGGGCAAGCGTGAAGCAGATGATGCTGCCCGCGATTCTCGGCATCTTGATAGGTGCACTGAGTTTTGGCAGCTTGTCGGTAAATACGACAAAAGCCTTGCTCGGCGGGATCTCGGTCGCGTTTTCGCTCTATCAACTGGTACCCGCATTTCGAAAGCTGAAATCGTGGCTACCGGAGGCGATTCGACCATGGCTGTGGTGCGGTTTGTCCGGATTCACATCAACGCTTGCGCACGCCGGTGGCCCGCCGATCTCCATTTATCTGTGGCCTAAAGGACTGGATCGCATGCAGTTTATGGCAGTAACCATCGTGTTCTTCACAGTGGTCAACGCGGTCAAGCTGATTCCTTTTGCGATCCTCGGCCAGCTGAGTCTGACCAACCTTGGCACGGCCCTCGTATTGATGCCGTTCGCCCCGATTGGCGTGTGGCTTGGCGTGCGGCTTAACAACGTCATCAACGACGTGATATTTCGCCGCGTAACGCTGGGCTGCCTGTTCTTCCTCGGTATCCGCCTGCTTTATGAAGGATTGAAATGACCGTGCTAAAACCTGTTTCGTTGACGGCGTCAGACGTTACGCTGGTTGCCGTTGACTGTGCCTATGCGAGCCTTGCTGTCGCGGCGCTCGTGCGATCGGCACATGCGCTGCCGGTAGCGCGTGTCTTGCTACTGACGGACGAGACCCATGCTCGTGTCGCCTGTGACGGCGTCGAAGTCATAACAATCCCATCGATTCGTTCGCGGTCTGCATATTCGCAGTTCATGCTCAGGGAATTGGGCCACTACATCAGCACGGACTACGCGCTGGTGGTGCAGTGGGACGGATTCGTGATCGACGGAAGGGCATGGGCGGATGAGTTCTGGAATTACGACTACGTCGGTGCGAAATGGCCGCACCTCGCGGGTGAATTTTGCGTCGGCAATGGCGGATTTTCGCTGCGCTCGAAGCGTTTACTGGACGCCCTTGCAGAATTTGATGCCCACCTCAATCCTGACGAAAATGAGGATGAAGCGATCTGCATTCGTTATCGCGAATTGCTCGAAACAAGCTACGGAATATTGTTTGCCGATGAACGTGTCGCAGACCGTTTTTCTTTCGACGTTGGCCATCCCGTCGGACCAACGCTTGGATTTCACGGTGTGTTCAATTTTTGGCAGGTACTGACGAACGAAGAATTAGCTGTGTTCGCACGTACCGCGCCGAGGGCCATTGTTGGGGGTCTGGGCTTCGGCGCACTCGCAAAAAATCTGGTTGACCTGAAGCGCATCGACGCTGCGAGCGAATTTGTGAAACGACGGTTAGCGTTATTGCCAGATGACTCGGCCGCGCTTGACTTGAACTTGCGACTGGAACTGTTGATAAATTTGCCGACGGTGGCTGTGTCAACGCCCAGCACACCGGCTATCCCGCCGACGTCGCGCAACGCACCCTGCCCATGCGGCAGCGGCAAACGCTACAAGGATTGTCACGGGAATTTGGCCAATACCGTTGCGCCCACGAGTGTCCTTTTAAACACTGAGGCGACGCTTGCCGATGCCCTGCAACACCATGAGCGCGGAGAGGTGCAATATGCGGTTGAACGCTACGCCCACATCCTGCAACAGGAGCCAGAGAACGCCACCGCGCTGCACTTTGCCGGCCTCGCGCAATATCAGGCCGGGCAGCCCTCAGCGGCGCTGGAGCTAATGTGGCGATCAGTCACACTCAACGATCAGGAACCAGAATTTTTCAGCAACATCAGCGCCGCGGCGTGGACGGCCGGCCGTTATGACGAAGGCCTCTGGGCGGCACAGCGTGCCCTGGCGCTGGATGGCAGACACACTGGTGCGCTTAATAATCTCGGCTTCAATCTGCGCTCGCTCAACGATATAGACGGCTCAATTGCGGCGTTCGACCAAGCGCTTGGGCTTGCGCCCGGGTTCAATTACGCGCGCTGGAATCGAACTTTTTCACTGCTGGCGAAGGGTGATTACGAACGCGGCTTTGGCGACTACGACTTGCGTTTAACGTTTCCGCAGACTCAGCCAAACGGCAGAATTCCTGCGAACACGCCCATATGGCGCGGTGAATCGGGACCGGGTAAATCAATCTTGCTCCTCTGCGAGCAGGGCCTCGGTGACACTTTCATGTTTGCGCGATTTGTGCCTCTGGTGACAGCACGAAACCTCGCAGTGACGCTTGCTGTGCCGCGATCACAAGTCGCGCTAATGCAGCAGTCGTTTTCCGGCGTAGCGGTGGTTGCAGTTGGCGCGCATGAAGGGCTGACATTCGACTTCTGGGCCGCGCTATGGTCCTTGCCCGCCGCGCTCAGAACCACACTGGACAACCTGCCTGCGCCTGCGAAGTTTCTGGCGACACGTGAAGTCGACGTTGCGTCGTGGCAGCGTCGACTTGCTGAGGCAACGGATCGTGCTACCCCAGCAGAGGAGCAACAGCCGCGGGCGTTGCGCATTGGCCTCGTCTGGCAAGGACAGTTTGCGGGGCTGGACAACCAAATGGCGGAACGTTCAATTCCGCCGCGAATGATGAGTCGATTTGTGGCGGCATTCCGCGAATGCACCTGGGTTTCGTTGCAGCACGGTGCGCCGCCACTCGCTGCAACAAACGTCATCGACTGGACTGCCGAAGTGGCCGAGTTCACGCAGATGGCAGCACTCATCGATGCGCTGGATCTTGTCATCACGATTGATACCGGGGCGGCGCATCTGGCTGCGGCGCTCGGAGCCGAAACATGGGTTTTGTTGCGGCAGGCGGGCGACTGGCGTTACGGCATCTCCGGCGAAAATTGTGTCTGGTCGCCGACGATGCGCTTATTCAGGCAAGACGAATCCAGGCGCTGGGAACCCGTGTTTGAGCATGTTGCCGATGCGCTTCGCAAATACCAGGCCGATTCGCTTTTGTCGCAGCCTACACGTTAAACAGGAACTCCAATACGTCGCCGTCTTTCACCACGTATTCCTTACCTTGGGCGATCATCTTGCCCGCCTCTTTCGCGCCCGTTTCGCCCTTGAATTTGATGAAGTCATCGAACGCGATCGTCTGTGCGCGGATGAACCCCTTTTCAAAGTCAGTGTGGATCACGCCGGCGGCTTGCGGGGCAGTGTCACCTTTGTAAATGGTCCAGGCGCGCACTTCCTTAACGCCCGCGGTGAAATAGGTTTGCAGGCCAAGTAGTCCATAGCCTGCACGAATCACCCGGTTAAGGCCAGGCTCGTCAAGACCCAAATCTTTCAGAAATTCCATTTTGTCGGCGTCGTCCATGTCGCCGATTTCGGCTTCCATGTTGGCGCAGACAGCCACGACCGGTGCCTTTTCTCTGGCAGCGTAAGCGAGCACTGCCTGATAGTGTGCGTTGTGTGCCAGATCGTTGGCATCGGCCACGTTTGCGACGTACATCGTAGGCTTCGAGGTGATGAGGAAGAGCCGTTTCACCAATGCTTTTTCGTCATCATCAAGATCAAGAGAGCGCACTGCCCGGCCCTGATCGAGCACTTTCTGACATCTCTCCAGAAGCGGCAACATCTTCATCGCCTCTTTGTCGCCGCCAGTAGAGCGAGAGAGCTTGTTGAAGCGATGCGTCGCTTTCTCCACGCTCGCCAGATCGGCCAGCGCGAGCTCGGTGTTGATCACTTCAATATCATCAATCGGCGAGACCTTGCCTGAAACGTGAATCACGTTGTCGTCGTCAAAGCAGCGCACGACATGGGCCGTGGCGTCGCATTCGCGGATGTTGGCGAGAAACTGATTGCCCAGACCTTCGCCCGTGGACGCGCCCTTGACCAAACCGGCGATATCAACGAACTCAACCGAAGCCGGAACAATGCGCTGCGGCTTTACGATTTCGGCTAACTTGGCGAGGCGGCTATCGGGCACTTCCACGATACCGGTGTTCGGCTCAATCGTGCAGAAGGGATAGTTCTCCGCAGCAATGCCCGCCTTCGTGAGCGCGTTGAAAAGCGTGGATTTGCCGACGTTCGGAAGACCGACGATGCCGCATTGAACTGCCATGATTGGGACCGGTATTGTGTGAGTTAACCCCTAATTATCTCTAACTACATCAAATCGCCTTCTACGCGCGACCGCTTGCGACTCAAGATCACATGACGGAAATAGTTGCTTCTCAGCAAAGCCCCGCCTGCAAGGCCTCAGAGCACTCGTACCCGAATTACGTGTTCCACCGCAGCAATGGCTTCAACCGCACTTGCAGCCGGGGTCGATTCGACATCAATGATGTTGAACGCCAGCTCGCCACGGCTCTTGTTGATCATGTCGATGACGTTAACTTTATGGTCGGCAAGGACAGAGAGCACATGACCTAAAACGCCAGACACGTTGTCGTTCGAGAACGTGATGCGTGACGTGCCGATAGAGCGGCCCATGCTGACGCTGGGCATATTGACTGAGTTGTGAATGTTGCCGTTTTCCAGATAGTCCATAAGCTGGTTGGCAGCCATTACTGCGCAGTTTTCCTCCGACTCCTCGGTGCTCGCGCCGATGTGTGGCATGGCTATTACATTCGCATTGCCAAGCATTGCAGGTTCGGGAAAGTCGCAAACGTACTTGCCGAGTTTTCCGCTGTTCAGGCTGCGCAGCGCAGCCTCTGAATCAACGATGCTTTCGCGTGCAAAATTCAAGAGAACCGCGCCGGTTCTCATCGCGTTGAACGCAGTGTCGTTGATCAAGTGACGGGTCGCGTCCATCGCGGGCACGTGAATCGAAACATAATCCGAACGGGCTAATAACGCTGTCAGATTTTCTGCCCGCTGCACCTCGTTCGACAAACGCCACGCCGCATCAATTGAAAGCGCGGGATCAAAGCCCACTACTCTCATCCCCATGGCTAAACCCATGTCGGCTACCAGCGAACCAATCGCGCCGAGACCCACAATCCCCAACGTCTTGCCCTTGATTTCGCCACCGGCAAAGCGAGATTTTTCTTTCTCCAGCAGCGCAGCCATTTCTGCTGCGTCGCTCATGTAGGTCAGCGAATTGACATACGCCATGCCCGGCAAAATACCCCGTGTTGCGAGCAACATGCCTGCCATCACAAGCTCTTTCACGGCATTAGCGTTCGCACCCGGCGTGTTGAACACAACCACGCCGAGTTTGCTGAATTCTGCGACCGGGATGTTGTTGACGCCAGCCCCTGCACGCGCGGCCGCGAGCAACGAGCTGGGCACCACGACACCCTGCAACTTCTGACTACGCAACAAGAAAGCGTCGGGACTGCCGATGTCACTTGCGACCTCATAGCCGCCACGCGGGAAACGCTCCAGACCTTTGATGGAAATCTGGTTGTAAGTCCGGACTTTGAACATAGCCAACTTCAGGCCGCCGTAGCTTCCGCGTACGCCCAACTCAACCACGGCATCAAAGCCTGCAGATCACTTTTCTCCACCGTCGCGCCGCACCAGATGCGCAATCCAGCAGGCGCATCCTTGTAAGAACCGATGTCGAGCGCCGCGCCTTCGGCTTCGAGCAGTCTGGTCATCCTTTTGACCTGCTCTTCGGTCGCGTTCAAGCTAAGGCACACACTCGTGTTCGAGCGGGTTGCCTTGTCTTTGGCAAGGAAAGAAATCCAGTCATTCGCGGCAACAAAAGCCTCGATCACGCCAAGATTGGCTTCCGAGCGGGCAATCGTACCCTTCACACCGCCCACACTCTCTGCCCATTTCAGCGCATCGAGATAATCGGAAACGCAAAGCATCGACGGAGTATTGATTGTCTCGCCCTTGAACAAACCGTCAATGAGTTTGCCGCCGGATTTCATGCGGAACACTTTCGGCATCGGCCACGGCGGGCTGTACGCCTCAATGCGCTCCACCGCGCGTGGTGACAAAATCAGCATGCCGTGACCTCCCTCACCGCCCAACACTTTTTGCCATGAGTAAGTGACCACGTCGAGTTTGCTCCATGGCATCTCCATTGCAAAGACGGCCGACGTTGCGTCACAAATCGTCAATCCTGCGCGATTTGCGGGGATCCAGTTACCGTTGGGCACTTTCACGCCAGAGGTCGTGCCGTTCCATACGAACACGACATCATTGTTGAAATCGACCGCATCCAGCGCTGTGATGTCGCCGTAATCGGCTTTGCGGTGGTTGACGTTCGGCAGCCTCAATTGCTTGACGATATCGGTCACCCAACCCGCGCTGAATGACTCCCATTCGAGAACATCCACACCGCGCGCGCCCAGCATCGACCACATCGCCATTTCGATAGCCCCGGTGTCCGAACCGGGCACTACGGCGACAAGGTAGTCTTCCGGCAAGCCCAGAATTCGTGCCGTCTCGGAGCACGCCAACCCCAGCGTTTTCTTGCCCAGCGACGAGCGGTGCGAACGACCTAACGTATCTAGTTGCAACGTGCTCACGTCGTAGCCTGGGCGCTTTGCACAGGGGCCAGAAGAGAAATTTGGGACAACAGGCTTGGTCGTAGGTTTTGTCATGAACTACCAATAAATATTTAGCGTTGCGGGTCAGATCGCCGGGCCGCGTGATTGTAACGAGTGGAAGTAGGCGGTCGTTCCTACAAAATACGCTCACCACCAGAATCCAAATCAGCATTTATGGGCGCTTCTAGAAATTCGCTTTTCGGGATGAAGTGCGAGGCGTGGGGCGCGCAGCAACCTTCATTACGGCCCTGGTTATGAGGATTGCGAGCACGCCACAACGAAGCTATTCGCCCGAACAACGGATTTATAGGAGTGCCCTTATGAACGTCTTGTATCTGCACGGTTTTCGATCAAGTCCGCAATCAACCAAGGCGCAACTAATGGCGGCGCACTTTGCGAATACTGAGCATCGATTCATCTGCCCGCTGCTACCGGCGAGCCCGGCGGTAGCGATGGAACTGGCGCGGGAGTTAATTGAGGATCGTGGCGATGCCGCACGGGACTGGGCGTTGATTGGCTCGTCGCTCGGCGGCTATTACGCGACGTTTCTCGCGGAGGCCTACGCTTGCCGCGCAGCACTGCTCAATCCTGCGGTGATGCCTGCCGACGACCTCGCGGGTTACGTAGGCGAACTTCCGAGTTACCACTCGGGAGAGCCGCTCGTCTGGCGGGCGGAATATCTCTCAGAGCTGGCGATGTTGCAGATCGCGCGCATCACACTGCCCGAGCGCTACTTATTGTTGGCTGCAACGGGCGATGAAGTGCTCGACTGGCGACAAATGCGTGACCATTATCCGGGCGCACATCAGCACGTTATCGAAGGCAGCGACCACGCGATTACCGAGTTCCCCGATTACGTTCTGCAAGTTGCCGCGTTCTGTATTACGGGGCGCTACTAGCTACTCCTTCGGCGTCTCGCCGCCATCATCCATGCCCGCAGCCACCTGCGAATAACCGTTGTCGACATAGAGAATTTCACCGGTCATCGCATTCGCCCAGTCGCTCATCAAAAACGCCGCGACATTGCCGACTTCATCCGCCGTCACATTACGGCGCAATGGGGCGGCCGCCGCGAAGTTTTTAAGCATGGTTGAAAAGCCCGCAATCCCCGCCGCAGCCAGCGTTTTGATCGGCCCCGCGCTGATGCCGTTCACGCGAGTACCCTCAGGCCCCAGCGCCGCGGCCATGTAGCGCACATTCGCTTCAAGCGCAGCTTTGGCCACACCCATCGTGTTGTAGTTGGGCACGCTTCGCACGGCGCCAAGATAAGACAACGTCAGCAGCGATCCATTACGGCCCCGCATAAGTTCTCGCGAAGCCTTGCCCAGCGCCGCGAAACTGTAAGCCGAAATATCCATCGCAGTCATAAACGACGCGCGGGACAAGCCATCCAGAAAGTCACCGGCTATCGCCTCACGCGGGGCGTACCCGATTGAATGCACAACACCGTCAAGACCGCCCCATTCGCCGCCCAGCTTTGCGAACACCGCATCAATTTCGTCCTGCCGCGTCACGTCCATGCTCATGATCAAGCCACCGCCGAGATCCGGGGCGAGCTTCTCGACGCGCGATTTCATCGCCTCACCGGCGTAGGTGAAAGCCAGCGTCGCACCTTCACGTTTGAGTGCCTTGCCTATGCCAAAGGCAATTGAACGATTGGACAGAAGGCCGGTGAGCAGAATTTTTTTGTCTTGCAGGATGGGCATGGTGTGAACTTTTAAAGGACTGCCAAGATTCTACGTCCGTAAAATCAGTGACATGTCTATCCCCATGACCCCCAAAGAAATCGTCCTGGAACTTGATCGCCACATCGTGGGCCAGGGCGCTGCAAAAAAAGCGGTCGCGATTGCGCTCAGAAATCGCTGGCGGCGACAACAAGTGCAGGATCCATTACGGCAGGAAATTACGCCGAAAAATATTCTGATGATCGGGCCAACCGGCGTCGGCAAAACCGAGATTGCACGACGATTGGCAAAATTGGCGAACGCCCCGTTCGTGAAGGTGGAAGCGACCAAATTCACCGAAGTCGGTTATGTCGGCCGCGATGTCGACACCATCATTCGTGATTTGGTGGAAGTGTCGATCAAGCTGACGCGTGAGCTGGCGATCAAGGCCGTACGTGACCGCGCACAGGACGCGGCGGAGGATCGTGTGCTCGACGCCCTGTTGCCGCCGCCAAGTGCCGTGAATTTTGACGACCTGAAGCCAACGGACAACGCGACGCGGCAGAAATTTCGCAAGATGCTGCGTGAAGGGGCGCTCAACGACAAGGAAATTGAGATCGAAGTCGCGCTCGCCCCGCCTCAGATGGGGGTCATGGCACCGCCTGGCATGGAAGAGATGACGCAGCAGATTCAGGGCATGTTCGCCAACATGCACCGTGAGCGCAAAAAATCGAAGAAGATGCGCGTGGACGAGGCGATGAAAGTGATGCAGGACGAAGAAGCTGCCAAGCTCATCAATGAGGACGAATTGAAGCAGACGGCGCTCGACAACGCCGAGCAAAACGGCATCGTGTTTCTCGACGAGATCGACAAGATCGCGACGCGGCAAGAATCAAGCGGCACCGATGTGTCGCGCCAGGGCGTGCAGCGCGATCTGCTTCCGCTGGTCGAAGGCACGACGGTCAACACCAAGTATGGCGCGATCAAAACTGATCACATTTTGTTCATTGCGAGCGGTGCGTTCCATCTGGCGAAGCCGAGCGATTTAATCCCTGAATTGCAGGGGCGTTTTCCGATACGCGTCGAACTCGCCGCGTTGACGGTTGAAGATTTTGAGCGCATTCTGACGAGCACAGATGCGAGCCTGACGCGGCAATACGCTGGCCTGCTCGCTACCGAACAAGTGACGCTCGAGTTCAAGCCCGACGCGATTCATCGCCTCGCGGAAATCGCGTTTACCGTGAACGAGCGACAGGAAAATATCGGCGCCCGCCGCTTGCACACCGTGATGGAGCGACTGCTGGAGGATGTGAGTTTCACAGCTGATTCATTGACCGGCCACACCATCGATATCAATGCGACGTTCGTCGATGAAAGGCTTGCAGGCATCGTGCGCGACGAAAACCTTTCGCAGTTCATCCTTTGAGCGTCGCGTCCGTCTCGACTCCGTTGCCTCAGCGGGCGTTCACGCCGGGGCTCATGGCGCGTCTGTTTTTTCCATTCGCACTCGCTTACTTCGCCTCCGTGCTGCTGCGCAACGTCAATGCGGTTGCTGCGCCGGAATTAATCCGTGATTTCGGGCTCAATGCGACCGACCTGGGGTTGCTCACAAGTCTGTATTTCATCGCATTCACTGTGGCGCAATTACCACTAGGTTCGCTGCTGGATAGGTTTGACAGCGCCCGCGTCAATGCCTCAGCGCTTGTCGTTGCCGCCATTGGAACGACACTTTTCGCGTTTGCGAACAACACCGCGATGCTCGGTCTGGGGCGTGCTCTGATTGGGCTTGGCGTTGGCGCGTGCCTGATGAGTTCACTGCGCGCCTTCGCCATCTGGTTGCCGGTGCCGCAGCAGCCCATGGTCAATGGCCTCATGTTCGCAGTGGGCACGCTGGGTGCGATTGCTGCCACAGTCCCGGCACAATGGGCGATTGCCAGTGTCGGTTGGCGCACGGTGTTTTTGTACTGCGCCTGCTTTGTCGTTTTCGCAGTGGTGACGCTTCTGACAGTGACCCCCGCGTGTCGCTCGAAAGCCTCCACACAGCCCGCAGTGAGCCTTTCGACCGCCCTTAAATATGTTTGGCGCACACGGCAGGCACGGCATTCGTTCCCCGCCGTGTCGTTTGCCGTGGGCGTATTGTGGGCGGTGCAGTCGTTGTGGGCGGGCCCGTGGCTCACGCATGTGGCGGGGCTTTCGGGCGACGCTTTGGCGCAAGTGCTGATTTGCATGCCCGTGGGAATGCTGGTCGGCAATTTGTTCCACGGCTGGGTCACCGGGCGGCTGCGGGCGGCAAACCGCGATGCGTTTATCTACAACCACTGGATGCTCGTGCTGTTCGCGCTGACAATCGCGCCGTTCGCATTAAAGCTCAGTGTCGCGCTGCCAGTTTTGTTTTTTGCCTTTGGTTTTTTTGGTGCTGCGACGAATAATTATTTTGCGCTCCTGTCACCGTATTACCCGAGCGGTATCGTCGGTCGTGCCAACGCGGCGCTCAACATGGGTCTGTTCGCGTCGATCTTCGCTTTGCAGTGGAGCATTGGCGGCGTGGTCAATCTGTACCGCAGCGGAACTGGCACGGGCTACGGCGCCGAGGGATTTGTCATAGCGTTTGCTGCGCTGAGCCTGATCCAACTACTGCTCATCGTCTGGATGTGGCCCGCTCGAGATGACCTGAGTCGAGGTGGTCAGACATGAACCTCGCACTGCGCATCCTAGAAATTGTCCTGCCGGTATTGGCAATCATAGTGCTCGGCTACGTGCTCGGTCGCCTATGGAAGCCCGATATGCGCGTGGTCAATCGCCTGAATCTCGATGTGTTTGGACCGTTCCTTGTGCTTGCAAATTTAAGCGATAAGAGCGTTGATCTGGTGTCGTTGTGGCCGCTGGTGGTGGCGTCGATTGCGATCGTACTTGGGTCGGGTTTGATGGCCTGGCCGTATGCAAAGCTGTCGGGGCAAAACCCGCGCACGTTTGTTCCGCCGATGATGTTTAACAATTGCGGCAACATGGGGCTTCCACTCGCCCTGTTCGCATTTGGCGCACCTGGTGTAGCGGGGATGGTCGCGCTGTTCACTACGTCGAACTTGCTGCATTTCACGGTCGGCGCGTTCATTGTGAACAAACACGCCGATCTCAAAGTGCTCGTGAAAAGCCCGATGGTCTGGGCGACGATCATCGGCGCTGCACTCGGGCTGACGGGCACGCACTTGCCTGATAGCGTGCATGCACCGATGAAAATGATTGGTGATTGCACAATTCCCGTGATGCTGCTCTCGCTGGGCGTACGCATGCTTGACGTGAAGCGTGAGGATTTTTCCAATTCATTGCTCGGGGCGGCAATTTGCCCGCTCACGGGTTTGTTCGTCGCCGGGCTGCTGGTGCACTGGTTGCCGATGACGAAAGAGCAGACGGGGCTCGTTTTTTTGTTCGGCTCGCTACCGCCTGCAGTGCTCAATTTTCTGGTGGCGGATTACTACAAACAGGAGCCGGAAAAGGTCGCCTCGATTGTGCTGGTCGGCAACATCGCAAGCGTGATTTTCATTCCGTTTGGGTTGCTGTTTGCGCTGCGTTAAGGCCCTGAAGACCAAATCTTTCTAGTCGCCGCTGATTTGAAACTTGTTCGCACGTGGTTTATCTGTCTAGACCAGCTGTTACGCGCTTGAACAACGCAGAGTCGTCGCGTGTCAGTTCGTCGATGATTGTGAAATGATTGAGGCTGGGGATTTCCCATTCCGTCACGTTTTTCCATTGCGCGCCCAGCAGCTGGTTTTGGCGCAAAAACTCTTCAAGCTCAGTGCCTCCGACAGCTGCTGTGAAATCGCACATCACGCGCCGCTCGCGATACGTCGGGCTCATTGCGAGCGCTTCGTCCTGGGTGAGTTTGAGCGCGTCGTTCAAATAAATTGGCACCAGGGGTTCAAGATCGAACACGCCGCTGATCGCGGTGGCGGACACGAACGGCGTCGTCGGCAAACCGTACGCCGACCAGTCTGTAGTCATGCACCACGCGGTCAAATGTCCCCCCGCTGAATGGCCCGCCAGCGCGATGCGGTCACCGTTGATCGCAAGCCCGGAGGCGTTTTTCCAGACATGTGCCACCGCCGATTCCATTTCGCCCGCGATGCCGCGAATGGTGGTTTGTGGGCAGAGCGTGTAGCCCGCGATTACCGCCGCCATGCCGTTTGCCACAAAAGGCGCGGCGATCACGCTCCAGTCTTCTTTGGACAGGCGTTGCCAGTAGCCGCCATGGATGAACACAAGGGTCGGCCAGCCACCAACCGGCGCGACGCCGGTGGGCGTGAACACATCGAAGCGATTGCGCGGCAACGAACCGTACGCCACGTCGCGTGCGCCCGCGGCATCGGCACGCACGCGCTCGCTTTCGCGTTGCCAGCGTGGCAGCAGCGTGTCGGCCCAATCGGGCACGGCAGCGCCGTTGTTGTATCTGCGCGCGAGTTCTTCGAGGGTGAGATTAGGGATCATGTCTTTAAATGTAGCTTGGGTGATTGCAGCCGCGTTAAGAATGCGCCTTGCCCGAAAACACCGCCAGCAGACTCGCGCCTACGATAAACGCTCCACCGATTAACGTACTTTGCGTGATCACCGCTGCGCCTCCGAGCCACGAGCTGACGGTTGCTACCAAAATCTCCGCGAGCATCAATACGGACAATACATTCGCAGGCAGCCGCGCCGCGCTGTATTGCAAGGCAAGATTTCCGATCAACACCGCGATAGCAAAAATCGCCACCACCGCCCATGCAATGGGTTCTGGCGCGAGCACCAACGGCTTGCCCAGCAGCGCGAGCATGGCAATCACAATGGGCGAAATGAGCACCGCGCCGATGAAGATGGCGAACGCGCAAGCTTCCTGGGGCGCGCCCGCGTACTTGCGCAAGATCACATTATTCAAACCGAAGAAGAATCCGCCAGCCACCGCGAGCCAGTCGGCTATGGAATTGGGCGCCGGCATTTGCAATTTACCTTCGCCCAGCACGAGCCCTGCGCCGATGAGCGCAAGTGCGGTGCGTGCCAGCGCTGACGGCGTGATGCGTTCAGCCAGCAGCCAGCGCGCCAGCAGCACAACCCACATCGGCATTAGATAAAAAAGCAGCACGGCGCGCACCACGTCGCCTGTGGCCAGCGCAGTATTGAAGCACGCGTTGGTCATACCGGAAGCGATGACCAATCCACCCAGTGTTGACCGGTTTTGCCACAAAACCTTTGCGGCATTCGGTCGCGCGACAAGCACCGTGACCGCGCATGCGGCGAAGATGAACCACGTCGCCCACAAGGACGGCAAGCCGTGCGCTTCCAGCCACTTCAACGGAAACCACGACACGCCCCACACGCTGGCGTTAGTCAACGCCCCGATAGTCGCCAAAAACGAGATGCCGGGAACAGCGCCGGAACGAGAATTCACTTGCATAAAGCGATTATGCGCAGCGCACAGAAATTGGTCGCGCAGCGCATGGGTGCAATCCGTTCACCGTATGATTAACGCCATCGCGATTGATGTTGTGAAATGAAATTGAGCCGCACCACGCCCATCGAATCCGTTGCTAAACATCCGGAGTTTCAGCGTCTCGACTCGATTTCTGATGTCGTCGTGGAATTGCGTTATGCGACGGAAAACAACTTCGTCAGGCGCGACATGTACGCGGGATTCGATTGCGCGTGGTTGCACTGCGACGCTGCCGTTGCGCTGGGCAATGTGGCGGCGGGCTTGCGTGCGGCACGGCCTGACTTGCGCTTGCTGGTGCTCGACGCGCTGCGCCCGCAACGGGTGCAGGAGTTGATGTGGGACAGTCTCGAAGGCACTGATCTGCGCAACTACCTCGCGTCGCCAGATCGCGGTTCGATTCACTCGTTTGGCATGGCGGTGGACGTCACGCTCATTGACGCCGAAGGTCGCGAACTCGACATGGGCACAGCATTCGACGACTTGACCGAGCGCTCGCATCCGGCGCTGGAGGCGGAGCACCTACAACGCGGCGAGCTCACGCCTGAGCAGATCGATAGCCGCCAGATCCTGCGCGAGGCGATGGTTGCAAAAGGCTGGCAAGGCATCGCCACCGAGTGGTGGCATTTCGATTGTGGTGACCGGGCGCTTGTGCGGCAGAACTACTTGCGTGTCCTTTAGTTGTTCGTGCCAAATGCGCGCTGCCACCAGGTTAGCGGCGCGGGTCCCGGCTGCTGACTCAACCACTCAATCAGCGCGTCAAGCACGGGCCGCGCGATTTTGTGACTAGCCTGCGGATGATTGACAACAGCCACCAGAATGCAGAGTTCGCCGTCAGCATTGCGCACATAGCCAGCCACCGACACCACATCACGCAGAGTGCCCGTTTTCACCCGCGCACGCCCGGTCGCCGTGCTGTCCTTCAGCCGATTTCGCATCGTGCCGTCAACGCCAACAATTGGCAGGCTGGAGAGAAATTCCGGCGCCCATTCGCTTTTGTGCATCACCCGCAAAACATCTGCCAGCATGCGCGGCGGCAAGCGCTCCGTTCGCGACAAACCGGAGCCGTTGTCCAGCGCGAGGCCCGCGTCGGGAATGCCGCGCTCACGCAACCAGCCGCGCACAACCTGCTCGCCGCGCGCCGTGCTCGTGGCGGCCGCATCGCCATCCCTGGCCAGTGTGCCGAGCGTCATGAGCAGGCTGCGCGTCAGCGCATTGTCGGACGGCTTGTTGATATCGCGAACTATTTCTGGCAACGCGCGGGAGCGGTGTTCGGCCAGCAACCGCGTCAACGCCGGGGTCGGGGCCTCACGCGTCACGCCAGAAAAACGCCCACCCATTTCGCGCCACAGCGAACGAAACAGGCGGTCGATAAAGTCTGTTCGATCCAGTATGTTGATGCGCGTCGTGGCCTTGCAGCCCCTCGGATAGCTGCCTTGCAGGACGACGCGCAGCGTGCCGTCGGCAAGGCGCTCAACGAGCGGTATTTTCCAGCTGTCTTCCCAGTCCTTACAGATGCCGTCGATGAGCGTCATCCCGGATGCAAGCACCACCCGATCAAGCGCCGGATTCATGCGCACCGTGAATCCCTCGCTGGTTGACTCCATCGACAAGTCAATCAAATTGTTGTCGAGGAGTAGCGCATCGGGAATGACGTTGTACTGAAACTCGGGGGTCTCATCGAACGGCGGCACGCCAATGTCAATTCGCGGTGGCGAAAAAAACGTTCGATCCAGCAGCAAATCGCCCGTAATTTCGGCAATACCCTGCTGCCGGAGCGATTGCAGCATGCCGCGAAATGCCGCAGCATTCAAGTCGGCATCAGCCAGCCCGCGCAGTGCAAGGTCGCCCTGCAAAACATCAACGTTCTGCGGCGCAGCGGAACGCAACTCGGTGCGCCCACGGTAGACCGGCCCGAGCCGCTCCAGCGAAACGGCTGTGGTGAGCAGCTTCATCGTTGAGGCAGTCTGAAAGCTGCGCTCAGCCTGATGCGAAAACAGCAGGCGCTGATCGCTAACTCGCTCGATGACCAAACCGATGGAGTCCTCAGGCAGGCCCGCTTTGGCAAGCGCATCCGCCACTACGGCGGGCAGTGCCGCGCACGCGAGATTCAAGCTGCATGCGGCAATGCTGGCGAGCCACTTCACCCCGAAGCTAACGCCTTGCAGCGACGGCAAAACCAGGGCGCGTACCGCTGTTGAACAGGCGTTCATCGCGTGGTGCACACATAAAAATCCGAGATAAGCCACCGGGTCAGCGTAGCATTTTTGTCGTCATTAGCTGGAAATTCACGAATTCCGATACGTGCATTTCGCATTCGCTGTCATTCAATCGTAATATTGAATAAGGGTCGTTTAGTGAGCGCAACGTCAACTGAGTTTCCTGCGTTTTCAGGTTAAGCGTTGCGCAGTTATGTCGACAAAGCCAGCGCAACGCGTTGAGAGCATCTGCTTTGTTTCATGACACTCACCGAGCGACGACATTGAACATTTAATCCGGACGGGGAGTACACACGTGAAACTCAAAAAACTGGCGCAAGTCATCTCGCTTTTGTGCGTGGCAAGCCAAGTCACTGCGCAAACGACCGATGCACAAAAACTCGAAAAAGTAGAAATCACCGGGTCGAGCATCAAACGCGTACAGGCGGAAGGGGCGCTGCCAGTTCAGGTAATCAGTCGCCAGGAGCTTGATCGAGCGGGGATCGCCACGGTCGAGCAGCTGCTCTCGCAGATCAGCGTCAACGGCAATGGCTTCGATAATCTTGCTAGCAATACCGACGTTGCAGCGGGAGCGCAGCGCGGCAACAACGGGATATCCGCGGCAAACTTGCGCAGTCAGGGCTCCAACGCCACGCTGATTTTGCTCAATGGTCGTCGTGTTGCGGCCCACGGCTTGAACGGCGGCACCGTCGACTTGAACCAAATCCCGTTTGCAGCGATCGAGCGCATTGAAATCCTCAAGGACGGGGCTTCGGCAATTTACGGAACAGACGCCATCGGCGGTGTCATCAATTTCATCCTGCGCAAAGATTTTCAGGGCGTGTCGGTCTCGGGTAGCGTGGATGTTCCCGAAAAGAGCGGTGGCAGCGTGTACCGCGCGTCGGTGCTCGGTGGTTGGGGCGATTTGGCCAAAGACGGCTATAACCTGATGGGATCGATTGCTTACACCAAGTCCGAGGCGTTGTTCGGTAGCCAGCGCGGTTTCGTAAACACCTTCCAGCCAGATCGCGGCTTGTCTGTGGATACTCGCGGCACGCCTTACGCCACTGTTTTTGCCATTGGCAGCGTGCGCAACATTTTGAGTTCGCGTTCGTCCGCCGGCGTGCTCGGCAACGGCACCGGCCCCACACAACCTGGCACGACGCAGGCCATGAACGGCATCAACCCGCTCGACCTGCCCGGTCAGGCGGGTTGCAATTCGATCATGGGCATGGCCGCGTACGACGAGGTGCTTTGGGCTTCGCCTGCTGCCAAGTGGGGCTGTGCCTGGGACACCGGCAAAGCTGCGGCGCTTCAGCAGCCGGTCGAAAACGTCAATGGCATGCTTCGCGGTGTATTTAAAGTTAATGACAGCCTGTCACTGTTTGGTGAGTTCGTCGGTGCCAATGTCACCACCAAAAAGACGTTCTCAAACAACCAGATTGCCAGCAGCAACAACACCGCCAGCCCGCTTTATAAACTGCTCTATCCGAGCACGGGCGCGGCGTACACATCAGTGTTCAACAGTATCGTAGCGCTGTTCCCTACCATCGAGGAAAACCGGGGTCAGGGTATCGCGTTCCGCTGGCGTTGTGAGCCGTGCGGGCCGCGCCAGATCGAGACTAAATCCAGCACCTCGCGGATTCTGGTTGGCGGTGAGGGCAGCTTCGGCTCGTGGGACTACAAGTTCGGTTTGTCGCAAGCCGCAAGTGACACAACTTCGACGCTGGGCGGTGGCTTTTACTTCAACGACAAATTTGTTCCGCTGCTGGCGACTGGTGTGTTGAATCCGTTCCTGAAAGCTGGCGAGTCACAGACGCCCGCAGCCTTGGCGGCACTCGCTGCGGCTTCGGCTACGGGGGTGAAACTCTACGGCGGCAAGTACACCGTCAATCAGGCCGACGCCTCGATCTCCGGTCCAGTGGCCAAACTGCCAGCAGGTGATGTCATGCTGGCGGCGGGGTTTGATCTCCGTACAGAGAAGTACCGGTTCAACGGCAACGCGACCGATCTAGCCACACAACGCAGTATCTTCAATGCGCCCTTCGACAGCGTCAACGACTTGAACGGCGTTAAGCGCGACGTCAACGCGGTGTATGCCGAAGTTCTGGTTCCAGTTCTCAAGTCGCTCGAGGTGACGGGCGCTGTGCGCCATGACCGTTACAGCGGTTTTGGCGGCACGACCAATCCGAAAATCAGCATGCGCTTTGCGCCAGTGCAGGAATTTTTGGTGCGAGCTTCCTACAACACCGGCTTCCGCGTACCAACGTTCAATCAGCAATTCTTCGGCATCACGCAATCGACATACTCGGGCAAAGACCTCGTTGATCCGGCCAAATGTCCTTCACTCGTGGTGAGTGCTGCGCCAGGATGCGCTGCAATCACACCAGACACCATTTTTGGCGGCAAGCCGGAGCTGCAACCGGAAAAGACGAAACAGGGTACTTTTGGTGTGGTGATCGCACCGGCTCCCTGGTTTAGCGCCAATGTCGACTACTGGGACATTCGCCGCACCGGCACCATTCAAGCGCTACCTTTGAGCACCTTCATCGCGAACGCCGCGTTGTTCCCGCAGAGCTTCCTTCGCGATGCCGCTGGCAACATCACCATCATTGACACTCGCTGGGTGAACGCGGGCGACACCGTGACCAAAGGCATTGATATCGGTGCTAAAGCCAATGGAGCCCTCGGCGTTGGCAAGTTTCTGGCGTCCATCGATGGTACGTACCTGATCGAGCGCAAGTCGCGTCTGGTTACAAGCGCGGCTTTCGGCAACAACGAAGTCGGCACTTTCTCGCGAAGCGGTGACATTCCTTTGCGCTGGAAGCACGTCGCCAATTTCACGTATATGCAGGGCCCGTGGAGCGGCACGCTGTCGCACATTTACAGCGCGGGCTACACCGATGCGCAGTTGCCGGGCGTAGCCAACGGTTCGATCAAGCCGGTCAACTACAGCCCCAATGTGAAAGCGTGGTCGACGTTTAATCTGAGTGGTACTTATTCGGGCATCAAGAATCTTGCGGTCACCGTCGGCGTTAAGAACATTCTTAACACCGATCCACCGTTCTCAGCCGCCTACGATTCCGACGCCGGTGCGGGAAGTTCGTGGGAGCCCCGTATCACTGATCCGCGAGGCCGTTCGTATTGGGCTAACTTGACGTACGCCTTCAAATAGCGCAATACGCCGCGGGGCAGACGCTGCGATGAACGCACGTCTCAGGAGGCTCAGGCCTCCTGAATTTTTGTACCCGAAAAAGCGAACGGACGCGTGCGGCAAGGCTCAGCCCAGCAATAAGTATCGCCCGGCCTGTTGGCAGCGTAGCGGAATATTTGAAGGGCACTCCTGTAAATCCGTTGCGCAGGCCAATTGCTTCGTTGTGGGTGCTCGCAATCCTCATGTACCAGGGCGTACATTGCGGTTGCTGCGCGCCCCACGTCCCGCACTTTATCCCGAAAAACGAATTTCTAGAAGCGCCCTTATGTTTTTGTTGCTTGAATGTAGCGCCAAATTACCGGGTGCGCCCCACGTAGTTGGGTAGGGTTTAGCGTGCGCTTACGACCTTTGCGCTAACTGCACAATGTTGAGCGGCGGTGCAGAACGAATCCCGTGATCATTAGTTACGAACGCAGAACAGTCCGACAGGCTGGCGGTAGCAACGTGTATCGCGTCAGCGAGGGTGCCACCCAGCGCCCCGCGCGACGCGGCTGCGGCCTCAAGGACATTCAACGAGACAGGCACCAGGACAATCAAGCCTTCATCTTTCAAAAAACGGCGATAGGTAGCCGCGATGTCCGCACGACCCATTTTGTAGGGCTGCACGAGCAGTTCCGCGACAGTCAGCTCGCTGGTCACCAATTGCAATTTTCCCTGCGACGCTGCTTCAAAAAGTGGCAACACACGGTCGTAGAACTCGGCGTGACGTTCTAAAAAATAGACAAATGCGTTGGTATCAACGTAAACACGCTGGTCCACAAGTGCAGCAAATCGCTTTACTTCCATGCATCACGGTCGGCACGAATTGCGCGTACAGTTTCGTCGGGATCGACGCTAAGACCCTGGCCCGCGCCGGAGTATTGCATCAGGCGCGAAACGCGAGTTGACGTGCTTACGCCAACGGGCCGCAACACGATGGCGTTCCCAGCGACTTGAACATCAAGCACATCGTTTTCCGCAATGCCAAGCAACTTGCTTACCTGCGCGGGCAGCGTAATCTGACGCTTTTCTCGTACTCTTACCGTTGCCATAAAAATTCCCAATGGTGCAAAAGTCGGAAAGTAGCACAAATAGTAGGAAAGCACAGAAAAAAGCTCAGCCGACTTACATCACCAACGCTGACGATACCGCCTCACGAAACCCCTTAAGCGCGTACAGCGTGGCGGAAGCGACCGCAAATCCATCCCCAGCGAGCGCAATAACTCTCTGTTGCACCAACACTTCGCCTGCGCCTGATTCCGCGCAAAGCTGCGCGGCGAGATTGGTCACCGAGCCAATGGCGCCGTAGTCGATGCGGCCCTCATACCCAATCGCACCGACCGTCGCGTAGCCATACGCCACGCCGAGGCCGACATTCAAAGAAAATCCCTCCAGCGCCCAGCGTTTGGCGAGCAAGCCCGCCGCATCCCGCGCTGCGCGCGCGAACTCCAGGGCAACGCGGCACGGGTTCTCCAAAGGCTCCGGAGCGTTGAAAAATACCATCACCCCATCGCCCGTGAAGCGCTCGATGGTGCCACCTGCCGCATCGATGCACGCCGCAACCGCCGCGTGAAACTCTCGCAGCACGCGCATCACGTCTTCGGGCGCGGAGGAATCAGAAAACTCCGTGAACCCCCGCAAATCGACAAACACCACAGCCACATCGCGGCGATTGCCCACCAGCGGATCGTCCGACCCGCCACGCATAATTTTGCTGGCGATGGCTGCTGAGAAAAACCGTTTGAGCCGGGACAGTTCGCCAACCTCCGCAACCTTTTCAGCAACGCGCGTTTCAACCTTAACGCTCCAGCGCTTCAGCTCGTCGCGTTGCGCTTCCACTTGATCAAACAGCCGTTTGACGCGCAGCGCCTCGGCGCCGTCCTTTTCAAATGGCACGTCGCCCGCGCCACGATACAAACTCAGCTGTCCAATCGGTTCACGGCCATTGTCGAGCGACCGCACAATGCCGTACATCACATTCCCAACCGCAAGTTGCGAAAACACCTCGCGGCAATACTCACTGCCCTTCTCCTCCGCGCTGATTGCGCGGTAAGACACCGCGTCGTGCGCCGCCACTAGCCGCAAGTAGGCCGTGGAAAAAGCCGAAATGTCCGCGCGATAGTGTCGCTCGTAATAACGAGTCATCGCCTCCGGCGGCAACATCCGCTCGGCGTACATGTTCACCATGTTGCCTTGCGCGTCGCATTAGAAAAAGGCGGCGTATGTGGCTGGCACAACGGCGCGAACAGCAGGCAAAAGCGACGGCAGCAGCACCGGCGCAGGCAGGCCCAGATTGCAAAGCTGGCGCAGGGTTACGCGGGTGGATTGCGAGGTGGTTTTTGACATTGCCCCTGCTTGAAAAGTTTTTTGCAAGAACGCTGCGTGTCGAAAAAAATGACGGCAACGCGTTTAAAAGATAGTTAACAGCTCAACGCGTTGCGTCCCGTCCGCAGCCCGTGAACGGCTAGCTTGGGGGCTTCCCCAAGCACAGCAGCGTTGAAGACTCCGTAGGATCAACAAACCATCTGCCCTCGCCAGCGGCAATCTCTTTGGCACCTGTCTCCGGATGCCGAAGGTGCGGATGCACACGCGGGGAAGAGAACTGCGCCAGAGAATCTATGTGTGGACGATCATTCCCACACGCCATGTAATTCGCGATCCAGCGTGCCGCTAGCGGCGCGGCAATACTAGTGCCGTTCATGTGATGTCTCGCAGACCCGTACGTGCCAAACACCGGAATACCTAGCTGCGCCGGGTTACGGTCAGCGCGCGCAATAAAATGCGGTCGCGCTAGTTCGCTAGTCTCGGAACCGGCACCGGAATAAGGACTAACGAACCCGGTTTCTCGTCCACCGACGCCAGCAGCAACTGCAAACGCGCCTTGCGCATTGGCGAGACTGCTCTTGGTGTCGTATCGACTCATCGAATACCCAGTGTTATCCATCCAGTTGTTAATTTGATCTTTACCTTCTCCAGAATGGACGAAGTGCGCAAGTTGCGGTTTCCGGATGCCAAACACGACTTCGTCTCGCTCAATCCAAGCGCGAACCCGAACATCCTGATCGCTCGAATTACGGCAGGTAATGACCCAGTTTCCAGACGGCGCAACCGGCCGCCATTCATGCTGAAGCGTTGGTGCTACAACCAGCAGTGCCATCGGGCGGTTCAAAGATTGCGCTGCATTTTTCGCAAACTTCATCCCGGCAATTGGTGAGCCTTCGTTTGTGAACACTGCTTCACCGGTTCCAGCATTCAGAACCTTAGAGCGCCTACCGTCCGGCGTGGTCACGCAAAACGACACAGCGGAAGAAACGAGTTGATCGGATCGTCCGCCATCCATGGCCCACGCCGGCCAAAATTCAATGTACGTCTCGTGACCTTTGTCGGGAGGTACGCGAACAACTATCTCTACCGATTCACCGCGCCTCACTGCCACGTCAGTGTGAGAGTTCGCCAATCGCGAATTACCTGCGGCCAGCGTGACAGCCAAACGACAATCCGCTTCCAATAGCTCCGTTAGTGCAGATTCGAACATACTGTGGCCATCGTGCGGGCCACCGCTTGATCCCGACGAAATATTGATTACGACTGGCACGTCTTCGGAATGCACTCCCCGATACCGACCGCGCGCTTGCTCGATGATGAAGCGCACGCCGTCCAACGCGGAGCCGGGCATCCAACGGCCCGAGGAAATGGCGGTCACTTCGTACGGCAAATCAACAAGAACTATCGGAGCAATAGATGCTGCGTCATCCAGTTCCCGAGGACGAGAAAGCTGTTGCGCGTCAGCACTGGTAGATATCACGTTCGCGGCGTTTAGCGATCCCGCGAAAGCCGACAACACAGCGGCCCCGTGTGACTCTCTACTGCGGAGGCTTCTGCGATATTCTGTTTTTTTACGCAGACTGGCGTAACACCGCAACTCATTGATGCCGCCGTCGGTCTTACTGTCCTCTACAGCGCTAGCCATCTGGTCTCGCCCCATCTGGGCTCCGTACCAACGAATCACCGGATGCTGCCAAAATTTGCGCGTCAGCAATTTGACTCGGCGCGATTGATACCAAACCATGTCCACGCGGGACTTTTCAATTCCGGCTTTGCGGACGCTCGCGTGTGCGAAGGCCGCCCCATCGTCAATTACTCCCAATACAACCGCTTTGCTCGGTTTTTCGCTCAGCGGCAACCATTCGTCGCAATGGAACTTACTATCGTCAGGGTCAGCCTGATCGACTTGATACTCTCCCAATGGATACCCCAACTGCACTCGATGGAGGTGAGCACAAGCAAGTATTTCACGCAGCGCCTCTGCAAGACCGGTCTGATCAACTTCGCCGGTCGGTACAGGATGTTCAAGCTCACCGCCCGACATCCGCGTTGCGGCTTTCGGCAGTATGCGCAAAATAAACGTAAAAAATCTGGCGGGTTTTACGGTTACGGTAGCAGCGTTCAGATACGAGCCCGGAATTTCGATCCCGTAATCTGAATGCGCCTTCGCCCAGTCTGCAAAACCTTTGATATCGCCTTCAGTGATAAAGGAGACGGTAGTCGGGAAACTTCCCTGCGAGGGTATCGCCGTGCGAAAACCTACGATGTCCGCCCACCAGCAATAGAGGTCAATCGCACGCGGTCTCGTGCTGCTGCCAGAGTAGTCTCTTGGCGTGTGCGTCATAGCTTCAATGGCGCTCCAAGCGTCCTCGCTTAGCAGGCGGTTTGACCCATCCTTTTTTTGATCATACATTTTTTACCTCTGCGACCCTCGTTGATACATGCCGTGCATCGGACCGAATCACTTCGGTCCTGCCCCACCGCTTGGTGTACTACCACCCGTGCTGGCAGGTGGATTGCCACCGCTACCACCGCTGAAATCGCCTTTCCAATCCGTCTGATGCTGCCACTCGGCTTCCACGCGCTTCCACAACGCATAGAGGATCGAAGTTGTTTCGAAAGGGCCGACTGCGTTGCTTGGTGCCGGGTTGCCCGCGAAAATCCCTCTGCCCTCTTCAATCTCCACGCCAATACATGATCGAATTGGGTCCCTAGAAATGGGAAGCGCACTGAAATAAAGCGAGGGCTTGCCACCTATTTCGTCCGGAAACGCCTCGAAAGGATCGAAGTCCAATTTGTACTTAACGGTGTCTAGCCCGCTGAGCGGAAAGGGAGTGTCGCGTCGTGCGGCGGCCGCAGCTTGCCCACTTTCATAAAAATTTCTCCCGTTGAACTCTCGAGGCTGCCATTTGTCTTGCCTTTCCGGTGATCCGTCGTTCCTCGGTGCGCTGCAACGAAACAAAAAGTAGTCGGCAAAACACTCGCCGACCATGCGACCGGCGGTACTGTCTATAGGGAAATGAACGCCAGCAACAACACGGTTATCAGCGATTCGCGCCGCCAGGCGTTGAAGATGGGTCTCCAGCGAATACGCATCCTCAGCGCGCTTTCTGCGCTTTTTTGGTTGCCCTGCGATAGCTTGCAACAGCCTTGCAATAAGAAACGCTTCCGCCGCATGGCCGCTGGGGAATGCAGCAAACCGCCGTGGATTAATTATTGGTTGAATGCTTGGGGAATAAGCAACTGGCCTTTGGCACGCCAATGTATGTTTCGCATATTGATTGACGTGAGAGAGCCCAGCTAACGCCACCGTCAACAGCTCTAGCGTGTAGTGGTGATCAACGGGATTTAGATCAAGAATTGAAGCCCAAAACTGCATGGGAATGCCAATCTGGCTCGTGATTTCATTGAGTCGCTCAGGTCTCAAATCAATGTGCTGATACACGCTATCGACCTGATCTTCAAAGCACTTGCGAGGCGGGCGGACGAGCTTGAATATTGGCCATTTTTTGTTTTCGTGCGCGGCCATAAAAATTCCATCGTTCTCGCCGCCGAGTCGACTCATGCGGATCGGCTGCATGAGTTCGGTGACTGCATTTTCCAGTCGTATGTCAGCATCCCAGCGAAACACTTGCAGAGCGTCCCCCGTCAACGTCTTGGCAAGCGCTGGGAAATTGAAACCCGGCCGCGTGTTCCACTTCGTGTACTCCCGCGTCAAGTTCGTTAGGTCTTGCTGCGTCGTCATTAGCGCAAACGAAACCGCTGGGTCGGCCCCAGGCGCGAGCATCGCTGAACCGCCTCCCCCGTAACCTTGGTACCCCTGATACCCCTGGTAGCCTTGATATCCTTGATACCCTTGGTATCCCTGGTACCCTTGATAGCCTTGCAAAAAACTCATACTGTCCCCCTGGTTAGTGTGCGTTGATAGCTGTTGGTGATTTCTCGGGTAGGCCGGCATTCAACAGCACTTGCGCGAACGCTTCGTGACGCTCGTTGGCTGTGATGGCTCTGGCGCTGAATACTTCGAGCGAGGTTGACGGTTCAATCTGCATAAGTTGTTGCACAACAGCACGGGCGCCGTCCATATCGCCCAGCATGCCCTTTGCAATTGCGAGGGCGCGGAACGCGGATCCGTGCATGCAGTTGGCGCGCACGGCTCGCTCCCCCAATGTGACCGCCAGCTTGTATTCGCCTGCGCCTGCCGCGGCCGACGCGCAGAGCGAGTCGTAATAAAACTTCATCGGGTCGAGCGGGGTTAGTCGCGTGGCACGCTCGCTGGCTATAAGCGCATCGCCCGACTGACCCAACAATCCGTGGGAGACGCCCTTGAGCAGCCAGGCAAGCGACTCATTGGGATTGTGAGCAATGGCTTTGTCGTAATAGTGCTGCGCTGCGGCGACGTCATGCACGACGCCAACACTCGCGGCCCCGGTGATGGTCAGAGCGAGCGCTGACGCTGGGTCAAGATCGAGCGCTCGTTTGCACAGTCCAATGGCTCGCTCACCATCTTCGGCGGGCTTGGCCGACCATCCCTGTACGAGATTAAACACATGCCACCGAGCCAACCAGGCCAGCGGCCCGGGATGCCTTGGCGCGCGCTCACGCAGCCCCTCAAGCATGTCGCGCGACTTCTGAAAATCAGAGCGAGAGAAGCGATGCAACATGGAAATTGCAGCGAGATAGAGCGTGTGATTGGACAAATTTGGAAGCGGGAGTATCCGCGCACCGGTGACCTCATGCCCCATCACGGCCTCGGCGATCCCACTCACGATGCGCCCCACAAGTTCGCTTTCCGACGACAAAACGTCAATTTCGGAGCCGGTGAACTCGTCCACCCACAAAACCTGTCCGCTGCGGCTCTGAGTCACCACAACGCGCACCGCTAATTGCTTGCCAGATTGCATGTAAGAGCCCGAGACGACATAGTCCGCGTCTAGCCGTTCGATCACTACTTGAGTCAGCGTTGCGCGGCCTCGATACGCGTTCGCAGAGAACTGCGAAATCACATTCACACTTGCGCTACGAGAAAGGACGTTGATAATGAGGTCTGTCAGAACATCTCCAGCGTTGTACAGGTGTTGACTGCCGCTGATTCCCGATTTGCTGGCGATAGGCAGGACGGCAAGCGTCAGGCGCAGATCATCGGGTATCGACAAATTGACCTCTGGCGAGGCCCGCGGCCAGTTTTCCGACTTAGCAGCTACGTTGTGGATCCGGTACGCGCGTATCGAACCCTCCAAGTTCCGCAAATAACACTCACCCATATCGTCGATTTCAGCGTCCAGGCCGTCTGTGAGAAGGTCGCGCACGCCCGCCGACACAACGGTTCCGCCCGGAAATGCCAAAGTGGTAATTCGCGCTGCAAGGTTGATGCCGCTTCCGTATAAAGCGGTCGAATCGGTCAGCACATCCGCCGCATGCACCCCAATTCGGAACAAGATGGCATCGTATCCGGAGCGTTCAGCGCTTTCCAGCTTGGCGCAGTGGTGCATTTCGTGCGCGCACGCAACCGCTGCCCGGGCATCGCCAAACTTTATTAACAAGCCGTCGCCACGACGTTCCAACACTTTCCCGCCGTACGTGGATTCAGCCTCGCGCGACAAATGCGTCAACAGCGCTCGTATGCGAGAAACGTTGCCTTTCTCATCTTGCTCAATCAAACGAACCGACTCCACCACGTCCGCGAACATGATGGTTGTCGTCTCGAAATGCAATTCAGCGTCAAATTGCGGCGCCGCCACATCCATCCCCGGTATTTGTTTGTTTGTTGCGTTGAAGAATAGTGCATCCCACCCGCTGTGTATAGGGCGTCGCACGGTGATTGCAGGCATTTCTATTGCGGCTGTGGACATGACGCAAGCGTAGGACAGGTAGGTGTGTTTAAACCCTACCTGCACAGGTGGGGTTTGCCACTTTTGGGCAGGAAATTTGGCGTCGTGCAGTAAACCATCGATTTGCAAGTGAAATTGCCATGGGTCGTGATGGACGTCTAAAACAAGTCCGTAACCGCGAGTACGCCACCATGCGACAATCTCGATCCCGGTCACCCGACCAAAGCAGTACCCGATGACCGCAGAAATCGCCTCCATTCCCACCGACGCCTCAGGCGCTCGCGCTTCGGCGCAGCGCGACCTCGCCGCCATGCCCGCCAGCGAGAGAGTGCGTGGTCGCATCAAGGCGTCGGGCAAGCGCTTTCACGCGAACGACAACATCAGCGAGTTCATCCGCACCGGCGAAGTTGATGAGTTGCAGACCGAAGTGGAAACAAAAATGCGCGAGGTGCTCAAAAGCCTTGTGATTGATACCGACAGCGACCACAACACGCACGACACGGCAAAGCGTGTGGCGAAGATGTTTTTGAACGAGGTGTTTCGCGGGCGCTACGTTCAGCAGCCACCGGTGACCGAGTTTCCGAATGTGGAGCATTTGAATGAGCTGATGATCGTGGGGCCGATTACGATTCGCTCGGCTTGCTCGCATCATCTTTGCCCGATCATGGGGCGCATCTGGGTGGGAGTGATGCCGAACCAGCATTCCAATTTGATTGGCTTGTCAAAGTACGCGCGGCTTGCAGATTGGGTGATGAGTCGCCCGCAAATTCAGGAGGAAGCGGTGACGCAGTTGGCCAATTTGTTACAGGACAAAATCCAGCCGGATGGCCTTGCGCTGGTGATGGAGGCCGATCACTTTTGCATGCAGTGGCGCGGCGTTAAAGACGTAAACTCGAAAATGATAAACAGTGTGATGCGCGGTTCGTTCCTTAAGGACCCGAATTTGCGCCGCGAATTTTTGGCCCTTGTTGATAATCGGAAAGCTTGATTATGTTGGTTCGCCTCACCTACACCAGCCGCGCCACGGATACGGTGAGCGCGGCTGCAATGGACACAATTCTTGCGTCCTCGCGGAAGAACAATCCCGGCAATGGCATTACCGGCGTGCTCTGCACCAACAACTACATCTTTTTGCAGATGCTTGAGGGCGGTCGCAAAGAGGTCAACGAAACGTACAACCGCATCGCGGCTGACCCGCGTCATCAGGACGTGCAGATTCTGAATTTTGAGGAAATTACGGAGCGCAAGTTCGCCGTGTGGTCGATGGGTAAGGTGAGTTTTGATCGCGTGAATATAGCGATATTACTCAAGCATTCAGCGAAGTCGGTATTAGACCCTTACTCGGTGTCGGGCAGCGTTTCAGTTGCGCTTCTTGAGGATTTGATGGCCAACGCCAGCATTACGTCGGGCTAGTTACGCTGTAAAAGTCCGACAAAAAGCCCGAACCAGGTCGGGCTTTTTTTGCGAGCGCTGACGGGAAGCGCGAACGATTGTGTGAGTAGCGAAAGAAATGCGTATCCGTGGTCGCGGTTGAATTTGGCGAAACCTGGCCTTGACTCGCCACTGACAACGATTACTATGACAGCGACGCCTTGCCGTCGGCAATGGCAAAACACGGTAAATATCCATGAAACTGCTGGCATTTTTTGCAGGTATTCGTGATCGGCATGTCAAGCCGCCTGGATCGCTCTTTCGTCGCCCGGATAGCGCGACGGTAAAGGCGGCAATGGCGGGTGCGCTGGGCGCGCTGTTTACGCTGATTCTCGCTGCGGGCCTCTACATCTGGCTCGCGCCGAAACAGCTCAAACTGACACAAGAGGCCATTAACGCCGCAGTGGAGCACAGCCTGCAAGAGGTCGTGTTGCCCTCGCCCGCTGCCAAGGCGTACGAAACGATCCTGCCGTCAGTAGTGCGCGTCAATGGTTACGTGATTGATCCGCAAACCAATAAGGAAGTGACTTACGGCGTCGGCACCGGTGTAGTGATTGTTGACAATGGCACGATCCTCACCAATCTGCATGTCGTCTCCGGCGCAGAAAAAATCAAAGTGACATTTATGGATGGCTCCGAGAGCGTGGCGCACATTCAGGGCACACGCCCCGAACATGACCTTGCCGTGCTTCGAGCGCACACGATTCCTGATGACATGATGGCGGCCACGATGGCCAGCACCGAAAGGCTCGCGCCTGGCGATCACGTGTTCGCAGTGGGATTTCCGTTTGGCATTGGCCCGTCCATTTCGGCGGGTGTCGTCTCCGGGCTCAAGCGCGATTTCATGTCGCCTGAGGGCAAGCGGATGCTGACCAGCCTGATTCAGTTTGATGCCGCTGCAAACCCCGGAAATTCGGGCGGGCCGCTGGTAACCGCTGAGGGTGAAGTGGTGGGTATCGTCACCGCGATATTGAATCCGAATGAGCAGCGCACGTTTATTGGCATTGGCTTTGCTGTGCCGATCGAGAATGCTGCGTCTGCCGTCGGAATGCCCCCGTTTTAGGAGTTTTATGAGTTCACTTGAAAATCAATCCTCGCACTCCGAAAGCGCTGCCCTCATGGAGCGCATCCTGTACGAGGTAAAGCGGGTCGTCGTGGGTCAGGATCGCTTTCTGGAGCGCGTGATGGTGGCGTTGCTGGCACAGGGACACCTGCTGGTCGAAGGCGTTCCAGGGCTGGCAAAGACGCTCACGGTGAAGACGCTCGCTGACGCCGTTCAAGGCAGCTTCAAGCGCATTCAGTTCACACCCGATCTGGTGCCGGCTGATCTGATCGGAACCAGAATCTATAACCAGAAGTCCGGCGAATTCAGCACGGTGAAGGGACCGGTCTTCGCTAACCTGTTGCTGGCCGACGAGATCAATCGTGCGCCCGCCAAAGTGCAAAGCGCGCTGTTGGAGGTGATGCAGGAGCGACAGGTCACCATTGCTGGCGAAACGCATAAGGTGCCGAATCCTTTTGTGGTGATGGCGACGCAAAATCCGATCGAGACTGAAGGCACCTATACGCTTCCGGAAGCGCAGGTGGATCGCTTCATGATGAAGGTACTGGTCGACTATCCGTCCGACGAGGAAGAGTTCGTCATCGTGCAGCGAGTGACAGGTGAAAAACTTGATTTGATGCCAGTCGCGACCATCGCCCAATTGCAGGTGTTGCAGCGCGCCTGCCGCGACGTGTATGTCGATCCAGCGTTGATTCAGTACGCAGTGAAAGTCGTGGCGGCGACTCGCGATCCGGGTCGGGCCGGACTATCCGATCTCAAGAAATTCATCACCTATGGCGCCAGCCCACGCGGCACCATCAACATGGTGGAAGGCGCGCGCGCGTTAGCGTTGATGCGGGGGCGTCGTTATGTTTTGACAGAGGATATGACCGATTTGATCCACGACGTGCTCCGTCACCGCCTCTCGCTAACGTACGAAGCGTTGTCTGATGGCGTGAGCGCTGACGCGATTCTTGGCAAGATCATTGGCAAGGTTGCCGCGCCTCTGAAACCGTTGCAGTCGGCCACATCGGCCACATCGGCCACATCAGCCAATCAAACGCAGAGGGCTGCTTAGGCACCAATTGTGAACAAAGAAGTCGACGACACCGCGCAACACGAAACCGCAGAAGCCATTCTGCGTCGTCTCGAATGGACGGTGCTCAAGCGGCTCGATGGCCTGTTGCAGGGCGACTATCGCACGCTGTTTCGCGGCTTCGGCCTTGATTTTGCGGGCTTGCGTGAGTATCAGCACGAGGACGATGTTCGCTACATCGACTGGAATGTCACGGCGCGCATGGGCACGCCTTACGTGCGGCAGTTCAGCGAAGATCGCGACATGAATGCCTGGTTTCTGGTTGACCTGAGTCCATCGTCCGACTTTGGCTCTTCGCGCCGCCGCACGCGTGCGGCGTCTGTGACCGGCACGCTTGCGGCTTCTGTGACCGGCACGCCTGCGGCGTCTCCCGTAACCAAGCGAGACATTTCAAGTCAGTTTGTGGCTCTGCTTGCGCGACTGTTGTCGCAGCACGGCAATCGCACCGGCGCGATGCTTTATGGCTCGATTGTCGACACGGTGATTCCTCCGCGCTGTGATCGTCGTCATGTGTTGCACTTGCTGCATCGTATGCGCCATCGTCCTGTTCTCGCTGCCGTCGGGCCGACGCGACTCGATGTACTGCTGCGTCGCGCGGCAGAGACGCTTAAGCGGCGAAGTGCGGTGTTTCTGGTGTCGGATTTCATCAGTGAACCGGGTTGGGAAAAGCCACTCGCGCAACTGGCACAGCGACATGACGTGGTCGCCGTTCACGTCACCGATCCGCTGGAGCAAACGCTGCCCGACTTGGGCCTCATCACCATGGAAGACCCGGAGACGGGCGAGCAGTTGTTTGTTGATACTTCGGACAAAGGTTTCCGGCAACGATTCGAAGCAATGGCCATTGAAAGCGAGCGAGCATTGCAGGCGACGTTTACCCGCCTCGGTGTTGATGCGTCGACCCTGCGAACCGATCAATCATTGCTCGACAGCATTGCTGGTTTTGCGCAGCGACGCAAGCGCGAGCGCGGGCAATCAAATGTCAATCAACCCGCATTTAAAGCCGCGTAGGAGCAAGGCATGACGTTCATCTGGCCGATGCTTTTATTCACATTGATTCTGGTGCCATTGCTAATTGGCGCATACTTCTGGTTGCTTCGCCGTCGCAAGAAACTGGCGGTGAGCTACGCCAATCTTGCGCTCGTCAAGCAGGCGATGAAGAAGGGCCCGAGCTGGCGACGCCATGTACCACCTGCGCTCATGCTGCTCGCGCTTGTCCTGATGCTGTTAGCCTCGGCGCGCCCTGTTGCCGTCGTGCATTTGCCTTCAAACAAACAGGTCATTATGCTGGCCATGGATGTGTCGGGCAGCATGCGAGCGACCGATGTTGAGCCGACGCGAATCGTTGCCGCACAAAACGCCGCGAAGGCGTTTCTCAAGGACTTGCCACGTCATGTTCGAGTCGGGATCGTGGCCTTTGCGGGCACGGCCCAAGTCGCACAATTGCCCACACTCAGCCGCGAAGATCTGGTCACGGCGATTGACCGCTTTCAGTTGCAGCGCGGGACCGCAACCGGTAACGGCATCGTTCTCTCGCTCGCCACCCTCTTCCCCGACGACGGTATCGACATCGGACAGATGACCTGGGGCAAGCCGCAAACTAAAGCCAGGTCGCTGGACGACGCTGCAAAAGTGAAGAAGGACGTAGCCCCGGTCGCGCCGGGCTCGTACACCTCGGCCGCCATTATCATGCTCACCGACGGGCAGCGCACGACAGGTGTCGACCCGATGGAAGCCGCGAAGATGGCCGCTGATCGTGGCGTGCGCGTTTACACGGTTGGCGTAGGCACCACGTCCGGCGAGACGATTGCTTTTGAAGGCTGGTCGATGCGCGTACGCCTCGATGAGGACACGTTGAAACTAATCGCCAACCGCACTGCTGCGGAATATTTTTATGCGGGCACGGCGGCGGATCTCAAGAAGGTTTACAACACACTCAGCACGCGTCTTGCGCTAGAAAAGAAAGAAACTGAAATCTCGGGCATTTTCGCGCTCGTCGCCGCCGCTTTCGCGATCGTCGCAGCGGGCTTGTCACTCGCGTGGTTTGGGCGCGTAAGCTAGTCGCCTCGTCAAACTTTTCCGGCTATCATCATTGGTAATAATTTCAATTCACGGGAAGGCGCTGAGCCGATTCGTAAGGCTGTCCGGGGGGCGGCTTCTCATGTCATTGCGACTGAAATTTAATCTCATTCTGATCGTCATCTTCCTGCTGAGTCTCGCCGGTGCGGCTTATTATTACAACGGCTATCTTGAGAGAAACGCCATCAACGATGTGCGTAACAACTCAACTGTGCTTATGGAAACAGCGCTGGCGATCCGCAGCTACACCACCGATGAGATCCAGCCGCACTTAAGTCCGATGAACGAGAAGCGGTTCTATCCGCAAACGGTGCCTGCGTTCGCAGCGACAGAAACTCTCAGACGCCTGCGCGACAAGTTTCCAGCCTATGAGTACAAAGAAGCGATGTTGAACCCGACCAATCCGCGTGATCGTGCGAGCGATTGGGAAAAGGTGTTGATCGAAAAATTTCGCGCTGATCCGACACAAACCGAGCTAACCGGCATTCAGGGCGAAGGCGTTCAGCGCGCCATGTACGTGGCGCGGCCCATCATCATCAAGCAAGCCCAGTGTCTGGTTTGTCACAGCGTCCCCGCAGCCGCGCCGGCGACGATGATCAGTGTGTATGGCGACAAGAACGGTTTTGACTGGAAGATGAATGAAGCTCTGGGAATGCAAATCGTGAAGCTGCCGATGCTTTATCCGCTGGAGAAAGCGCGCGAGACATTCAATAGTTTTTTAGTGTCGCTACTGGTCACGTTTGCGCTGATGTTCATCGCGTTGAACGTCGTGCTTTCGGGCCTGGTCATCGAGCCGATGGCACGTCTGAACAAGAAGCTTGAGGAGCTTGCCACCAAGGATTTTCTTACCGATCTGGTTAATCGACGCCGTTTTTTTGAGCAACTAGAGTCAGCGATGTCTGAAGCTCGGGTGAAGAAAACGGCCCTCTCGGTGGTGATGCTCGACATCGATTTTTTCAAACGAATCAACGACACGTTTGGTCATGACAGCGGTGACGTCGTGCTCAAACATACCGCACTCAGGGTGCGCGAATTACTACGCAGCTCGGATTGTGCGGCTCGATTCGGCGGCGAGGAATTCGTGCTGATGTTGCGTGAGACCCCAATCGACGCTGCGCTCGCGATTGCAGAAGCGGTGCGCGCAAAGATGGCGAACGTGCCGTTTGATCTGGTCGGGACCGTCAGCGCGAGCTTTGGTGTTGCCGAGTGGAATCAAAAGGAAGATGGCCGTGCGCTGCTCAATCGCGCTGACCGTGCGCTGTACGTGGCCAAGCAAAGCGGCCGCAATCGCGTAGTACGTGCCGAGGACGACGACCTGGTCGAACGACGCGAAGGATAGGCCAAACAGGATCTACAGCTTTTAGGCGAAACCAAGACTACACTAGGGTAATCGCCTTAAAACTCTCCTTATCGACTATCTGCGTTTTTGATTTCTAGCCCAAGCGAAATAACGCTTTCACCGAAAAGCTGATGACCTGCGCGGCTAAACTACGTTCACGATAATCGTCGCAACACCTGCTGCGCTGGCGACCATCACGTCACCTTTCACGACCGCTGCAACACCTTCGGGAGTTCCGGTCATGATCAGATCGCCCGGCCGCAATTCCCACGCGGCAGACAGGTGCTCGATGATCTCGTTGACGCTCCAGATCAGTTTGTCCATGTCGCTTGACTGAGTCGTTTTTCCATTCACCGTCAGGCTGATGATGCCGCCCTTGATCTCACCGGTTTGCGCAATTGGCGTCACCGGTCCGATCGGTGCTGACTGATCTACCGCTTTACCAATTTCCCAGGGACGACCGGTCTTTTTCGATTCGCCCTGCAAATCGCGACGCGTCATGTCGAGACCGATGGCGTAACCAAAAATATGCTTTGCGGCATCCGCAGCAGCAATGTTTTTGCCCCGCGTCCCAATAGCAACGACCAACTCGACCTCGTGATGAAAGTCCTTGGTGAGGCTTGGATACGCAATGTCCACACTCGCGCCCTTGGCGCAGGCGACTACCGCGTCCGAAGGCTTCAGAAAAAAGAACGGCGCTTCACGTCCGGTAAAGCCCATCTCCTTCGCGTGCTCCACGTAGTTGCGGCCCACGCAGTACACCCGGCGAACCGGAAAGCGCTGATCAGAGCCCGTGATGGGAAGTGAAGTGACGGGAGCGGGAGGAATGGCGTAGGTCATGATTTTTTGAGAAGAAGGATCACGCTCAACCAATCGTTGAACGCTTCAGCAACATTATCTCCCTCGCGCGTGCGCCCTCGCCACAACGAATTCCATTAGTCGCGCGTCGTCCCAAACGCTGGGTCCACCTTGATAAGTGCGGTCACCAGAAAACTGGGAATTGTCGCGACGCAAACCCATATGAAAAAGTTCGCGTAACCCATCTCTGCTTGCAGCCAGCCACTGGCCATGCCGGGCAGCATCATGCCCAGCGCCATGAAGCCAGTACAGATCGCGTAATGCGCGGTTTGGTGTTCGCCGGTGGCCGTCATGATCATGAACAGCACATAGGCTGTGAAGCCAAACCCATAGCCAAACTGCTCGGTCGCCACGAGCGTTCCGATCAGGTAAATATCAGTTGGCTGCGCCATCGCCAGGTAGATGTAGACACCGTTTGGCACGTTAATCGCTAGCGCCATGATCCAGAGCCAACGCTTCATACCGTGCCGCGAGATCAAATAGGCGCTCAGCAATCCGCCCACCGTTAACGCAGCGACGCCAATGGTTCCGTAAAGCAGGCCCACGTTTTCAGTCGACAATCCGAGGCCTCCCTTGTCCAGTTTGTCGAGCAGAAAGACAGGCGCAATTTTCACCAGTTGCGCCTCGGCGAATCGATACAAAAGGAGAAACGCAAGCACGGTGACGATCTCTTTTTTCTGCACGAATTTCACAAAGATCGCAACGAATGTCTTGCCGATCAGACCGTCATCAATCGCTGCGACATCGTTCGCCGGACGCGGCAACATCACATTGTGATAGCAGAAAAGCGACACGAACATCGCGCCCAGCAAGTAAAAAACAACAGACCACGCCAGCACCACATTGCCGGTGACTGTGGTGAGTTTGCCCGCGAGATAAACGAGGCCGCCCTGCCCGGCAATCATCGATAAGCGGAAAAACGTGCTGCGGATGCCAACGTATGCAGCCTGCTGGTGCTGCTGCAAACCCAGCATGTAGAACCCGTCCGAAGCGATGTCATGCGTCGCTGCGCTAAACGCCAGCAACCAGAATATTGCGAGCGTTATCCGAAAGAAATTGTCCGCTGGAAGGGTCAAAGCAACCAGCGCGAAGGCCGCGCCTATCAACAGCTCCAGCCACACAATCCACCACCGTTTGGTACGAAACATATCGACAAACGGCGACCACAGCGGCTTGATCACAAACGGCAAGTACAGCCAACTCGTGTAGAGCGCTATGTCAGTGTTGGACACGCCCATGTTCTTGTACAAAATCACCGACAAGGTCATCACCGCGACGTAGGGAATGCCCTGCCCGAAGTAGAGAGTCGGGATCCATCGCCACACGCGTTTCGTCGCGGCGAGGTTGGCTGGGGTGTAGACCACTGTGTCACGCATTCTGGCTGCTCAAAACCGATTCAACAACGCTGCTGCGTCAATAGCCGCAAGTGTGCACCAGAGTTATTGCAACACTCGCTTGCGGGTTCGGTATCGGCTCGACCTGCTGCGCGTGTTCCCGGCACGGGCCGCTCTCCTGAACCGCATGATTGCCTGGTTGCCGGACGATATTCATCCACCTCAAAACGTAGGCAACGTCTTACAGCGATTCAGCCTTAATTACGACAGACTACAACGCTGGTTGCCTTTAATCTTGACGCATCGGTTGCCCGTGCAAATTCGTACCAACAGTGCAGAAATTTGTAGTCGCCACCAACCCTCCCGAGCGACGCTTATCTCGCGCGACCCGCACGGAGTCCGTAACAATTTCAGACTGGAAACATCATGAACTGGAAACTTAAAACTGCACTCGCCACTTCGGCGTTTGTTCTCGCTACTCAAGCGACCGCTCAAATCACTTTCTACGAGGGCGAAGGCTTCCGTGGTCGCACTTTCACCGTCAACAATCAGGTCAACAACTTTCAACGGGTCGGTTTCAACGATCTCGCGTCGTCAGTTGTAGTCACTAACGGTCGCTGGGAAGTCTGCGACGACGCCAATTTTGGCGGAAGCTGTGTGGTATTGCGCCGCGGCAGCTATGACTCGCTAAACGGCTTGGGGATGAGCAACCGCATCTCGTCGGTGCGACGGATGAATCTTCAGGAGAACTACGCCAACGAAGCTCCGCAGCCGCTCGCCGAGCCTGCTTATGAATACTATCGTCGGCCGAATGAGCGCGTCACCAATGCGCTGGTCACCTCGGTTCGTGCAGTGGTTGGCCCGCCGGAGGAGCGCTGCTGGATTGAGCGACAGCAGGTCAATAGCGATGCAAACATCGGCGGGGCCATCATCGGTGGCATCCTGGGCGGCGTGCTTGGGCATCAGGTCGGCGGTGGACGCGGTCGTGACATAGCGACGGCGGGTGGTGCCATCGCCGGTGCTGCAATTGGTAACAATCAGGGCGGCGGGTCGACGTACGACCGAAATTTGCGCCGTTGCGAAACGACCGTGAGCACTACCCCTGCATATTGGGACGTGACTTATAACTATCGCAACGTCGAGCACCGTGTTCAGATGAGCTCACCACCGGGCCGCACGATTGCTGTGAACATGAATGGCGAGCCACGTCAATAGCGTCGATCGTCTCGCCTGAGCGCCCTGCGGCAGCTCTGGGCTACACCGAAGCGCAGTTAGCGCAAAATGCGAATCGAACGAGAAACGGCTGACTCCTCAGCTCTGCGCCTCGTCAGGTTCGCATTTTTCATTTCAAAACCCGCGCACGCACAATAAGCACCTCGCCGATGATTGACACCGTACTCCTCGCCACCGCTCGTGTCGGCACGTTTGATCTGCAAAAATCGCTCACCAACGCTAGCGGCTTTTTCTTTCAGCGCGATGAGCGCTTGTTTTTGGTGACCAGTCGCCACGTCATGGTCGACGAACCCAGCAAGCACTTTCCGGATCGCCTTGAAATCGAAATCCATATTGATCCGGACAACATGGCCAAGTCCATCGGATTCTCGATGCCGCTATATCGAGACGGCAAGAGCCTGTGGCGTCAGGGTCAGGACACTTCCGGCGAGATTGACGTCGCCGTGATCGAAATCGAACGTGCAGCGTTGCCGCCCACAGCAGTTTTCCGCGCCTTCACACCGGAACATTTGCTCGGTGCAAATAACGCGGTCGAAATCGGTGCGTCGTTGCTCGTTATTGGTTTCCCGCTCGGTTTTCACGACACGCTTCACCACATGCCAGTCGCCCGGCACGCGGTGATCGCCTCGTCGTTTGGTTTGCGGTTTCAGGGTCAGGGATACTTCCTCACTGATGCTCGAACGCACCGGGGCACGAGTGGCGCCCCGGTCGTCATGCGCGACGCAAATCCGATTAACGGAGTCGATGCTTTGCCATGGAAATTATTGGGTGTGCATTCCGCGCGACTGGACGTCGGCACCCGGGATTTGAAACTTGATGAGGCGCTGGGTCTTAACTGTGCCTGGTATGCCGATATTTTGATGACGCTTACAGATTTGAGCCCGCGTATAGCGCCAGCCAAGCCCGTCGTCACGCCCTCACCGCCGCTGGTCGTGCAACCGTTTATTTCTGACATCGGATCGCCAAATCCCGTAGCGCAGGCGATCGGTCAGTCGCAATGAAATGCCCGGATCACTTAACGGCACTCCTATAAATTTGTTTTTCGGGCGAATTGCGTGTTTCCGTAGTGCTCGCAATCACCGGAACCAGTGATTGCACTGGCTCCTCTTCATGCGGCAGATGAACGGTTCCGGGCAGGGAAACCAACTGGCCGTTAACGATCGCGTTTATGGAACGTGGTTTTCATCGACACTGAGCAATGCGCCAATCAACCAATGGGTTAGCAAACGGTCGATTGAGCGTGAGCTACGCTGTTACCGCAAAACCCTTAGAGTCATGGATGAAAAGATCAGCGATCACCCTCTTTGTGCTGGTAGCGCGTGCCGCGAGCCCGCGAATGGCCCAACGCCGAATTTTGGGTCGTTAACTGCGCCGAACGGGGCAGGTTCAGTCGTTAAGACTTTTTGCCCTCGCCCTTCAGGGATTCAAGCCTGGCGATATCGATCTTGCCGATGAGCGATTTAAGCTCGTTCATTTCGATCCCCTGCGCATCCACGTCAACCATAAAGCGGTTGCCGACAACCATTTGTACCGAGCCATGCTGCCCTGATTTGCTCCACTTCTCGTGCAGCTTGCGGCCACCGGACGTAGAAGTTTTTTCGTAGCCGTTGCTGGTTTCTTTGTCGATTTCGACGTTCATCCACATATTGGCGAGAGCAAACGGGCCTGAGAGCGAGCCGGGATCGGTGATTTCGAAGCGCACCCGTTTGCTGCCGTCGGCGGTACGGAACGATTGTTTCGCCTCCGACACGGCGATGCCGAAGGCATTGTTTTTCTCGCCTGAGCTTTCGCCTTTTTCAAATCCCGCCAACTCCTGCGGTAAGGCCTCTTTGAGTTTACGGAAATCTATCGGCTCATAGCTGCCCGCACCTGCTGCACCCGCCAGACCACCCAGCGCTTTCATCATGTCGCCGACCGCCGCGCCGACCTCTTGGCCACCTTTGGCAGCGCCCGCTTCCATGCGCTTGCCCGCCGCTTCCATTTCTTTGGCAGCCTGCTCCAGTTTTTTCATGGATTCCTCGCGGGCGACCTGTTCGGGGCTGGGGCCGCAGGCCGCAAGAAGCGCCGCAACGCTAATCGTTGCGAACGCGTAAAGTGTGGATGAACGCGCAGGAAATTGAGACATGATTGAACTCCGTTGAAGGCTGATCGCTGAGACGTAATCAGGCTGTTTTTTGCGACAGTGCCCAGCCGTTTCGGGCAACTTCCTCCGCGAAGTCGCACCCAAAGCCTATTGCGAATGATAATACTGCGCCACGCGGCCGAACTTCTGCTCCCACAAAACCCGCGCAAACGGATCGAACGCTATGCCGTTCCGCCTACCGTCAAGCCTTCGATGCGCAAAGTCGGCTGACCAATGCCTACGGGCACGCTCTGCCCTTCTTTTCCGCACACGCCAATGCCTTCGTCTAGCGCCATATCGTTGCCGATCATGGTGATTTTGGTGAGGGCGTCGGGGCCGTTGCCGATCAGCGTTGCGCCTTTGATGGGATACATCAGTTTGCCGTTTTCGACCTTCCAGGCTTCATCCATGGTGAATACGAATTTGCCATTGGTGATGTCGACCTGACCGCCGCCGAAGTTCACGGCGTAAATGCCGTTTTCGACGCTGGCGATGATCTCCTTTGGATCGCGATCACCGCCCAGCATGTAGGTATTAGTCATGCGCGGCATTGGCAAATGAGCGTAGCTCTCTCGACGACCGTTGCCCGTGGGTGCTGCGCCCATAAGTCGCGCATTCATGGTGTCCTGAATGTAGCCCTTCAAAATGCCGTCTTCGATCAGCACCGTAGCGTTCGTTGGCGTACCTTCATCGTCGACGGTCAACGAGCCGCGACGATCCTTGAGTGTGCCGTCATCAAGCACCGTCACACCTGTTGCCGCTACGCGTTCACCAATGCGGCCGCTAAACGCAGATGAGCCTTTACGATTGAAATCGCCCTCAAGCCCGTGTCCGACCGCCTCATGCAGCAAAACGCCGGGCCAGCCTGGGCCACAGACCACAGGCATCACGCCGGCGGGCGCGGGCCTGGCGTCCAGGTTCAACAGCGCCATGTCCACGGCCTCATGGGCTCGTTTGGTCATAAACGCAGTGTCGAACCGCTCAAATCCGTAGCGTCCACCGCCGCCCGAGCGTCCCTGCTCGCGTTTGCCGTTGTGCTCGACGATAGCAGTCACATTGAGTCGGCACAGCGGGCGAACGTCAGCCGCCACGACACCGTCGCTGCGCATCACCAGCATGACGACATGTTCGCAGGCGAGATTCACCATCACCTGCGTCACACGGGGATCGCGCGCCCGTGCAATGACCTCGGTCTCGCGCAGAAGAGCAATTTTGGCGTCATCGCTGATTGAGGCGAGTGGATCGGCAGCGGTGTAGAGCGTCGGCGATGCGCGGCCCCCGTTCACAGCAACTGATGCGCTTTGTCCGGCACGCCCAATCGCTGCCACAGTGTCTGCCGCCTGGCTAATTGATGCAATGCCGATGTCACCCGAGTATGCAAACGCGGTCTGTTCACCGGTGATGGCGCGCACACCGACCCCGGATTCAATGGAGAAACTGCCGCTCTTGACTATGGATTCTTCGAGCGACCAGGACTCGCTTTTGTGATGTTCAAAGTACAAATCAGCAAACTCCACGCCACGGCGCGAAAGTCCGTGCAGCGTGCCCCAGAGTTGATCGATCGAGAGATTGGCGGGAGTAAGAAGCAGCGATTGCGCGGTAACTAGGGCAGTGGACATCAGCGGTGGTTCTAAAACAACAGTGGGAAGGGTAGCACAGGCTTTCGAGCCAGCCCGGAAAGGGGACGCAACGAAAAACGCGCGAGGCGTCGGCGCACGCTTTCGACGGCCAAACATTAACAACAGCTTTCGCCAAAGACGACCATTTCGATTAGGCTCAACAGACGAAAGTTGACTTATCGACTTTGCCGCATTCTGCGCTCGACCCCAGTATCTAAGCCGCGTTAGCGAGTTCAGCTGATACGCATCTGAGCCACGGCATGTTGGCCCCCTCGCCGATGATCTCCGCTGCGGTTTTGAGCATCGCGTCCGGAGCGGTAAGCTCGGCGGCGCGCAATGCCACCCTCATCGACTCAATCTCTACGTCTGAAACGTCGGCAAGAGCCTCCGAGAGGGTCAGGGCCCGCTTTTCGATGGCCACCGCGAGATGCCCGTAAACCGTGCTCACCGCCAACGCCCGGGCGGCAGCGATTGCTTCGGGTCGATGGCCGTCTTTCACGAGCGCAAAGCTGTGCGCAACGGTAGGCGTCATGGCAAACGCTTCAGCCGCCGCAATCGAGGATTCGCTCGCGATCAGCGCATCGATATCGGGTTGCTGGCCGGCTAGCAGTTCGAGGATCGATTCGCCGTAGCGTGCCAGTTTGGCGTCGCCCACTCCGGAAACCTCGAGCAGTTGCGAGTTCGTTGCCGGCGCGCGTTCGGCAATACCACGCAGCGCAGTGTCGGAAAAAATCATGTAAGCGGGAATGCCTGCGCTTGAGGCCTGCGCGGTTCGCCACGCCTTGAGTGCGGCGAAACGACCGCGCGCGTCGGCGGTCATGTCGACGATGATCGGGTTACCGGTCTTTGCGCCACCCACTTTACGCAAAGCGCCAGCGCGATCACGAGTTCGTGCGCCGCGCTGTTCCGCTTTCGTAGCGATTCTTCGCAAGGTCAAGATTTGCTCGCCACGCAAAATTGGGCGAGCGGATTCGGTCAATTTGAGCGCGCCGTAAGCCTCTGCGTCCGCAAAAAGCGCGCCGCGAGCGACCAACTGGCGAATGAGCGACCGCCATACGTCAGCCTCGTACGCGGCCCCAATCCCATGCACGGGCAAGCTGTCGTGCCCGCGGGCCAGAACCTTCTCACTTTTGCTACCGCGAAGCACGTCAATCAAATGCGCGGCGCCAAAAAATTGGCCGGTACGTACCGCTGCCGACAAAAACATCTGCGCTGGTTTGGTGGCATCCCACATCTCTGGCGGATCATTGCAGTTGTCGCAGTTCATGCAGCGATATCCTGCGGGCTGTGGCTCGCTGAAGTAGTCGAGCAGCACGGCCCGACGACAGGCGGTCGTCTCAGCGAGCGCCAACAATCGATCCAGACGGTTCTTTTGCAGGCGCTTGAAGTCCTCACCCGCATCACTCTCTTCGATAAAACGGCGCTGCTTGACCACGTCGGCCAAACCATGAGTCATCCATGCGAAAGCGGGCTCACCGTCGCGGCCTGCGCGCCCGGTTTCCTGGTAGTAGCCCTCGATGCTTTTGGGCAAATCCAGATGCG
>JAYUWL010000107.1:0-5553 GCA_043753585.1 Burkholderiales bacterium
TTCCATCGCCCGGGCTTTGATGTTTGCGCCGTCGCCAAAGAGCGCACTGTCGTAGCGCTTGTCGAAGTTTTCGACGTTGCGCCCGTGATCGACATACTCCGTCACGGCATTGACAAGACCCCAACCCGTGCCGCGAACGGCCGGAATGTCGGCACCGATACCCTGCTCGAAAAGGCGCTGGACCTTCTCATAGGTTCGATGCTCGCGAGCGTCTTCAATGCTCAGAGGAACGAGCTTCCCGTCGACCGTGGTCGCGAGCAGGTTCTGCATGAACGTTTCGAAGGTAGCGTGATTGACCTTTTTAGCCGCCAATGCGCGGGTGTTCTGCATGAAGCGCTCAAATGAGCTCTGCATATGCAGGCCCAGATCCGCGCGGATGGAGTCGGGGTTGAATGCCGTGCGATGGACAACACGTACCGAACGAAACGCCTTCCGCGCTTCTTCCGCCACTGCCATTGCGAGCGTGTTTTTACACACTACGCGTACGGTGGTTGGAGTGACGAGCGTCGGGCTCGACTTGTCGAACGACGTGGCGAGCAGCAGGTAGGGTGCAACAGGATCCCCGTTGACCACTTCCTGGGTTTCGCCAGCGCGGGCCAGTGCGAAGATCTTTTCACCCTTGAACAGCGCTCCCAACGTTTCCATACGGAAGCCGTTGTTGCGGATGACCGCGCCAAAGAAGTCCATGATGATGTCGGGCTGCACCGGTTGGTACTGCGCAGAAACCACCTCAAAGGGGTGGTTGGTGTCGCTGCGAACGAGCGCAAAGCGGCCTGGAATCGTGTGTTGCTCGCCGGCATCGTCAACGAAAATTGCAGGACGCTTCTGGGCTTGCCAGTTGAGCCCTGCAGCGGTCTTCCAGTCGTCGAGGGCGGCGTCAGGCTCCATGCGCTGCCCGAGCTTGTGCCAGGGCGTTTCGCCAACGTAGGCCATTGCGGCTTGTCCGTTAGCGAGAATGTTGAGTTCGTGGGCCATGGTGTTTCTCCAAGATTTGGAGGGCACACTACCCGCGAGGATAGAGAGCCCTCGTGGGTGGATGCTGCCGATGCAGCGGGTGTTTTGACGCGACCTATGGGTCTGCCATCGAGCGACAAGGGTGCCCTGTTGCTCTTGAGTGTTTGCGCAAAGCGCGTGTCTCAGAAGGCCTCTGAGGGGGCGGAAACGGCGTCACTAAAGACGATTTCCAGAGAGTGTCTCTGGAAATCGCCCTTGTGAAAGGGCGATAACCCGGGGCAATTGCCCCGGTTTTGTTATTCCATCCAAATGGATGTCATTCCGGTCGAATCCGAAGATCCGACCGGCAATAGCTTATGCGGTTACGGCCTCGGCCGCATGGGCCAGGTCATTCGCGCGCGCTTCCGCAGCATCGTATTGCACCTTGAAAGCTTCGAAGTCCGCGCTGAGGGAAGCTGACGCTTCGGGTGCCTGCGGCAAGCGCACCTGGAGATAGCGCAGGCGCGCCTCACTTTCGTCCCGGCGCGTTGCGAAGAGCTTCGGCAATTCTGCCAAGCGCTTCATCAGCGTCTCAGGTAGCGTCATCGGACCTGCATTGCAGCCCACAGACAGATCCCCGAACACCAGACTCAGATCAGAGGCCGATTTCGACAACTCGATCTCGTAGCCAGCGAACCTGCCGATCCGGCGCACACGCTCCTTTTTTGAAGTCGCGAATATGGCAAGCACCTTGAGCAGGATGTCAGCTGCGACGGCACGTGTGGTGTAAGTCTGCCCTTCAATGGTGATGGCAAACGAATCGCGACTCACGTCCCGGCCGGCCGCAGCTGCAGCAGTCCAGTCCACAAGCTTTCGCTCAACCGCAGCAATCATAGCGGGAATCGCACGGATGTCGTGTTCCAGTTGCTCAATCATCCGCTCTTTATCGCGTCGTTGGGCGTTCAAAACTCCCATCTTGTTTTGCATCAGGATGTGATCGCGAACTCGAGGGTCACCGCTTGCGATGGCCTTGATTTCTGCGTAACTCATCACGCCGGCGTCAAGATCTTCAACGGTTCTGTCGGCCACATCGGCTTTGCGGAACTGCGCGGTGAACAGCGCTTTCCGGTGCACGGTTTGCCACTTATAAGCGTCAAACGAGCCTTCGGTGACGTATCGATAGTTACCCACAACGCGGTGTGTATTACCGTGACGCATGCCGCGCCCGTCGCGTTGTTCCACCTGGTCGGCCCGGTAGGGCACATCAAGGTGATGCCATGCGATCAGTCGCTTCTGGACGTTACGACCAATGCCTAGCACCGCGCTTGATCCCAGCAGAACCCGAATTTTTCCGGCATTCATTTCGCGATCAAGCATCATCAGCTGCGTGTCGGTTTTGTAGCTCTGCGCAAAGGCCACCTGATCACGCGGTATGCCGCGGTTGATGAGCTTGTGAGCGATGTCCTCATAAACCGAGAATCCCGGCTGATTGCCGACACTCAGGTCGCAGAAGATGATCTGTGTCGCCTTTTCAGCCGAGCTTTTGGCCCAGATTTCGAAGACGTTTCGCACGCAGGCGTTAAGTTTCGAGTCCGCGTGATCCTCAATCGTTGGATCGATGATGCGCATGTCGAGTGCCGCTTTGGCTCCGTCAAGAACAACGGCAAGCATATTGTCTTGCTTCGGCGTCACTGTGCGCTTGCGAATTTCTTCGGCGCGGATGGCGAGCATCGACGTGTAGGCGCGCTGCACCCGTGAGGCGGGCACGCTGATCACAATCGGCTGTCCGGTTTCAAGCTCTGGGCGAACCAGCCCTTGAACATCCTCGGGCGTCACCGTATCCCAAAACTCCGAACAGATCGTTGCCAGCTCTGGAACGTTGATGAACCGTGCAAATCGCGCTTTCGTGCGGAAGCCGCTGCCGTCGGGAGCGACCTCAACCTCAGTGACGACGTTGCCAAAGTTTGCAGCCCAGGCATCGAAATGCGCGATACCCATTTTCTGAAGGGTTTCCGGCTGCAGATACTGTTGCAGCACGAATACTTCAGTCATGGTGTTGGTCAGGGGTGTTGCTGTCGCAAACACGACACCTGATTGTCCGCCGCGCAACTCCGCGATATAGCGGGTTTTAAGCAGCATGCCCATGGCGCGTTGGGATTCGTTGGTGCTCACCCCGGCCACACCCTGCATCTTCGACTGAACGAAGAGATTTTTATAGGCGTGCGCCTCATCGATCAACAGCATGTCGCAGCCCAGTTCGCTGAACAGGATGTGATCATCTTTGGTGCTCGCGTCGAGCATGCGGTCAAGCTTTGCCTTCAAGGATTCCCGTGTTTGAAGAAGCTTGCGCTCCGCATTACGGTCGATATCGGGCGCGGCCAGCTCCATGTCAATGGCGTGACACAGTTCGTCGGCGTAGCTTTGCACCATGTCGTGCGACAGTGCGAGCCGGTCGAACACCGAGTGCGGCATGATGACCGCATCCCAGTCCCCTGTGGCCACGCGGGCAACGAAGCGCTTGCGCTCGCTTTTGCTCATGTCTTCGCGACCCATCATAAGCACGTTTGCGCCCGGATAGATCCGCAGAAACTCACCCGTGAACTGCGGCAAGGTGCTATTGGCAACAACGATGATCGGTTTTGTTGCGCGTCCAAGACGGCGACTCTCCATCGCGAGGGTGCACAGCGTGAGCGTTTTCCCTGATCCAACGAAGTGATCCAGCAACAGGTTCCCCGATTGCAGGCCACGCCAGATGGCGTTGCGTTGGTTGGAACGCGGTTTGTAGACCCCGCTCATCCCAGGAAAACTCAGGTGTGAACCGTCGTAGACACGTTTAACCATGCAGTTGTACTGCTCGTTGTAGACCTTTTCGAGTCGGTTCGCCCGGTCAACGTCTGACCAGATCCACTGCCCGAAAGCCTCTTGCAACTCGGCAATTTTTGCCTGGGCAGCCAGCGTGCCATCGGGATCAACCACCTCTTTGCCGTCGACCAACTTGGTAACTCGCGGTTGTTGCTGGTTGAGAGCATGCCGTAGCAGCGCCCAGAAATCCAGCGCATCGGTACGCCACAGCACGGGAGAACCAAACTGTTTCGGTACCGTCCAGGTAGCAGTAGCAGCCGAATAGCTGATCTCCACATGGCGCTTTTCAGACAGGTGCCCGGCAAACGCGTTCACGTCGTCAGGGCTGATCCACGGTTGCCCGAGGCGAACGCCGATCTGTTCAGCTGGAACCCATGCGGGAACCACCTTTCTCAACGCGGCGACGTTTCTTTCGAACGCTCGGTCACGCTCCGCGGCGTCAATGGCCTCGCTCAGCTTCTGTCGAACATTGCCCGATAGGTATTCATCCGCGGTCACCGCTGAAAGACTCGCAGGGTCGACGTAATAGCCGTCAGTCGAGGCAATCTCGGCGCGAACCACTTCCGTTTCACGGTCGAGGAGCCCTGCCATATAGTCGGCATCAATGCGGCCTTTTGCATCGAGACTGATCAATACTGCATCAGCGACGTTAGCTGCTGATCGCTCGCGATTGTGCGGCCACGTCGTACGCTCCCGGAATATCCTGGCCGGTACGTAGATCTCTTCATTCTCATCCCATTGCTCCAGTGAGAGCAGCAGCGGGTAGCTGGGGTCATCGTCAAACGCGATGCGGTTACCGCGCGCGGTGATCTGCTGAAACTTGCTGCATAAAGCAGCATAGTTCGCGGCGAGCGTTGCGCGTTGAGCCTCCACTTCCTCATCGGTCGCGGTGGCGCTTACCTGAAGCACCAACAGGCGTTTGAGTGCATCACGAACGCCGATCAATGCGAGCACGCGCTCGAGCGCAGCGCCCGTTTTGTCAAACACCGTCAGTAGGCCGTTTTCGACGACGCGAATAGTTCCGTTGACCAGCTGGAACGAGCCTTCAGGCATGTCATGGCTTGCGATCGCGCGAGGCGCTGTCGTTTCCGCCTGCGTGAGTAAGCTGGCGAGTTCAGGGGCGCAAAGACGCGACCGAAAGGCGTCGACCGCAAATTCACCTTCGCAGGAGAGCTTGTTGCCGTAGCGCGAGGACTCTGATACCAGCGTCCCGAGAACGTGATCCGGGTTTTCTACCCAGTACGGATTGATCGCATGGCCAGCTTCATCAAAGGAGATGAAGGTGCACCCGGTCCAGGATGGCTTGTCGTACACGTTTCGTTCGCTCTTGTAGCGACGGAATACCAACAAATCCACCACCACGGAGGCGTCGTCGCACGCGAAGACACTCGTTGGAAGGCGAAGCGCGGTCATGAGCTGACCGAGTTTTGCAATCTGATCTCGCGAACGGGATGACACCTTGTCCATGGTTCCTGAGGTTGTCAACAGCGTGACCAGACCACCTGGACGCACCTTCCGGAGCGACTTGATGATGAAGTAGTCATGGACCAGGGCAGTCAGGCCCCTCGTCTGCTTGTCTTTGATCGTCAAGTTGCCAAAGGGTACGTTGCCGATCACGAGATCGAAATACGACTCGGGCAGCCGCGTGTCCTCAAGCGCGGACTCGATCACCTCTTCGGTGTCGCTGTACAGCGCTTTCAGAATAGCTGCTGACACGGTGTCCCGTTCGACGGCAACGAAGCTTGAGCGAGCACGGAT
>JAYUWL010000108.1:0-5523 GCA_043753585.1 Burkholderiales bacterium
TGACGTCAGGTAGTGCTTTGCGCACATGGGGCAGCACTTCGCTGATGTACCAGGTCACGCCATCGACGTTGGGCGGGTGGCGGAAACCGCCGATAAACAAGATGCCTTTGCGCTCGTTAAACGGTCTTGGCGCGGGTGCCTCATCGTTGATGAGCGAGATGATGTCGACGTTGGTCCTCGGAAGCACCTGAGCAAGCAGGTCTCGTTCAGATTCAGAGACCACCAGTGTGATGTCTGAGCGCCGCATAACGGCGATTTCCTTGGAGCGGGTCACCGCCGCTGCGCGAACCATGGCGGGGTCATTTCTCAGCGCGGCCTCACGCTCTTCACGCAAAAAATGCAAATCGATGGTGTCGAAGATGATGCGTGCACTCGGCGCATAGACTCGCACGCGTGACAGGTACCTGGATGCGATGTAGTGACGACAGATCATCACGGTATCGAGCGACTTGCCACGCAACTGCAACACTCTGCGCACCGATTCCGCGAAGGCGCCGTGCAGAACCTCGACGCCCAACTGCTGCAACAGGCTTACGTATTTTTGCGAATACTCCAGATTGTCCGCGACAAAAGTGACATGATGACCGTCGCGTTTGAGCAGTTTCAGCATGTTGAGTAGCCGCACCGAGCCTGCATCCTGATCCGGCGTGATCATGCAGGCTTCAACGATGAGTATGTTGCTGACCGTTGACCGATGCGCTTCGAGCTCAGGTTCATCGGCATTTGCACGATGCGCGGCCAGAGTCGTTTGCCAGCGCTCAAAAAACTTTTTGGCATTCGCGATTTGATACGCCTTTACGCCACTTTTCTCATCCCGACCATGGCTAACACCTTCGAGGTGAAACACCTCCGAAGCGGGTTGATAGAGCACACGCATGCCACGCGCCCGGATGCGAAAGGCGAGGTCAACGTCTTCGTAATACGCTGGCGCATAGTGCGGGTCGAAGCCGTTGAGGTCCAGGAACAGGTCGCGACGGATCGCGAGCGCGGCACCCGAACAATAGTCTGCATCCCGCACAAAATTAAATTTTGGGTCGTCACGGTGTTGCCCGCGCCCCCAGTTCCAGGCGCTGCCGTCGTTCCATACGATGCCGCCCGCTTCCTGAACTGTGCCGTCGGCATTGAGCAATTTTGCGCCGACCAGCCCTACATTGGCGTGCTGCTCGAACGTGTCCAGCAGCGCGTTGAGTGCGTTCGGCCGCACCAGCGTGTCGTTGTTAAGAATGATTAACCATTCGCCGCGTGCCGCTGCGGCGCCTGCGTTGACGTTGCCGATAAAGCCCAGATTGCCCGGGTTGCGGACGACGCGCAATCCTTCAACCGACGCCAGGGCAATCGCGGCAGGCTCGGGCGAGCAATCGTCCATGACGACCACTTCAAAGCTCATGCGCGGGGGATTTTCGGCAATACTTTTCAGGCAGGCGAAGGTTGTAGCGTGCTGGCCATAGACCGGTATGATGATCGAGAGCTTCGTTGCTGTGGAGGTCGTTGGCAATGCCAGCGCGTGAACCGACTCGACACCGACCTCAGGAAGCGCAACCGATACGGTCGGATCAGGAGCCCGGTATTCAAGCTCGACGCGCTCCAATACATGACTGATTCCGCCGCGTCGAAAGCGTGCGATCGCTCCGCGCAAGAGAGTCGGCGAGCGGCGCACCAAGTTGGTCGTGACAGCAAGGGTGCGACCAGTGTGTCGCACCCGGCGCGCAAGAAAGCGCAGCGGTTTGGTAATCCGCCACGACGACGTGCTCCACATCTCATGCAATTTTCGGTTCTGCTCGAAGCTGTGGGCTTGTAGCTCCTGATGTTGTTTGAGCAGGCGGAGTAGTTCGCTCTCAAGGTATGCCATGTGAACGCGGGCCGCCGCGGCCCGGTCTTCGGCGGCGTCAAGCGCCTCGCGCCAGCGAACGCTGTCAGCGGCGTGTTCGGCGGAAAGACGGTTATACGCGGCGCGCGTTTCCTCAAGCAACTGGTTGGTATCGTCGATGGTGTCAGATGCGGCGTCAAGCGAGTTTGACATCATCTGATGCGACGCAGACAGTTCTTCCTGTATTTGCGTCAAGGACTCAAGCGACTGAGAGAGGTTCCGGTATGAGAGCAGCAATGCGTCGTAGGCCTGTGAGAGCGCCTGGTTCGAATGTGACAATGTCTCGTGCGATTGTGCAACGCCCTCGTGCAAAAGAAGCTGCTGCGACAGAGCTTGATTTGAGTGCGTGAGTGTCTCAAGTGACATCGACAAAGTGGCGTTCGACGATTGCATATTCACATTGGACGAATGCAGCGAAACGCTGGACGATTGCAGCGAAACGTTGGACGATTGCAGCGAAACGTTGGCGTCCTCCATCGTTTTGAGTGACAGCGTCATTGCCTCAAGCGAGTGAGAGAGATTCGCTATCTCATTAGTGCTTGACGTCGATAGTGCGTCATAGTCAGTTCGGCCGACAATTTCGTGCTCACCGTCGGGCAATTCCGCCAGCCGGCGTTCTATGACCTCTGTTGAAGGGTGATGTCCTCCGTAGACGCCGATACGAAAGACGTTAATTAAAGCACGTGGGACTTCAATACGAGCTGGCAGCGTTGTGCGACTGCGCTCGATCAGTTCCGTCAGCGCCACCACGCTGGCGCCGTCAACGCGTTGCGGCAAACGTGCAGCGATAGCAGCGGCGTCGGCACTGGGCGGGACAGTCAGTCCGTGCTGCGGCGATGGCGCATCTTCGGTAGCTGTAGCAGGAGATCCCGCACTCAGCAAGGCGTCATGCCAGGTCGAAGGCAAAGCGTCGAACGGCAACAACACTGATTTCGGTACGCCGGCCAGGCGTTCCGGGAACGCGCCGAGATCGGACGCGACGATGGGCAGTCCCGACGCAATCGCCGCCGACAAGGTGTACGAAAACGTTTCTGGTACCTGGGTCGGCAGCCACAGCACATCAGGTCGCTCAGTTGCAATCAGGCGAGGCAACTCGTCCGCCTCATACAGACCAGTGGCGGGAAGGTTTTTGGGCAACGGCTCGGCGGCGTGTCCAATGAGCCGGATCGTCACGCGCGAGTGCATACGCTGGGCCAGATTGGCGACAGCCACGGCGACTGCCAGACCTTTCGAATTTGACAACGCGCCCAAAAGCGCAACTTTGACCACACGTGGAAACGGCGTCAATGGACGCTCGGCATGCGGTATGACCTGAATGTGGATATCCGGCAGATAGCGATGCACTTTGTCGGCAACGCTCTGGCTAGGCGCAATCACGCGATCGGCGCGCAGCAGCGTGGCGTTCCACGCGGCTCGCCAGCCGGCAATGTCAAGTGCCCAGGCATGCGGGCGTTGTTGAATGCAACGGTTGCAGCCTGCGTCATCAGGTTCGCCGCAGTATCGCCCTTCGGGATCGACCAACTGATTCTGCGGGCAGATGCTCGCGTAGTCGTGCAGCGTACAGTCGAACGGAATCGAAAGCGCGTGATTGAGATCAAGAATGGCGCGTGGAAAACCCTGAACATGGTGTAAGTGCAGGCGCTGGAAATCGAGCCCGCGAAGCGCATTGACGAGCGGCGTCCAACTTTTGCTGGCAAGACGCATGAGCTCACTTCCCGGCAGTACGAGCTGTACGCTGTCGCTATCGACAGGCCGCAGCACCGCTACACGCGCGCGCCCTGAAAGCGATGCGATAAGCGTGTTTACGTGCTGTTCAACGCCGCCCCCCCAGGCATGCGTCACCAGCAAAAGACGCGGCAACCCGGCGTCGGCAAATGCCGCCAATGCGGCTGTATTGGGCAGTGTCATATCGGATTGGGTTCCGTTCGGCGTAGGATAGTACGGTGTTGTGTTCAGCGCCGAGTCATTGCGCGCGCGAGGCGGACAAGCCATGGTTCGCGTTGTGCGTTGACTGCGGTGGTCTCCTGGACAGGTATTTTCGGAATTTCGACATCTGTTCTAGTTGCGATCGGCGCAGCGTTCAACGCTGTAATTTCAGAGCGCAACATCGCGTTCTCGCGATAGGTGCGCGACCACTCGGTGTACACCGACTGATCACGATCGGTCACCAGACTCTGTTCAGCGTTGACACCAGCGATACGATTTTGGTTGCGCGCGCAGAAAACCACAAAGTACATTGGCTCGGGATAGGCTCTGTCCCCGTCGGCCGTCAGCGCGGTGGCGCTTGAGGCTGCGACATCAAGCGGCCAGACCATCGAGTGAAATGCCGCACGCTGGGCAAACCACGCTTGCGCCGGGAAATACGGATCCAGCAATAACCGGAGCTCGGCGCGATCCAGCTCCTTGACGTGAAACTCGTTTTTATAACCTGTTTTGTCGCTGTATTCGGGGCGGTTGGGCGACGAAATAATGAACATACCCTCCGCAGCCAACAGACGAAGTACTTCTCGCAGAAACGCTTCGTGCCCTGTGATGTGCTCAATCGTCTCGAAGGAAACAATGATGTCAAAGCTGGCGTCGGGTTCAGGCACTTGTGTACAGCTGGCCGCAACATAGCGTAGCCGTTCGCTGCCATAGCGGCTGTTGGCATGTGCGACAGCCTCAACCGAGATATCGACACCCACGACGTGGGCAGCTACGCTCGACAGCAGGTGTGACCCGTAGCCCTCACCGCTTGCTACATCGAGAACTCGTTTGCCCGCCACGTAATCGCGCGCCATCAGGTAGCGATGCCAGTGTTCGTAAATCATCTCGCCCGCGCACGCGGGCAGGAAGCGTTCACCGGTAAAGGTAAGTGTCATTCGTTGCCGTCCGGCGAGCTCTGGTGGATATAGTTTTTGGCGAACATGTCGGCCAGTTTGCGCCGATCCTGCTTGGTCGGGCGCCCGCGCAGAAATGTCGCGCCATGACTGCCCATCGCGGCGTCGGCGGCGGCATGCAGGGCTTTTTGCTCAAGCCGCGCGGCGACGCTCGCTTCGGTTTCACGGTAGAGCAACGCGGCATCCGTTGCCGACCCGCGCCGTTCCGACACCGCGGTGACCACAACCTCTTGCAGCAAGTCGCCACGCTGCACAGCATAACTCTCTCCAGCGCGAACGGCATGCGCGGGCTTTACGCGGTCGCCCGATACCGAGCCAACCGATGCGCGTCGAACATGACCGGCATCAATCGCATCAGTGGCAAGTGAGCGGGTCTTGAAAAAGCGCGCTGCCCAAAGCCACTTGTCGATGCGAACCATGGCAATGTCGGTCATCAGCGGAGCCATCCAGCCTATTGCAACAGCTGCGAACCGGGAGGATGCAGCGCGTCGTTACGGCGGAAAAGCTCGGCGAACGATGCCGCGCTGACCTCATAGGCCTTTCCGCAGAATTCGCAGCGCGTCGAAATTTTCCCGTGCTCTTCGATCAAGGGTTGCAGCTCGTCTTCGCCGACCAGTTTCAGCGCGTTCAGAACGCGCTCCATGCTGCAAGAGCAGGCGAACTTTACCGCTTGCGCAGGGTGGACTTTGACATCGTGCGCAGCAAACGTGAAGCCCAGCCATTCGGGATACGGGAAAGGCATGAAGTGCTCCGTAAACGCATGCTCCGCCTGGCCAA